>JAUZOE010000043.1 GCA_030706605.1 Bacteroidota bacterium
CGCATAAAAATGATTACTCTGTGATAGTATATTTTGAAAATACTACTCCTAAAAAATGGCAGTTCGTTCACACGTTAAATAGTTTTTCAAAGTTCTTGGATTCTAAACATCCAACTTGGAAATATTTTAATGTCTATGAAAGAAGAACTGGAAAGTATCTGAAAAGGTTTTATCCTGGCAATGTTGTTCCTTACTTTTTATCATTAATTCCTATTGTCTTTGTCCTTTATTTTTTTTTAACCTTTAATAATAAATCTTGCAAATCCACCTTTATTAATGGTTTTAATAATACTGCAACTATTTCGACACTTCTAAATGAAAAAGGAGGTGTTATATGAGAGTTTTGAAAAACACTTATGGGGTTAGTATTGGGTTTATTCCAAAAGTATCAAGATTAAGTTTGATGAATAAATTAACTGGTTCGTCTTTAGATAGAAAAGTAAAAGAGATTCCTGACTATTTAGAAAAAGACCCTATGGAAAAACTTTTAGAAAAACCACTAAAAATTGATGAGTATGATGAAAGCATTTATGAGCTCCGTTCTATGTCTCCGAGAACTAAAGCTAAAATCAGAAAGAAAGTGATTGCTTTTGGACGTCAAAGTAAAAAGCTAAGTTTTGTTACTCTCACTTTTTTGAACAAAGTAACAGACCGGCAAGCTATAAAGGTTCTTGGCGCTTTTTTGGATAATGTTTCAAAGCGTAGTAAAGATTTTCAATATTTATGGGTGGCTGAAAAACAATCTAAAAATGAAGTCTTTAAAGACAATATTCATTTTCATCTTATCACAAATAAATTCTGGAATATAACCCGCTGGTGGACTTACTGGCTTGAGGTACAAAAAACGCAAGGCATTGTTCCAAGGGATGAAAATTATAAACCTTCCTCCGCATTTGATGTAAAAGTGGTCAGCTCAAATAATATAAAAGGTGTAGGGAATTACATAACCAAATACATCACAAAAAATACGGGCCAATACCGTTGTATGGTTTGGAATTGTTCCAGAAAAATTTCTCAATTGTACACTGATTTTTATTCAGATATGATTTTTTTAACTCAACTAGAAAAGTTAGAGCAAGCCGACCAATTAGGAGGTAAAATTCAAACCTATAAGCAGGAATATTGTAGCGTGCATTTAATTCCATTGAATAATATAACTAGCAGGCTTTACAATAAAATTGATGAACAAAATAAAATAGTTTGGAAAATGATCCCAAAAGAAAAAATAAAAGGAGATAAAATATGAGCTTAGATAAATATAGATTAAGGTTTCCTTTAGATATACCTGAAAAATGCAGGGAAGAAAAAATGGAAGAAGTTTTGGAAGATATTAAATTTTCTAAAAATTGTTTCGTTCTATTTGAACGTCATGACGGTGGATCTGAATTACTCTTTACGGGATTAAATGAAAATACACTTGCAAGTTTTGTTGTTTTAATGTGTAATCAGGAACAGTTTTATCAATTTTTAAAAATGGCTTTAATAACAAGAGAGCGTTTAATGAAAAATGATAAAAATGGTATGGATTTCTATAATAGGGCTTTGAAGTTTTGTGAAGAAAATTTTTCGGATATGGTTGTTAAAGAAGAAGAATAAATTAACGGTATGAAAGTCAAAATAAATTTGTTTATTTTCTTGCATTGTAAAGAGACCTTATGTCTCTTTTTTTATTTAATCTCTTTTCTTTCAAAATTTGAAAGCTGAACGAATGATTCAAGCACAAATTAGAATTTAGACCTGAAAAGAACTTGAAAACGACTTTAGTAAGAATTCCAAATATTTAGGATGAATTAAATAAAAATATTACTTTGTACTGGTAATCCGATAATTATCGGATGGCTTTACGCAACTCAGCAATACAAAAAACGAAGAAAGCAGGTAGTAAAAATGAAGTTGTGTGTAATTACATAAATATAAACGTTGGCGGTAAGGGCTTCCAAAATACGTAAACTTAATTAACTTAAATAATATGCGCTTTAGACGAAAAGTCAAAATAATGAAGGGACTGAGTTTAAATTTGTCAAAGTCAGGAGTTAGCGTAAGTGCAGGAGTTAGGGGAGCGTCTGTAACAATAGGGAAAAAGGGAACATACCTAAATACAGGTATTCCTGGAACAGGTATCTATGATAGAAAGAGAATAGGGGGTAGTAATTCTTCACAACAACAACAACAACAACTCAGGAATACCGGAACTCAAACACAAGACTTGCAAGCAAAAGTTTCAATTGGATTAGATGATAAAGGGAAGCCTACTCTCGCAATTACTGATTCATATGGTAGACAAATTACTGATGAAAAAATTCTTAGGAGTGTAAAGAGAAGCGATAAATATAAGGAATCTGTAAACGGGTTAATTGAACAAAAAAAAGTGGAAGTTGATGAAGAAACTTCTAAATTTATTAGCATTTCCAAATTTACTCCAGTTATAGTTTCAAAAGTTAATATTCAAGATGCAATTGAAAGTCTATCCCCCGAAATTCATAACTCCCTGAGCTTTCAAATAGAAAGGCCAACTAAAGACAAAATAGCAATGGAGTTAGGAAACGAGGCTAAGCAAAAAATAAGAAGCATATTCTTTTGGAAGAATAATGGATTGAGAGATGCATTCATTTCTGAAAATTTAGAGAGCCGATTTCAAAGAAAAGTAGAAGAATGGAAAATCGCAAGAGATGAATTCATTGAAAATGAACACGTGATAAAAGCAGCTAAGGACAAGGAATATTATGATAATTACATCGCAGAGAAAAATGAGTTTGATAGTATATTAAAAGGTGACACAAATTATATCAATGAAAGAATAGAAATAATTCTAAGTGAAATTTCTTTACCTGCTGAGTTCAGCGTTAATTATGAATATAATCTTGATATAAAACAACTTAAAATAGATTTGGATTTACCAGAAATCGAAGACATACCACAAGAGAAGGCAAACATTTTATCTTCTGGAAAAATATCTATTAAGCAAAAGACTCAAAAAGAATTGAAACAAGAATATGCCCAGTGTGTAAGCGGAATAGCTTTATATCTTGGAGGAACTTTCTTCAATATTTCAACAACAATAGCTGAAATAATAATTTCAGGATTTGCGCAAAGACTTAATAAAGCAACTGGCAACATAGAGGATCAATACATTTATTCAATTAAATTAACAAGGGACAAATTCTCTGAATTGAAATTTGAGAGAATTGACCCTGTTGAAGCATTTTCTAATTTTGAAAATATTAGAAGTCTTTCTGCCAATTATGACTTCAAGATTATTGTTCCTTGGTAAATTACGGGTATTCTTTAATCTTATCAGCAAGCTATTGGCTTCATAACAAACTAATACTATCAATGACAGAACTAACTAAGATTGACAAAGTTTTAAAACTGATTATTGAATGCCAACATCCACCAAAAAGAAAGGCAACTGAAATCGTCAATGAGCTTGACTTTGAACTAACAACCAAAGAGTCCATTGAAATTTTAGACAAATTGGTTAAGGACGGTTATGTTATTCGTGAAATACAAGCAGATAACACTGCTTACTATTTCTCATCTTTTGAAGGACGTTTGTTTTTAATAAATGGAGGGTATTCACAATCTTTTTTAGACATCAAATCGAGAAATAGACATAATAAATTAATGACGATAATAACTATTACAAATATTGTTGCCATTATAATTTTGACATTTTTAAATTACAGAGCTACCGATAAAGCAAATGACAATAAGATACAAGTTATTCAACTTAATTCTACAATTACTAATTTGAAAAAATCGAATGATTCCTTAAAAAGCGTTATGAATAAAGACACGACGCATAAGAAATAGCCCAGTCGCCATGCGTTTTGCAAGAGAAGGGCTGAGGAATATGGGCTGAACCTTTTTTATTTTAAATAAACCGTCCCCTGTACCATCCCCTAAAAATTAAAAAAGCCCTGAAAGTTAATACTAACAAGGCTTCTATTTTTTAATACGTACCCGGGACTGGATTCGAACCAGCACATCCTTGCGAACGCTGCCACCTGAAGGCAGTGCGTCTACCAATTTCGCCACCCGGGCTTTTTTAATTACAAAAAATTAAAATAAGATTGCAAATCTATATTGAAACTAACAATAAAACAATTCCGCAATTGAATAAATGATTCTATCAAACACTCACATTAAATTCCCGCAAAGCATCATTCAAACTGGTTTTCTTATCGGTGCTTTCTTTTCTTTTTCCAATAATCAAGGCACAGCCTACGCCATATTCACCTGCAGGAAATTTCTTATGATAGGTACCGGGAATTACCACACTCCGGGGAGGAATGACCCCTTTTGTCTCTACCGGCTCGCTCCCACTTACATCAATGATTTTAGTAGATTGAGTAAGCACTACATTAGCGCCCAATACGGCTTCTTTTTCTACCCTTACCCCTTCCACTACAATGCACCGGCTGCCTATAAAACAACCATCTTCTATAATGACAGGGCTTGCCTGCAAGGGCTCCAGCACACCGCCAATTCCCACGCCACCGCTAAGGTGTACATTTTTTCCTATTTGTGCGCAACTGCCCACAGTAGCCCATGTATCTACCATGGAGCCTTCATCTACATACGCGCCTATATTTACATAACTTGGCATCAGCACCACATTTCTTCCCAAAAAACTTCCATAGCGCGCAATAGCATGCGGGACAGCACGAACACCAAGATCCTTATAATTAGATTTTAATTTCATTTTATCGTAAAACTCAAATGGAGGCAGGCTATAGGTTTCCATTTTTTGAATACCAAAATATAACAGCACCGCTTTTTTTACCCATTCATTAACCTGCCATTTTAGTTGTGGCTCCAGGTTGCCAGCAGTTTCAAGCACTGGTTCGGCAGTTCTTAACGTGCCTTCATCCAATTTTTTAATTACTTCCCTGATTGCATTAGAGTAATTATCATTTTGTAATAAGGCACGGTTGTCCCATACTTCCAGGATCATTTCTTCTAAATTCATTCTTTATTTTTTTTGCAAATATAATAGAGCAAAATTTTAGTCGGCAATTTAATTGCAATTTTGTTATCAAAAGGAAACCTGTAATTTTACATCTGAAAAAAGTCATTCAGTTTATTTAATTGATCCTATGAAGATAAGCGGGTTTACTATTGCCAAAAATGCGACCAAACTTTATTACCCTGCCAAGGCTTCCATAGAATCTTTACTTCCCCTCGTAGATGAGTTTATTGTAGCACTGGGCAATTGCGATGACGATGACCAGACAGAACAGGAAATACGAAGCATTCAATCAGATAAGATTAAAATCATCCACACTACCTGGGATTTGGAAAAATATCCAAGAGGCATGGAATATGCACGGCAAACAGATATAGCAAAAGCAGCCTGCACAGGTGATTGGCTTTTTTATATTCAAAGCGATGAAGCGGTACACGAAAAATATTTGCCCGTTATCAAAGAAAACTGTGAGAAGTATTTAGATGACCCGGAAGTAGAAGGATTTCTTTTTAAATACAAGCATTTCTGGGGCGATTATGATCATTTTGTGCTTTCTCATGCCTGGTATCCAAGAGAAATCAGAATCATCAGGAATGACCCGGAAATACATTCATGGCGCGATGCGCAATCATTCAGAAGAATGCCGGGTTTTGCCGGACAGGATTATTATTTAAAAGAAAATACTTCTAAATTAAATGTGATAGAATTAGATGCCTATATTTTTCATTATGGTTTTGTAAGGCCACCGGAATTGATGCAGAAGAAAAGAAAAAGTCATAACACCAATTATTCAGGGGAAGCCTCTACCGAACAGATGTTTAAAAATGAAGGAGCATTATTTGACTACGGAGACTTAAGCAAAATAAAAGTGTATAAAGAAAGTCATCCCGCTGTGATGCAAAATTTTATTAAAAAATTCAACTGGAAGCATCAACTACGCTATACTTCGGCACCGGGAAAAACGAAATTGCAAAAGCATGAAAAATTTAAATACCGGTTGCTCTCTTTAATAGAACAAACTTTTTTAAATGGGCGCTTACTGTTTGGATTCCGTAATTATAAACGCATCAAAAAGTAAAGAGCTATTCAACTGTTTTTTGAATGCCAAAATCAGTCCATACTTTTCTTTTCTCTTTTGTTTCCTTTCTGATAGCAGCATTTCTGTTCAGGTCTTGCTGGTTTACATAACCTCTCGAATGATCGAGATGAATACAAACCGCAATATATCTTACCTGGATGCTTTTTATTCCATTATGCATCAAACGTTCTCCAAATTCTCTGTCTTCTGAACCATAACGCATTCTTTCGTCAAAACCATTTATTGCCAGAATATCCTTTTTCCATGCACTTGCATTGTTGCCATTCCAGGAAGCCGTTGTAGGTGTTATATGATTCATCAGCCCTGCTAAAAATTTATTTTTTGTTAGTTTTAAATTTTTAATAAACGATCTTTTTAATCCGTTTTTTATCAACCATTTTTTTTCAAAAGCATCCTGGCTTAAAATATTTTCCGGCTTAATCAAAGTACTTAAAGACATAGGCAACCTGAAAGCACCGCCCGAAAGAAAATAATTTATTCTTTTATTATCGAAGTGCGCTTGCAAAAAATCTTCCCTTGGAATGCAATCCCCATCACTAAATACCAGGTAGTCAGCATTAGAAGCTAAAATGGCTTTATTCAAAATTTCGCATTTCCGGAACCCCTTGTCTTCATGCCAGACGTGCCGGATCGGAAAATCTACTTTTTGTCTCATCTCTTTAATAAGATTAGCAGTTTCTGGAGTTGAACCATCATCAGCAATGATCACTTCAAAATATTTAAACTTTTGATGCTGGTAACCCCATAATACTTTTTCAAGCCAGAGTGGAGAATTGTAAGTGGTAAATATTACAGAGAGTTGCATTTGTCAATCTGATTTTAATCAAAAATAAGGGAGTTTAAACTTAATGTTGATTTACATTTGCAAATAATTAATACGTCGATTTCAATATTTGCATGGATAAAATATTTTCAATAATTGTTACTTACAATGGAGAAACCTGGATTAACAGGTGTTTGAACAATTTATTAAAGAGTGATTTACACACTGAAATTATTGTAATTGACAATGCATCTACTGATGAAACCCTGGCATTACTCAGCAACTATCCAACAATACACCTGATTCAAAACAAGATAAACACAGGCTTCGGGCAGGCTAATAATTTGGGGATTGACTTTGCGATGAAGCAAGGGGCCGATTTTATTTTTTTATTAAACCAGGACGCTTATGTTTTTGAAAATACCATTTCAAAATTAGTTAATGCATTAAAAGACAATCCTGATTTTGGTTTGTTAAGTCCGTTGCAATTAGAAATTTCAGGAAAAGCAATTGAGCCGATTTTTAAAAATTTTTTACACAATAATTTTTCGCCTGAGGTTGCAAATAAAATGTTGATCTCCTCCAGCGATTTTGATGTCAATAGACCGTATGCTATGCGTTTTGTAAATGCTGCTGCCTGGATGATCAGCAGAGAATGCATTAATAAAACGGGTTTATTTCACCCGGTGTTTTTTCATTATGGCGAAGACAATCATTATGCATCAAGGGTTCAATATCATGGGATGAAAATTGGCGTACTGCCGGTTGCTCATGTGATTCATGATTGCAAAACAGAAACACCTGATGACTACAATTTATTGATCAGGAAAATGAAAAATATACCGATTTATACTCTTCTTGATTTGCGAAAATCATTCCCCCTCGCATATTTTCTTGGATTTTTAAAATGGCGCAGATTAGCAAAGAAGCTTTCAAAATTTAAAAATACGGCAACTCAAAATATTATTGATGAACAAAAAAAATGGTTTACTTCAAAGTTGTCACAAGCAATAGCTATAAGAAAAGAAACCAAAAATCCACCCGGAGAATGGTGATTAAATCTTTATAAAATGAAGTCTGATAATTTAGAAATGTATCTCAAAAACAGTTTGAATGTTTTACAATCAGGAAGGCTCATCCTCTACGCTACTGACACTATTTGGGGAATAGGTTGTGATGCGACCAATATAAATGCAATAAAAAAATTATACTGATTGGCTCCTCCTTTTATTCCTAAACTGAATTTTTGCGCAAAAAGAGATGATGTAATCCATAATATAATTCGACTGATAAAAGTATCATTTTCATATTTGTGAGGATATTAGGTTTAATCGAAAAAATTCATCTCAGTAGGTTGTCTAGGCATCAAATAGAACTGCATTTGCCACAATACTATTGTTAATTACGGAGCAAGCTCTAAGAATTCCTTATATTTAAAGCATATCCCTGGGTAAAGATTCAAAGTCCATTTTTGCTTAAAAAGGAATTCATGGCTATAAAATCTCCTTCATTTTTTAAATCTGAAATTAACCGGTTTAATTTTTCGAGTAACTCATTGCCTGATTTCCTTTTGATCATTGTGGGGATTTTATATTTATGTAAATCTATAAATTCCCATGGATGAAAATAAATACATAAGTATCCGTCTTTCTTTAAACTTTGTAAAGCGATATTTCTATAATAGGAATAAGGGAGATTTTTAAAGGCAAGCCAAAATAAGGGTATCCTTAAATTAGCCGATACAGAAACCGGGAATTTAGTAATCCCATTCTCTTCATAGTAGGTCCGGGGCTTAGAAAAATTATTATATCTTCCAGGAATCCAGGTAGGGTTTATAGAGGAATCGTATTTATAACCAGCCTCCTCAATTAAGCTGGCATCTATTTTTTTCATTCGCGGCATTCTCAATCCAAAAATTTTTTTTGACGTAATATTTTCCAAAGTGAGGAGCGAATTTTTAAGATCATCTTTTTTGAATGAGGAATGAAAAAAAGTATGAGAGGCTATTTCATGCTTTTTTGAAAGGCCGGCAATTTTAGATGAAAATTTTAAAGCAAAATTAGCGGTGGTAAATAAAGTGCATTGAATTTTTGAATCTTCTAAAATTTCATGGATAGCATCTAATCCATTTCCCCCTAAATCCATTTGTTCATTATCTGATATTTTGATACCATATTCTAACGGCAAATCAAATTCTTCCACATCAAATGATAGTAATATATTTTTATCTTTTTTAATCATAAAGAAATTAGCCTTTTTGTATTTCTGAATTCCGATGCAGGTCAGTTTTTAAAAACCTTCCCGAATATATTTGAAAAATGATTATAAGCCATACTATAAAACATGGCAATGCCTTCAATGAATAAGGCCTTACAATATGTTCACGCACGTATGGTGTAAAAATATCAGAATAACCAAATCCTGTTAACAGAAAAGCAAATATAAATACTCCATTAATGAATTTTGACCGAGGCTGAATCATGTACCAAAGACAAACCGCAGGAAAAGCAATGATATAGGTTGGAGATTCAGCCCCATTACTAAAAATTACAGTAAACAATAATACTGAACACAGTAGATATAGCCTGTAACGGAGATCATCAAAAAATTTGAATTGCATATACTGTATTCCAAATAAAAGCATTGCAGGAACCAGTACCATCCAATCCTTCAACCAATGTAATTTAAAAATTCTTCGTATCATGCCCATTACGGAAATATCCTGAAAATCATTTTCAAGGAACTGGTTCGTATTCTTTGCAGATTTTTCTTTTAGCGCATGAAACCAGTCACTATAGCATTGAACTATATAATGAGGGTTACTAATAAACATTGGTAAAACAAAAAAGACAAAAGACCATATAAAAAGCCACAATATATATTTCATTTTATTCTTGCTAAAAAAGAAAAAAGAGAAACCTACAATACCATATATTTTAATAAATGCGGCGAGCATAATAAAGAATAATGCCCATATTTCTTTGCCATTATTTGTATATACAAAACCAAGAATAATACAGGCAGCAATTAAAGGATTTACCTGGAACCATGAAGCATTATTCATCATTTCATTACTGCTTAAAATAAGAATAGCATATTGCCAGTTTTTTTGAATTGGCAATTTTCTTATTGCAAAAAATAATACGGAAGCATTGAAAAGTACCCAGCAAAAGCCGCCTATAATTTTGGGTAAAAGTGCAAAAGGGGCAATAAGAATACTAAATACCGGCCCATAAAGGTTTACATCATCATATTCGGCCGGGTAAAAAAGATATAAATTTTTTTGTTGTCGCAAATGATAAAAAACATGCCTGAAAATGATGAAATTATTAGAGCTGTTTCTATTAACAATGATTAACATTGCAGCTAATAAAGAAAGGCCAAACCATAAAATAAAAGCCAATTTCCGGCTAAATAAAAATTTTCCACTAAGAAAAAATTCTCTTGTAGTTCTTATGGGATGTGTCATTTATTCTTGAAATTAAGATTGGATGTTTGAATTATATATCTTGGCCTCCCTTTGCCTTGAATAAAGGTTTTACCAAGATAAAGGCCTATAATTCCCATAATCATTAATTGCAATCCACCAAAAAAAGCGATGGTAACAATTACAGATGCCCAGCCGGGACCGCGGTCCCAATGAAAATAAAAGCTCAATAACACATATGGAACATAAAACAACGACAAAGCAGAAAAGAAAAACCCCAAATAAATAGCAAATGATAATGGTTTGGTACTAAACGATGTAAGTCCGTGTGTTGCCAAAGATATTAAAGTATTAAAATCATATTTTGTACTTCCCGAATTTCTTTCATCCGGTTCATACTCAATGGGCATTTGCTTAAACCCTACCCATTTTATAATTCCTCTTAAAAAAGGTTTATCCTCAGGAAGTTTATTAATAACCTCTATAACCCTTTTGTCCATCAGTTTAAAATCGGAAATGCCATTTTCTAATTTTACATCAGACAGTTTATTAATTATATAGTAGAAGAGTTGCGATCTTATTCGTGTAAAAAAACTTGCATGAATATTTCTATCTTTTCTGTAAGCATATACAACGTCATATCCTTGTTCCCACCAATTAATTAATTCAGGGATCAACTCAGGGGGGTGTTGAAGATCTGCATCTATAGTGATAACAGCATCAGAATCTGAAAAATTAATGCCTGCCATAAGTGCATTGTCTTTACCAAAATTTTTTGAAAGGCTTAAATAGAAGATAGTAGGATTTTTTTCAGATAAACTCATTAAAATGGGCAAACTCTGGTCTGTACTTCCATCATCCACAAAAATTATTATAAATTCAATTCCAGGTAAATTTTCAAAAATTTTGTTTAATCTTTCCACAATTGCAATGATATTTCCTTCTTCATTAAAAACAGGAATGATGATGGTTGCTTTTCGCTTTGTCATTTTGTAGTTAAAGAATTAAGTCAAAAAAATATTTGTAATTTTAAAAAAAACATATAAATGAATTAACCAATGCCGATTAATTTTTAACTCACCTATTTTTAAATATTTTTATTTAAAAGGTTTAAATTTAATAACCTTTTGATTACAAACTTAATTCAATGATACAAAAATAAGTTTTAAACAAAATTTAAGTTTGTCGATTAGATAGTTTGTTACTAATTTTTAGGAGAATCCAGGTTAAATTAGAACGTAAAACTTCCCAAACTATTAGAACAATTTTTCTATACTAATCCCCGCAAATATTATGTCAGGATTGAACCCTGTAAAATATTCATTTTTCTCATTACCCATTTGAATTCTCAAATTTTAGTTGAAATGTAAAATATGGATGTATATGAATTCATGGATAAGAGAATATACCCTTGGGAAAAGTATTTAATGTCTGCAGGAAAACGCCAGTTTTTTAAAAGCATCATTCAATTTTCTAAAAATTAAGAAACACTCTCTAAGAAATAGTTCATTTTAATTTGACTATATAGGTTATTTGCCCGGTATTAAAGAAAACTGTCCGAAGTATTTAGATGAGACCGAAGTAGAAGGATTACTTTTTAAGTGCATACATTTTTGAAGCGATTATGATGATTTCGTACTTTCTCACACCTGTTATCCAAGAGAAATCAGAAGCATTAGAAATGATTCGGAAATACATTCATGGTGTGATACGCAATCATTCAGAAGAATGTGCCGGGTTTTGCAGGACAGGATTATTATTTAAAAGAATATACTTCTAAATTAAATGTGATAGAATTAGATGCCTATATTTTTTATTATAGCTTTGTTAAGCCACCAGAATTAATGCAGAAGAAAATAAAAAGTCATAACACCAATTACACATACGAAACCTCTTCCGAACAAATGTTTAAAAATGATGGAGAATTATTTGATTACGGAGATTTAAGCAAAATAAAAGTGTATAAAGAAAGTCATCCAACTGTAATGCAAAATTTTATAAAAAAATTCAACTGAAAGCACCAACTAGGTTTTACGTCGGCATCGTGAAAAACAAAATTGCTAAATCATGAAAAATTTAAATACCGGTTGCTCTCTTAATATAACAAACTTTTTTTAAAGGAAGATTATTATTTGGTTTTAAAAATTATAAATTGCTAAAAAATAACTGTTGTAAAAAACATTTACTTGTATTGATAAATAAATATCGAGTTGATGATTGATCATGTAAAATTTACTTCGGAAAAAAGGGCTGTAAAAAATGCGCTATTTAGTATTTTAATACCAAGCTGGAATAACCTTTATTACCTGAACCTGTGCATCAAAAGTATAGAACAGAACTCTTCTTTTGCTCATGAAATAATTGTCCATGTCAATGAAGGCTTTGATGGAACCCTTGAATGGATCAAGTCACGGGAAAATATATCTTACACTCATACTTCAGAAAACGTAGGTGTATGTTATGCGCTTAATTACTGCAGTACTTTAGCAAGCACTGAATACATTTTGTACATGAATGACGACATGTATGCTTGCCCTCTATGGGATAAGTATCTCTACGAAGAGATTCAAAAGATTGGTCACAATAACTTTTTCTTGTCTGCAACTGTTCTTGAACCAAAAGCGCAAAGCAAATGTTCAATTGAAAAAGATTACGGACTTACCATTAATGAATTTAATGAAGAAAAGTTATTGGCAGAATTTAAAAAATGGCCGATGGAAGATTGGCACGGCGCTACATGGCCGCCAAATATTATCCATAAAAGCATATGGGAATTGGCCGGAAAATACAGCATTGAATTTTCCCCCGGCATGTATTCTGACCCTGACTTTTCAATGAAACTTTGGCAAATGGGCATTCGTATATTCAAGGGCATCGCTAAAAGCAGGGTGTATCATTTCGGGTCCATCTCAGTAAAAAAAGTAAAGAAAAATAAAGGCTATTACCAGTTTATATCAAAATGGGGAATGACACAGGGAACATTTTCAAAATATTATTTAAAAAGAGGACAACCTTATCACGGTGTATTGGAAAATCCACGTATTCGGTTTTGGATAAAATTAAAGTCAGGTTTTAAGCAATTCCTGGCCATATTTATTAATAAGCAACAAGATTCGTAGCTAAAAAAAATGCAAAAGATTCTCGTAATACAAACAGCCTTTACCGGGGATGTAGTTCTGGCAACTGCCGTGGTTGAGAAATTACATCAATTTTATCCTGAGGCTGAAATAGATTTCGTTTTAAGAAAAGGAAATGAAGGCCTGCTGAATGGGCATCCGTTTTTAAAAAAAGTTTTAATATGGAATAAGAAAGAAAATAAATTCAGGAACCTGTTTGATCTTTTAAAAATAATCAGAAGAAAAAAGTATGACAAGGTGATCAACCTGCAAAGATTTGCGTCTACAGGTTTCCTGACTGGTTTTTCGCAGGCAAAAGAAAGAATTGGGTTCGATAAAAATCCTCTTAGTTTTCTTTTTACAAAAAAAATTCCGCATCTATTTAAGGAAGGCGTTCACGAAGTGGAAAGGAACAACAAACTCATCGAATATTTTACCGACGGCGCTTTCAATAAACCGAAATTATATCCTACACAAAAAGATGCAGATAAAATATCGCAATATACACACGAGCATTATGTTTGTATGATGCCGGCAAGCGTTTGGTTTACCAAACAATATCCTGAAGAAAAATGGGTTGAACTGATTGACCATTTTCCTTCTGAATACCACATTTATTTATTGGGAGGAAACGATGATGCCATTTTATGTGAAAGAATTAAAGAAAAAACAAAGAATGAAAAAGTAAAGGTGGTTGCCGGAAAATTAAATTTCCTTTCGTCGGCGGCTTTAATGAAAGGGGCCAAAATGAATTATAGCAATGACTCAGCTCCTCTGCATTTTGCAAGTGCAACCGGTTCTCCAATCACAGCCATATTTTGCTCAACAGTTCCTGAGTTTGGATTTTACCCGCTATCTGAAAAATCTATTATTATGCAATCAACTCTTTCTCTTTCCTGCAAACCCTGCACTTTACATGGCCAAAAAGCTTGTCCGCTTGGGCATTTTAAATGCGCTGTAACAATTGAAACAAAAAAATTATTAGAATCACTTAATGCATGAAAAAATGAGTATTTTTCAAAACGAAATTATTAATTCACTTAAGATTTTAAATAATGGAGGAACCATTCTCTACCCTACTGACACTATCTGGGGCATCGGTTGTGATGCAACCAATGTAAGTGCAATAAAAAAAATTTATACTTTAAAAAACAGGGAAGAAAAAAAATCAATGATCATATTGGTAAGCGATGCAGGTATGATTGCGGAATATGTTTCGGCACCGTCGCAAAAAATTCTTTCTTTTCTTTCAGCTCAAATAAAACCAACGACAGCTATTTTTGAAAATGCCATCAATTTACCAACTCAACTTGTCAATCAAAACGGAAGTATTGCAATAAGAATTGTAAAAGACATTTTTTGCCAACAATTAATTGCACAACTAAGAAAACCACTGGTTTCCACTTCAGCTAATATTTCGGGAGCAGCCTATCCTCAAAATTTTAAAGAAATATCAGATGAAATAAAAAACGGTGTTGATTATATGGTTCAACACCGTCGTGAGGATCTTCCTGCCGCTTCGCCTTCATCTATAATTAAATTAGACACCAAAGGTGAAATAGAAATAATCCGGTAATATTGAGTTACAACTTTATTCCTACTCCTAATTGAATAGTTTGTGCTTTCCAGGTTTCAGAACTTTGAATATTATTCAGGTCAGTAAGCCCACCTACAAATCTTCCATAAATCCTGAATCTCAGGATATTTAATTGAATGCCACCCACCAGGGAAAAATCACCTGATTTAAAAGCATCCCTTCCATTTTGCAAAAAGTCTTTATTATTATCAATCAAAATTCCAAATTGCGGCCCCGCCTGCAAAGTGATGAATTTATTAAGATTATAATTTAATAAAATAGGAATAGTGAGCCCTTTCAGGCTTATTTTATCAACATGATTCAATTGATACACCTGGCTAAAATTGCTGGCTGTATCTACATTCACCTGGTTAAACAATACTTCAGGCTGAATACCAAATTTACCAAATCCTATAGTAGCAAATGCACCTACCTGGTATCCAAGAGTAAACTGATCTTTAAATGATTGCCCGGACATTTTGCCAAGATTGGCTCCTCCTTTTATTCCTAAACTGAATTTCTGTGCAAAAAGCGATGATGTAATCAATAATAGAATTACGACTGATAAAATCTTTGTTTTCATATTTGTGAGGTTTTAGTTTATAAGGTGCCAATTTATATGCCAATAATTTATTTAATGCATAATTCAGGACTTCCCTTTTTAAAATGTGGTGAATAAAAAAATATATTTCTGTATAATATCTATCATTGACCATAGAGAAGAGAGTTAGTTTAATCCATTACCATCCGAATAAAAACAATTAATCAATTCATTTATGTAAAAATATCAAATTCAATAAAATCCATATTAGAACAATTACGTCTATAATACTTTCAATTCAATAATCTTAACCTTATGGATAAAGTGCTTTCCACCTAATTAGCTTACCTTTGCGCCTAAAATTAAAAAAATAAATGAACGCATTTGAAGGCTTAGGCCTAAATGAAAATTTGGTTAAAGCGGTTACTGATCTTGGTTTTGATGCACCTACGCCCATACAATCTAAAGCAATCCCAATCCTCCTTTCAGGCACTACAGATTTTGTAGGTCTTGCTCAAACAGGCACCGGGAAAACAGCAGCTTTCGGGTTACCATTATTACAATTAATAGATCCATTAAGTAGATTTCCCCAGGCATTAATCGTATGCCCCACACGCGAATTATGTTTGCAAATTTGCAATGATCTTCAGGATTTTAAAAAATATTCAAGAAATATTGAAGCAGAGCCTGTTTATGGGGGAGCTTCTATTGTGATGCAGATACGTGCCCTGAAAAAAGGTGCGCATATAGTAGTGGCTACGCCGGGACGACTTATAGATATGATTGAAAGAAAAGCTATTGATCTTGAAAAAGTAAAATATGTAGTTCTGGATGAAGCAGATGAAATGCTGAATATGGGTTTTAGAGACGATATAGATTTTGTTTTGAAAAATACCGTAAACCGTGAAAGTACCTGGCTTTTCAGCGCTACAATGCCCGCTGCAGTTAAGGCTATTTCCAAAAATTTTATGAAAGATCCACAGGAAATAACTGTGGGGAAAAAGAATACAGCCAATGTAAATATTGATCACCAGTATTTCATTACACCTGCGCATTCCCGCTATGAAACTTTGAGGAGATTGGTCGATTTTAACCCAGGGATGTATGGCATTATTTTTACCCGTACCAAGGTAGATGCACAGGATATTACCGAAAGATTATCGAAAGAAGGTTATGATATTGAAGCGATACATGGTGATCTCACGCAACAACAGCGTGACAGGGTAATGAAAAAATTCCGTGATAAAAGTATCCAGATTCTTATAGCAACTGATGTAGCGGCAAGAGGAATTGATGTAGATGGTATCACACACGTTATTAATTACGAATTGCCTGATGATATAGAAGTATATACCCACAGAAGCGGACGTACTGCACGTGCGGGGAAAAGTGGTATCTGCATTTCAATTTGCCACAGTAGAGAATCATTTAAAATCCGTCAGCTCGAAAAAATGACGAATGCTTCTTTTCATAAATTAGATATTCCAACAGGCAAAGATGTGTGCCGCAAGCAGTTTTTCTATTTTATGGATAAATTAATTAATGCCGATATTTCAAGTGGCGATTACGAAACTTATATGCCCGACCTGCAAAATAAATTTGCCGATATCAGCAAAGAAGAAGTCTTGAAAAGAGTTGCTGCTATAGAATTCAGCCACTTTTTAAAATATTACGAAAATGCCGAAGACCTTAATGCCCGGCAGGATTTCAGAGACAGGCGTAACGATAATCTTAATAGAAAAGATGGCCCTGTTAAAAGAGAAAGACCCTCATATCAAAGAGATGAAGGATTTACCAAGCTCTTTATTAACCTCGGCACAAAAGATGGTTTTTATAAAGCCAGTTTTTTACAATACATACTTGACGAAAGCAACCTGAAAAAAGAAGTGCTGGGAAGAATTGATTTGCGCGACATGAATGCGTGGGTAGAAGTGGATAAAGCAGCAGCAACAAAAATGATTAAAAGCCTTGACGGTAAAATGCATAATGGCAGAGCCATAAGAATGAATGAAGCTGATGGTGGCGGCAGAAGTAACAATGTAGGAAGCAGAAGACCTTCTCATGATGGAAGAAAAAGAATTCCCATAAGAGAAAGAAGATAAATATCAATTTTACGAATTTGAATAAAATAATTACTACTGAAAAACGCTCCTCTTCAGTAGTAATTATTTTATTTCTGCTATTTTCCGGTTCTCGGAGACCGAAAATAAACGCCTTCTATCCTGGATGAATGATTTTGAGTTAACAATTCTGACAGATGAAAATTTTAGAAATAAAATTTGTAAACTAGAGATTTGGGAATACAAATTTCGGAATCCAGTTCCGCCTATATATTCCCATATTTTTTATAGTACGCAATCAGCATAGAAATCACTTCGTTATAACTTCGGATGCCCTTGGGTTGTTCATTCATCTTTAAATATTTCCCATACATCCAGTTAATTGCAGGCTCCATAAAACCGACGTGAGCAAGATTGAATTGTCTCCACTCCACAATATCTTTTTTTACGGGGGGAAGCAATAATTTCATTGATTGTATTGAGTACGCAGAATCAAAATAATATACCTCGCGGTTGGCATACATAAAAAGATCAAGATAACAGGAATAATGAAAAAGGGTATCATCAGAATTAACCGCTGCCATATATCCTACAAAATTGGCTTCATTCTCTTTTGCATAACCGATCTGGTGCGCAATTTCATGAGTGGTAATATATGGCTGCAAAAATTTTGGCACCGTGGTATTCACCTGTGCTTCGCCAGTAAAAGGATTATAATACCCCGTAAATCCGAGGTAATTGCCTGCCCACCCAAATAGAGAAGATTTTACAGAAGGAACTTTATACTGAAGAAAAGGATATATTTTCCCGGTTTCATTATAGCAATTTTCTGCTCTTTCAAATAATTCTTTATTGCCTGGATAAATAGCTTTCTTATTGTGGATCAAAGACAATTTTGAAGCATTTACCTTTTGCAATAAAATATTTTGCAAAGTCTTTAAATCAGAAGTGTCATACGTCATTTCAGATAAACCCAGTTGGCTTGCTATACCTTTCCTGTTATAATTTAATCCCCAAAAAATATTAAAAATGAGATAAATAAAAATAAGTCCTATTAATACCTGATATACTTTTTGAAAAAGTTGTTTCCCTCGTAATTGCTTTTTAAAAAGCAATCTTAGATTCTTACTTAATTTCCATAAAAGCCAGCAAACTACTGTGAAATATAAGATATCGCCGATGCTAAAGGGAATCCATCCAAAAAGGAACCTCAGCATTTTTGAAAAAACATTATAAAATCCAGAAGTATAAAACACCTCTACCCTTTCCGGGCTTAAAGAAAATATTTTAAGAAAAATTACCAAAAACAGAACTGTAATCCATAGATTTTTTTTTCGGCTTAAAATTGTATTCATGCTCATAGAAGAAATTATTTCCCTTCATTTTTTCTGAAAATCATCCGCAAATAATACTTGTTTTTGAAAAAGTTATTTCAAAGGTAAAACCCATTCCATTTTAATTTGTAACAGGGCTTTTTATCAAAACATCATTTTATAAGAAACATTAAAGTTAATACATAAAACTACCTCAGATCAACTTTCTGATGATAAATACAAGGATAATAACAAATACCAATCAAAATATACCGTGGGATTTCCAAACGTCCATGAATGGAGGGCTATTTTAGTTTTGCATTAAACGAAAAAGTTCATTGAAACTTCTTCCAATGAACTTTTCGAAAGTGCTAACCGCACTAGTATTAGAAATACTATATCAATTATTTGTGAAAATATTACCTGAAATTCAGGTTTTTTATATTCAAAAAACTTAATCCTTTTGCAATATTTTACAAGTTAATTATGGCTGAGGTGTATAGCGTAAATAAGGTTTTACTTCTCTTACACCCTTTGGAAATTTTGTCTTAGCATCTTCAGTGCTGATAGTATTTGCTATAATTACATCATCTCCATTATTCCAATCGGCAGGAGTGGACACACTAAATTTTGAAGTTAATTGCAAGGAATCCAACACTCTCAATACTTCATTAAAATTTCTCCCGGTTGATGCAGGATAAACAATCATCAGCTTAATTTTTTTATCTGGCCCTATTATGAATAATGAGCGCACTGTAGTAGTAGTAGAAGCATTGGGATGCATCATTCCATAAAGATTGGCAACCGTTTTATCTTCATCAGCAATAATTGGAAATTCTACATTTACATGCTGGGTTTCATTGATATCATTTCTCCAGCCAAGATGCTTATCCAATGGATCCACACTTACTGCGAGCACTTTTGTATTACGCTTTTCAAATTCACTTTTTAAAGCAGCAGTTCTTCCTAATTCTGTAGTACAAACAGGCGTATAATCTGCAGGGTGTGAAAATAAAATTCCCCATCCGTCTCCAAGGAATTCGTAAAAATTAATTTTACCTTCAGTTGTTTCCGATGTAAAATCGGGAGCTGTGTCCCCTAATTGTAAACTCATAATTATATTTTTTTATTAATAGATATTGCAAATATATTAATGTCCTACCAAAATAGTAGGAATTAATTCTATAAATTTGTATCAATTTAAAAAAATTGCTATTTTTTTACAAAAATCATTAACATTGATATGCTTTCCAAAAAAACCCAATATGCCTTCAGGGCGCTTGCACACCTCGCATTAAATTATGGTAAAGATCCTGTAAGGATATCTACCATTGCCTTAAAGGAAAAAATTCCTTTAAAATTCCTGGAAAATATTCTTGTTGAGTTAAAAAATGTCGATTTACTTGAAAGTAAGAAAGGAAAAGGTGGCGGTTATTCATTGAAAATTTCTCCTAAGAAAATCAATCTTGCTACAGTAATACGGGTTATTAACGGACCAATCGCCTTACTTCCATGTGTGAGTTTGAACTTTTATGAAAAATGCACTGATTGTGATGAAGAAACCTGTGGAATAAGAAAAATGATGATTATAGCCAGGGATTCAACATTAAAAGTCCTCGAAAAGAAAACTTTAAATGATATTATAATAGCAAAAGATTAAAGCTTCATTTTCCTGAAGCCCGGTAGACAGAAGCTCCTCCAAACCTGTTTTTTACGTCGTCAATTGCTTTGTACAAAGTATTTTTCCTTTCTGTATTTTGGAACAAATTTGTCTGAACAGCATCGTTGCTCAAATCGCTAACCCGAACTCCGAGTAAGCGTACGAGCATTCCTTTTTTATATAATTTATGAAAAAGATCTTTGGCAACAGGAATGATCTCATCATCAGCAGAAGTATATGGAATGCTTACCTGTCGTGAATTAGTTTCAAAATCAGGATACCTTATTTTTATAGTAACACAACCGGCCACTTTCTCTTCTTTCCTGAGTTCGAAGGATATTTTTTCCGTCATGCGTACTATTTCACTCATCAGAAAATTGATATCGCTTATGTTTTCCTGGAAAGTATTTTCTTTTGAAATGGATTTAGGTTCCCTGTATTCAGTAATTACCGAAGTATAATTTCCCTGGGCTTTATTCCATAGTTCATATCCCCATTTACCCAACCATTTTTCTAAATCTCCAGGAGTAGTATTATGAATGTCTTTTATCAATTTTATTTCATGATAATTCAATATCTGGCTGGCCCGTTCTCCTACTCCTGGAATTTTATCAACTTCCAAAGGAGCCAGGAATTCGTTTTCTTTTCCTAATGGAACCTGTAAAAACCCATTGGGTTTGGCTTCGTTGGTAGCCATTTTTGCTACCATTTTATTTTTTGCAATTCCGAAAGAAATAGGAAGCCCGGTTTCGTTGATAATCTGTTCCCGCAATTCAATTGTCCATTTCAATGGATCAAAAAATTTATCCATCCCCGTCAGATCTATATAAAATTCATCAACAGATGCCTTTTCAAAAAGAGGCGCTTTTGATGCTATAATTTTTGTCACCCATTTGGAATACCTCGAATATTCTGAGTGAGTGCCGGAAATGACAATGGCGTGTGGACAAAGCCTTATAGCCGTTTTCATTGGCATGGCAGAATGAACACCAAACTTCCTGGCTTCATAACTACAGGTAGACACGATCCCTTTCTCGTTCTGGCCTCCAACAATGACAGCTTTACCTTTTAAAGAAGGTTGTGTAAGTAACTCCACTGAAACGAAAAAAGAATCAAGATCAAAATGAGCTATCATATTTGAAAGAATTAGTAATTCCCAAGGACAAATTTACCTGTCTGTTTGATCAGGAATTTTTATAAATTTCCAACAAACCATCTGGCAGATTTACATATAATTTCTTGTTTTTTTTATCGATTTTTTCTAAAAAATTTTCATGAACCGGGATCAATGCTTCTTTGCCTTCAATTAAAATAGAGCATAATAGCTGGTGAGGCTGTTCAATTACTTCAAGCACTTCCCCTAATTCTATTTCATTGTCTATAACCATAAACCCCAAAAGAGAAATAGGCGCTGATCCTGCGGCAAACTTTTTAAAATCAATTTCACTTAGCCACACTTCTTTTTTAATAAGAACATGTGCGGCTTCCTTTGATTGAAGACCTTCCAATGAAAGATATATTTCTTTATCATTTTTTATTTTAGCAGCAGTGATAAAGTAAGGAAGAAATGTATTATTTTTTTCTTCAATAAAAATGGTTTCCAACCCTTTCAAAGAAGTTTTTTTCCCCAGGCAATGTTCCAGCACTAATTGTCCCTGCACCCCGAAAGTTGCGACCAATTTACCTATTTTAAAATATTGATTCATACGTCGTCAAAAGTAGATAGAAAATAGTTGGATTCCATTTTTCAAGATATTTTTATACAAATAGTAAGGTTAATATCCAGGACATAAAAAAAGTGAATACCTTTTCAGGTACTCACTTATATATTTAGTCATGAAAAAAAATTATACACCCATATATTCTTTCAAAAGATTAGATCTTGAAAAAGTACGCAATTTTGTAAGTGCTTTATCTTTTATCTGCCTTACTCTTTCACGGGTAAGGTGATATCTTTCGCCAATATCTTCAAGGCTTATTGCTTCACTGACACCAATACCATAAAAAAAACAAATTACTTCTTTTTGCCGCGGAGTCAATACACTTAAGGAACGCTGTATTTCCTGGCGCAAAGAATCATTAAACATAATTTGCTTGTCTGCACTTTCGGCATTCCCGTTAACCATTACATCCTTTAGTGTATTTTCTTCCCCTTCACTTAGTGGAGAGTCCATACTTACATGCCTGGTAGCTACACTCATTGTTGCTGAAATCTCATCAATATCCACATCTAAAAAAATAGCTAATTCTTCGGTAGTAGGCGACCGTTCCAGTTCCTGTTCCAATTGTTGATAAGCCTTGCTTATCCTGTTGGTTAATCCGACTTTGTTTAATGGCAATCTTACAATTCTTGATTGTTCGGCAAGTGCCTGCATAATACTCTGTCGAATCCACCAAACACCATAAGAAATGAATTTAAATCCCCGGGTTTCGTCAAACCGTTGTGCCGCTTTTATCAACCCAAGGTTACCTTCGTTGATAAGATCAGGTAAAGTAAGTCCCTGGTTTTGGTATTGCTTGGCAACAGATACTACAAAGCGCAAATTGGCTTTTGTCAGTCTATCCAATGCTTTCTGATCTCCTTGTTTAATAAGAACAGCTAATTTAACTTCTTCTTCAGGGGTGATAAGGTCTACCTTACCGATTTCCTGGAGGTATTTTTCTAAACTCTCACTTTCACGATTGGTAATTGACTTAGAAATCTTAAGTTGACGCATACTCATAAAGAGGTAATTTAATGGAGGTTACAAAATCCTATTTTAACAAAAAAAACCATATCGAAATACTTAACGTAATTTATACTCATTTAAGTATGTTTCCAAAAAAAATGTTAAAATTAATTTTACTCCTTGCCTCTTTATTTGCAACAAAAAATATTTTTTTTCAAATAAATTACTAAAAAAAGAAATAATTTATGTTGGTTAGTAAATTTATTTTCTATTATTGCACATAATGAATACAGATTAACTTATACGATGAGCAAGAAAATACAATATACAGTTGAGTACCCGGTGAGATGTTCGCCCGCTATTTTATATGAATTTCTTTCTACTTCTTCAGGATTACAGGAATGGTTTGCAGACAAAGTAGAAGACAGTGACGGAATTTTCAGTTTTTCATGGTCTGGTTCCGCTGAAGAAGCGGAAGTGGTGGAAAAAGAAGAAAATAAATCAATAAAGTTTCATTGGATAGATTCGCCCAAGGAAGAATATTTTGAATTCAGTATTGAAAAATCTGAAGTTACCAATTTGACGATTTTGATCATCAACGACTTTGCAGAAAAGAAAGATATAAAAGATCAAAGCCAACTCTGGGAAACGCAGGTTAAGGAACTATTTCACCGTCTGGGCAACTAAGTTTTATCACCTTTATAATTTCTTTAAAGGATTGTTCCAAAAATTCCTGGGCATAATCCCATTTGCCCAATTCTATTTTTTTCCCGAATTTAAAAAAATCCTTTTGCAGAATTTCTTTGACTTGTAAGTCATTTATTTTTTTTATATCCAGAAAATTCGACGATTCAAAGTTGTGTTCCCACTCCTTTTCATTGACACAAACAAGAAAATTTTCTTCTTTAAAAGAATCAAGCCAATGAGAAACATCAATCGTATTTTTTAAATCAGCTCCTGACAGATGCAATGAAATACTGAAATAATTGCCCCACCAAAACATAGTTCTCACAGCAAACACATTGTCTTTACTGAACCGGGCAGGGTAATCCAGGATAAGATAAGGAAGCCCCATGTAGTTTTCACCTTTGGAAATTTTGCCACCGGAATCAGGAAATATGGCCGGCAGAAATTCCAACTCATCTTCCACTATTTTTTTAAACCTTTGGTGCAATTCTCCCAGTATATGATATACTTTTTCTATTATTTGTTGTTTGGTAAAAATCCACTCCTTATTATTGACAAGTTCCATTTCAAGTGCTGAAAGATGTATTTTTGCTTTGTCGCTCATAATTTGAAATTTACAACAAAAGAACTAAACCAGATACCCGATTTTAGATGTTTAAAAAACTTGACAAACTTATTCTGAAAGCTTTTGTGTGGCCATTTATCGCAACATTTTTCATTACTTTATTTGTGTTTATGATGCAAATACTCTGGAAGTATATTGATGATCTTGTGGGCAAAGGACTTGATTTATTAACACTGATTGAATTCCTCATTTATGCAAGCGCTACATTGGTTACCCTTGCCATGCCTATTGCCATCTTGCTTTCTTCAATAATGACCTTCGGGAAATTGGGCGAAAGTTTTGAACTGGTTGCTATTAAATCTTCGGGCATTTCGCTTTTACGGTTTATGCGGCCATTATTTTTTATATCTATTTTATTATCAGGAGTAGCCTTTTTATTTGCAAATAATATTGCACCGAAAGCAAATTTAAAATTTGCGGTTATTTATCATGATATTTATACAAAAAGCCCTGCATTTGACTTAAAAGATGGCGTATTTTATAATGGGTTCCGCGGATTTTCTATAAAAGTCGACAAAAAAGACAAAGACAAAAGTACTTTACACAATGTATTAATTTATGAGCAGTCCAATAGCATACAAGACAATACCATCATTTCTGAAAAAGGAAAAATGACCATGAGTGATGATAAAAAATTCCTTGAATTCCGGTTACAAAATGGAAACAGGTATGAAGAAAAAGGAACTTTCAACTCAACAAAAACAGAATTTATTGATTTGAGTTTTAATGAATATAATAAATTATTTGATTTGAGCCAGCTCAACATTCAAAAAACATCTGACAGCCTTTTTATGAATAACATAAGGATGAAGACAATGCGGCAATTAAATGTAGATCTCGATTCACTTATTAAAATGCCGGATTCTATTGCCAAACAAACACAAAAAAACCTGTCTGCTTATGTCACTTATGCAAAATATAAAAATTCTTTTACCCCCGAGAAAGAAATGGTAATAGCCGAAAAGAAAATTGATACATCAAATGCAAAATCCTTTGATGATCTTATTCCAGAAGACTTAAAACCACTCGTTAATGATCAGGCTTTAAATGTTGCGGGTAATACACGCAATCTTCTCCAGATTGCAAGTAGTGACTTTAAAAGCCGTAATGATGATATAACACAACATAAAATTGAATGGCACAAAAAATTATCGCTTTCTGTAGCTTGCCTGGTCCTGTTTTTTATAGGAGCACCTCTTGGCTCTATTATACGAAAAGGTGGATTAGGAACACCTCTTGTGATGGCTTTACTATTCTTTATGGTCTTTTATCTGCTTAATATCTTTGGAGAAAAATTTACAAAAGATAACTTAGTCTACCCCATTTTTGGCATGTGGTTACCTGTGATAGTTCTTTCTCCTGTTGGATTTTTTCTTACTTATAAAGCCATGCACGATTCTCAATTATTTAATAAAGAATACTATTACCGATCTATTAAAAAAATAGGATCAGCTACTAAACGTATTTTCAAAACTTTTGGCAAGAAATAAATTTTTATTTTAATAGCAGATACTCCGATTATTCGACTTGCCTGTTTCAATCCAATTTTCAGGACAGGATTTGATTATATAATTAAGCGGGTAATTGTACTAAAATGGACTCAGCCTTTGCAATAGAAGCACACAGGAATAAATTGGTACAACTAAAACAAAGGCTGATGTATTGAAAAGCAATCTGGCGCAAATGTATAAAATCATTTCAAGCATTACCCAATTTTTTAAGCTTTTTTTTTAAGAAATACGTTAATTTTTTTGCCAATTTTCTTTCTGCAAAAGTTATATATTCGTTGAAATACAATTTAGAAAAAGGAGCATTTTATGGAATCATGGAAAGAATACCAGGAAAAAAATAATGAAAGATTTTTGAAAGAAATGATGGAATTGCTGCGAATTCCCTCTGTAAGTGCAAAAAGTGAGCACAAAAAAGATATGGCCCTTTGCGCGGAGGAAATAAAAAAATATTTTCTGGCTTCAGGAGCAGAAAAAGCGGAGATCATGCCAACTGATGGCTTTCCGGTTGTTTATGCCGAAAAGATCATTGATAATACAAAACCGACTGTTTTAGTATATGGCCATTACGATGTGCAGCCTGCTGAACCACTCGAACTTTGGCATAGCGGGCCTTTTGATCCGGTAATAAAAAATGGCAAAGTATACGCCCGTGGATCTGCTGATGACAAAGGTCAGTTTTACATGCATGTAAAGGCGCTGGAAACTATGGTAAAGACAAATACCATGAGTACCAATATCAAATTTTTAATTGAAGGAGAAGAAGAAATAGGCTCTCCTAACCTTGGGAAATTTGTTGGGCAACATAAGAATCTTTTGCAGGCAGACTTAATTTTAATAAGCGATAGCTCCATGTTGAGTATGGAAAATCCTTCTTTAGATATTGGTGTCAGGGGGTTATCATACGTAGAAGTTGAAGTCACCGGAGCAGACCATGATTTACACAGTGGTATTTACGGTGGAGCCGTAGCCAATCCAATAACCATCCTTGCTAAAATGATAGCGAGTTGCCATGATGAAAATAATCACATAACTATTCCCGGATTTTATGATGATGTAGTGGATGTTTCTGATACAGAAAGAGCACTACTCAACAAAGCTCCTTTTGACGAAAATGAATACAAAAAAGAAGTAGGAGTTAATGAATTATGGGGTGAAAAAGGATATACCACAAATGAACAGACAGGTATTCGTCCCACACTTGAGGTAAACGGTATATGGGGTGGATATACCGGAGAAGGTGCTAAAACGGTTTTACCCTCTAAAGCAACTGCAAAAATTTCTGCAAGACTGGTACCGAATCAATCTTCAGAAAAGATAACCAAAAAATTAATTGATTATTTTACTTCAATAGCACCTCCTTCAGTAACGATTAAAGCTTTTGAACACCATGGCGGTGAACCCTACACGACACCAATTGACAGCAATGGATACAAAGCGGCTTCGAAAGCTATAGAAAAAACATTTGGAAAAATTCCTATTCCACTTCGTGGTGGTGGAAGTATTCCGATATGTACCATTCTTGAAAAAGAATTAGGAGTAAAAATTATTTTTATGGGATTTGGCCTTGATAGCGATAACCTGCATTCCCCAAATGAAAAATACGGAATTGAAAACTTTTATAAAGGAATAGAAACGATTCCCTATTTTCATAAATATTTTGCAGAAATCACTCTTGACAAATAAGAAATAATATATCTTTTAGGGTAAGAACAAACTGAGAGAGAGAAAAGGTTACAAACTGATTACAATTTCACTAATATCAATTAATAGAAACATTAAAAACCCTCTCAAAGTTTCTTTTTATTTTATCCTTTATTTCTTCAAAATCTACTTTTTGTCCCAGTTCCTTTTCAATAGAAGTCACCTGTTTGTTTACGATACCGCAAGGAATAATATTATTAAAATAACTGAGATCTGTATTAACATTTAAAGCAAAGCCATGCATGGTGATCCATCTGCTGCAGCGGATACCCATGGCGCAAATTTTCCTTTCTTTGCCAATAATGCCGGGTTCTATCCAAACGCCGGTTTCGCCTTTACTCCTGTCACCTCTAATGCCATATTCAGCAATGGTAAGAATGAGCACTTCTTCAAGACTACGCAGGTATTTCCCAATATCAGTATAGAATTTTTCAAGATCAATAATAGGATATCCTACTACCTGCTGTAAGCCATGAAAAGTAATATCCCCTCCCCTGTTGGTTTTAAAAAACTCTATTTCCTTTTCTTCCATTTCATCTTCGCTCATCAATACATTTTCCATGTGGCCGCTCTTGCCTAAAGTATAAACAGGTGGATGTTCGCAAAAAAGAAGATAGTTTACCGTAGAGAGTTCATCAGTTGCTATTACAGAATTTTGTGCCAGGCCAACAGCTTTCCGGGATGCTGATTTGATGTCCACATTCCTTTTTACCAGCTTTTCCTGGTAATCCCAAGCTGTTTTATAATTGACAATTCCGAGGTCTTCAAAAATGATATGCTGTTTTTCCAAATCAAAGATTTTAATTTGCAAAGATAAGAAGGTTGGGAATTGCTGACTTATGAATGAAAAAGGAGGAATTATCCCCAATTCTCGATTTTTGATAAAAAGAAATTATGAACGAAGAAGAAATCAATGAAGAAGGTGAAGAGCTGTTTGAGAGACTCACTATCGTCTGTGCCAAAGGCCAAGAGCCACTGAGAATAGACAAATTTCTGATGAACCGGATTGAAGGTGCTACCCGCAATAAAATTCAGCAGGCTATAGAAGCAGAAAGAGTTTTGGTGAATGAAAAACCAATAAAGTCTAATTATAAAATACGCCCTGAGGATAAGATTGTTATTTATCAGACTTATTTACCCGAAAGCAATGCAATCGTTCCGGAAAATATTCCTTTCAATATCGTGTATGAAGATGAAGACATTATGGTAGTGAATAAAGAATCTGGCATGGTAGTTCATCCAGGCAGTGGTAATCCAGGCGGCACTTTGGTGAATGCCGTGGCCTGGTATTTAAAACAACAAAATCCTGATATTGATGAAGCTGATCTTTCCCGCTTTGGCCTTGTACACCGGATTGATAAAAATACTTCAGGGCTTTTAGTAATGGCAAAAACCCCAAAGGCGATGACTCATCTTGCTAAACAATTTTTTGACCATACGGTACATCGCCGTTACGTAGCATTGGTTTGGGGCGATTTTGAGGAAGAGGAAGGCACTATTGTAGCGCATGTTGGCCGCCATCAAAGATTCAGAAAATTGTTCACCTCTTATCCCGAAGGAGATTATGGCAAAGAAGCCATTACTCATTATAAGGTCCTGGAAAAGTTCAATTACGTAACATTGATAGAATGCCGTCTTGAGACCGGCCGTACCCATCAGATCAGGGTACACATGCAATACACGGGACACCCACTTTTTAATGATGACACTTATGGCGGCGACAGAATCGTAAAAGGAACGGTATTTACCAAATACAAACAATTTGTAGACAATTGCTTTACTCTTTGCCCACGCCACGCATTGCATGCCCAACAATTGGGATTCATTCATCCTGTCACCAAAAAACAAATGAATTTTGAAAGTGAATTGCCGGAAGATATGAAATCAGTGATTGAGAAATGGAGGAGGTATAGCAAATTCTCACACAATTCTGAAAATTAGTGATTAACAAAATCAAACAACGTAGCCGTAAAAACGCCTCTCTCTCTTTTCTTGAAAATGGCTTTCCAGTTTCCATTGTACCGTAGAACTGATGGCACCAGCAACTTGCCAACTTTGGTCATTTGCACTTCCATCTCCACTTTAAAATCATAAATACCGGCATCATAGCTTAATGAATAATTACGGGCCACTATTTCAAAAGTCTTTTCATCAAACCAGGTGGTCATTTCATCTATTACCACATCACTTTTTTTATTGTCTTTCACTTTGAGGGTAAATACATAACAGGGCCGGCTGTTATAACTACGATAATCAATATCCATATTATATTTATCGGCCATAGATTCATCAAAAATTGGCGTTTTATTGCTGATAAAAGGAAGCCCGTTTATTTTTTTTCCGGGATTAAAAAACAGCATTTTTAATTGTTGCTTATGCTTTTCTATCCCGCTTAAACCAGCAGTAGAAAATTCATGTCCTTTTACAATATTATTTTCTCCGCAAACAGAATCTTTTGTAAAAAATAAACCGGCGTACATTTCTGCTGTATAATAATTAAAATTTCCACTATTGTCATACATGTTACCGGTGATGGATTGTTCCAGCGTTTCCATTTTCCTGCAATCCCTGATTCGTATTTGTTTGGTTTTGCTGTGCAAAGATGCCAGTATATTACCATCTTTATCCAGCATTCTTATATCATTCAGAGCGCTGTAGCCAATGATGTGAAGATTACGAAAAGCCTTATAAAATGTGGTATCCGTCTTTATTCTTTCTATAAATGACGGAACATCTAATTTATTATTTACAACAATTTCAGAAAGGGTTACATAATTTTCGCCCACTTTTACGGTAGTTTCACTTTTCTCCTGCGCAGACAGCAACAGGCCAGAAAACAGAAAGATAGCAATTGAAATAATCCTCTGAAACATCCAGTAAAAATAATCCTTAAAATGTTGGAAAAAAGGTAAATCCGATATTTATTTATTAAACAGCATCCGGTAATCCACAGAGATTTTCCCCTTGGAAATATCGTCCAGTTTACGCTTCAGCAGGCTTTTCTTTAAAGGCTTAAGATAATCAATAAAAAGTTTACCATCAATATGGTCATACTCATGCAAAATGACTCTTGCAGTAATTCCATTAAATGTCAATGAACGTTCTTTAAATACTTCATCAAAAAAAGTAATGGTAACCTTTTCTTTTCTTAAAATATCTTCTCTTATTTTGGGAATGCTCAGGCACCCCTCGTTGTAAATCCACTCTTCCCCATCGAGCTCCTTAATTTTTGCATTAATAAAAACACCTTTATATCCCCGGTCTTCAGGATAATCATTTTTTTCATCTTCATCAAGTCCATCTATAATCTGGATGCTGTCCATTACAAACAAACGAATATCCCTGTTGATTTGTGGCGCAGCCAAACCTACACCATTGCTGTTATACATCGTTTCCCACATATCTGCAATCAATTTATTCAATTCCGGATACTCCGGAGTAATCTCTTTTCCTACTTTCCGTAATACCGGGTTACCAAAAGCTACAATTGGAAGAACCATATATGAATGATTATTTTATTAAATTATAAAAAATATCGGGATGCAAATTTAAGATTTTTCTTCCGTTTTCGGCACCTGTCAACGATTCTCCATATACTCCTGCAACATAATAGTAGCTGCTATTTCATCTACCGTTCTTTTATTTCGGCGATCTTTTTTCTTCATTCCCATATCAAGCATCGCCTGCCGGGCCATCTTTGAAGTAAATCTTTCATCAACTTTCTTTATAGGTATCGCAGGGAATTCTTTTTCCAATTTTTGAATAATCCCTTTTACCAGCGGTGTGGCATGCGTATCAGAATCATCTAGATTTTTGGGATCGCCTATCACGATCAATTCTACGTCTTCCTGCCCGAAATAATTTTTCAAAAAAGAAATCAATCCCGGTGAATCCACCGTAGTTAATCCTGTAGCAATTATTTGCAATGGATCTGTAACTGCAATTCCAGTTCGCTTTAACCCATAATCAATACATAGAATTCTTGCCATCATCGCCAATTTAAACTAGAAACCCGGTTTTAGAATAAAAAAATATCAAGTAATACAAACACACAAAAGACTACCGAGGCTATTCCGTTTGAGGAAAAAAAGGCCCTGTCAACTTTGCTCAAATCCTTTGGTTTGATCAAGGTATGTTGGTAAACCAGGAAGAAAGCAAATGAAGCTACTCCTACCCAATATAACCCCGAAAAATGACCCATTATGCCTGCTACCAGGATAGAGGCAGTTGATAAAAAATGGAGATATTCGCTCACCTTCAGCGCTTTCTGAGCTCCAAGCCACGAAGGAATTGACTTTAACTTATTTTTTTTATCAAATTCCTCATCCTGTAATGCATATATAATATCGAAACCACTTACCCAAAATAAAACTGATAACGAAAATAAAACCGGCACCAAGGCAAATTTTCCCGTAACTGCAATGTAAGCCCCTATCGGAGAAAGGCTTAACCCCAGGCCCAGTACCAAATGGCACAAAGAAGTAAATCTTTTTGTATAACTATAAAAAAGAATTACGAACAGCGCAACAGGAGCCAATACCATACATAAGAAATTAATAAAATAAGTAGTAATCACAAAAGCTATACAATTGAAAATTACGAACAGTATCGCATTTCGCTTTGGAATGATTCCCCCGGGAATTTCCCTTATTGCCGTCCTTGGATTTTTAGCATCATAGTCAGCATCGAGCCAGCGATTAAATGCCATTGCCGCGCTCCTGGCAAAAACCATACATAATACGACGAGGATCAAAAGAATCCACCACGGACGATCAATTTGATAATTCACTGACTTAAGCCCATAAAAAAATCCAATCAGCGCAAAAGGCATAGCAAAAATGGTATGTGCAAATTTCACGAGGGATAAATAATTCAAAATTTTATCCTTTATGGCTGTTTTAGAATTTACCGGTAACGTTGAATTAATATTTTTTAGGCTGGATTCCATTTTATTATTTTTTATTTACTCTTCCTTTCGGAAACCTGATACCTTTAACCGCTTCCCACAAAACAATCCCCGCAGCTACAGAAATATTTAAAGAATGTTTCATTCCAAATTGAGGAATTTCCACGCAACCATCACATAATGAAATGATCTCCTGGTCTACGCCTGAAACTTCATTACCAAAAATAAAAGCCGTTTTGGAAAAAGAAAAATCATTTAATTTTTCAAGGGAAATACTATTTTCCACCTGCTCTACAGCAAATATTTTATAATCAATTTTTTTCAGGTGTCCTATAGCCAGTTTTGTATTTTCAAAATATTGCCAATCTACAGAATCCTGGGCACCCAATGCCGTTTTGGTAATTTCTTTATGTGGGGGTTTTGCTGTATATCCTGTAATAATAACTGATTCAATTAAAAATGCATCGGCCGTTCTAAAAACACTTCCCACATTATAGGCACTCCGGATATTTTCTAAAATTGCTATCACCGGAAATTTTTCAGCGACTTTAAATTCGCCTACCGATTTCCGGTTCAATTCCTCCATTGTCAGTTTTCTCATCAAAAGACTATTAATTTGCAAAAATAACCTAATTAGCTAATGAGACAATTTACCATTACGCTAATGCAAAATTTTAATTCATAATTAACCCAAGTTGCTAATTAAAAAGGACATCGATAAAGAATAATTTTGAGTTACGACACTTAAAAAATCTTTACCGATGCTTAATGAAGATAAAATTATAGCAATTTTCTGTTTAGTGGATGATCTGCTAAAAGGAA
>JAUZOE010000044.1 GCA_030706605.1 Bacteroidota bacterium
AAAAAACTGCACCCCCTTTTTTCTAATCGCTTATCTTTAAAACAATTAGTATAATCAGGATTAAATAAGGATTGATAGGTCGGTATCATTATTAAAAATTTGACTACAAAAATAAGGAAAGATGTGGGTACACGGTAGGTTCCAGGCGGGGATCATTTATATTGATTATACCGTTCCTTCCTATTTTGCAAATATCTTCTTCCGTTCTTTGAAACATCTTGCAGGCTTCCGGATTAGCAGCCAGAATATGCCCCTGAGTATCGGTTAAAAAGATGGCTTCAGCGCTATTTTCAAATAAGCTGCGGTACCAGTCATTACTTTTTCTTATATATTCCTTTTCGGATGTTATTTTTTTACTTATCATAAAATTATATTTAGTGTAAGGAAAATCATGGATACTTGTTTTTTTAAAATGGGCTAAAAGATAAAGTGCAGTTTAGGTAGGTAACTAATAAGAGCGCCTGCTGTCTTTTTCTATTAACTCTTACTTGTATACTTTATTGGCCGTGCATGTTTAATCAACCAGAAGCAAGAGGATAATAATTTTTTAAACTATCGGTATGGGTAAATTGATATACCTTTTCCGTTAGAGGTGAAACAAAAAATGCAATACTTTTATTATGTGACTCATAATGAATGTCCTTTATCAACTTCCGTAATTTTATTATTACGGGCATTACCATTTCTTCCGGATATTCCTGCCTTAATTCATTTTCTGTTTTGTCAGCAGCAGACATTAGTATTTTAAGCAACTCCGATTTTTTATTCATTTTTGGTTCAAATGGAATAACAATGGAAATGCGGGGAAGGCTTTCCGCATCATCGGGCATTTCAGAATAGCAGCTCTCAATGGTTTTTACTGGCATAAACTTGGATTTTACGTTCCTGGTAAAATTCCAACTTTTAAATTCCTATTTTATGAGTATAAATACCTGCTGATATGATATAAATCATTTAAAAAATATTATTTAGTTTAATATTTTTATTTAAAACTTAACTTTCTTCATTTGAATAGGTTATATATAAGATACTGAGGTTACCTGTGTATTTTATGTAAAGCAAAATCCTGGATTAGCTTCTCATATAGGCATGGGATGTCGCTTGTTGATAAAACAAAAAAGTGACAGATTTTAACTATCACATTTCTTGTTTTCATATGTATACCTAAGGCTGGTGTTTTTAATAATACCTTTCCAAATTTCAAAATAGAATATTGATATTTAATTGTGTGTTATCGGGTTTGATAATTTCCAATTGATAAATTCCATGCGAAACCTTTTTTTGTATGTTAATGATTTCAATTGGAGTGTTAAGTAAGTGTTCAATTTTAGTTGACATTATAACCTCTCCACTTTTATTGATTAATCGAATTCCGTAATTTCCTGAAGGCTGTTTATTGAGTTGCAGATTGATATGGTTGTTGATAATGGGGTTGGGAAAAACTGAAATTTCGTTTTTTGAATCACCCTTAACAACTTTCACAACCTCACTGTATTTGGCGATGCCATTTATATCATTGCTACGGATGCGGTAATAATTAAATCCATCCCCAGGATTTAAATCAGCCACCCAATAGTTGCTTGAAGGAATATTCTTTGCTTGAACAGAATCCAAAAAGGCAAAATTCGTTAAGTCAATTGATTTCTCTACTTCATAATTCTTAATATTATATTCGCCCTCTACTTTCCATTCTACATTAATTGCACTTCCCTTTGCATAAGCCTTTACTGAAGTAAAGCTTACAGGTAAAGCTGCCATTGGCTTAAAAATTACTTTAAACCTGTCTGATGCGGATGATGCAGGATCGGATGTAATGGAAATATTTATGAAACTGCTATCAGTAAGGCTTATGGTAGTAGTAGTATTTAAATACCGATCAATTAAAAAAGCCTCCAACCCGTCTGTTTGCATGTTTTCCGGGGCAAATCCCAATTGATACACTTTCTTTGCCATATTACTCATGTAATAATAAACTGTATCTGTATTTACAACGGGCGCCCTTGCTTCTATCGCCAATATTTTTGTATTTCTTATTGAACAAAAGTTCTCGCTACCTGCAATTATTTTTAGTGCATCATTTCCATCAATACCATTGCTGAATACAGGATCAAATGCAACCACATTTCCATCAATTATTGGATCGCTAGGATTGATGCCTGAAAAAAGAAAAACCCTAAAAAATTGTCTTATACTTTTAATTTGGGAAATTTCTACCGGTTTTGCAAAGCTTTTTAAATTACCATCAGTGATCTTGGAATTTTCTGAAAATGAAAGGGTACCCGGAACGGATGTTGCATGAACAAGGAAGCCTTCTCCCAATTGAATAGTTGTATGAGCAATCCCTGACGGGTAGGTAACAGAACCTCCCGGAACTGGTTTCCAGTCGTTGGTACTGCTCATTATTTGATAACCTCCATAACCATAATTCCCTGCAATGAACGGATCCCATGCATAAAATTTATCATCTACCCCCCCGGTTTTAGTAATAGTTGTAAAATCAACCGGGGAAGCATAAGGATTGCCAATAGTAGCATATTTATTAGACAATACACTTAATGTTGGCTGATCCCCGGTATACAAATCACCTTTAGTGCGCAATATTGTTTCTGTAGGTAGTGAACTTACAGAATTTGCCAACCGGTCCCCCCTGATAAAAGTCATATACGCCCCTGTAGATTTTATCAGGTATGTATTAGTATTGGGTACTCCTACCCAACTATTAGATATAGGATCATACGTTTTCATGGAAGGCGAAGGTGAAGAAAGATCAAAACCGGCAGAAGTGCCCGCCGGACCAGTAATTTGTATTCCAAATCCAGGCAGTGGATTGGCAGTTCCATTTGTGGCGCCTTCCTGCCATGATTGCTTAATAGTTTGGAGGGTGTTGCTTGGTATTGATAATAACCGCCATGCCTTTCGCGCAGAATTATATCGTTCTATCATTACTTCACCTACAACAGCAGGGGACACAGGACTTGTAACTTTTGCTACTCTTGCTGTATTAACAGCATCCGATTTAAGAGTAAGGTATCCATTAGTTACTAATTGTCCTGAACTAAGAGTTACTACATTTCTGATGCTTACTAATGATGAAAGGGTATGAGTATTCCCATTATTCATAAACACTTCCAATTGATCTAAAGTAGTTGTACCTGAGCCGGTAGTAGTAGTGTTGATGTTGCCTGTTAGCCTGGTAACACCATCCCCAACGGACTGCACATAACTTCCATTATTAACCAAATTCATATTTTTAAAAACTATAAATGAATTATGCGCAGTTCTGATATTGGTGCCCGACTTAATTCTAAATGTGTCCTGGGCCCCGGAAACAGATGCCCAGACAACCAGTAGAATGATTAAATAAATATTTTTCATAGAATTATTTTTTTCAGTTTTGGATTTACATTTAATCAACTTAAGGATATCTTTTCCTATTCTGCCCAGGTATTTTCCCCACTTATAAAAGCTGCCCAAAATAATATCAACATACACCTGTCCAATTCGAAATATTATTACATTATTACTTTACAAACTGTTCATGGCTTCCGATCCCATCTATTTGGTAATGAAAATCTACAGAAAGCACTGCTGCGTCACCACTATAAGTATCTGCAGCATCGCCTGACTTACGAAAGAATCTGCACATCAGGATACTGCTTATTTTATTCTGAGTGCTGTTAGGTGTTATAGAACTGAATGGAGTAATAAGATGCTTATCATGATCTGAAGTGCCGTTTATAGATGCTGAAGTAGTAGTTATAATAGTGGTATTAGGAAAAGTAAGCGGTGATGCTGCGTCATAGTTAACCCAACTGTATTCAAGACCCCATACAACAGAACCATTATGGCCTGTAGTTTGAGGAGACCAATGTACATGAGGATAAAGAGTACTTCCCTCCTTCCAGTTATGCGGTAATTGAACAGAGAAAAAAACCTCCTCTTCATAACTGGTACTTACACTTTCAAAAGTATAAGTATATACTCCACGACTACCAGAACCATCGTCCAACATTTTTGTCCAAATAGCCTGGTGGCTGGATCCTAACCGGGAATTAAATAATGGAACCACTAAATCTGTATAGGCAGTAGCTGTACCTTCAAGTATGATAGAACCATCAGCTTCTATCTTGGTATCATTGGTTCCATCTCCGATAGTAGTAACTCCAGCACTGCTGATATTTACTCTTGAACTACCATTTGTTTTTATTACAAGGTCTTTAGCATCAGTTGTACCAATAAAATTGGTGCCGGGGGTGGTTCCGGAATTCCCGGTCATTTCCCATCCTGAAACGGATGAATTTAATTTTACCCAGGTCGGAGAACTAGTGGTGCCTGAATTATAATAATACCCCTCCCCTCCGGTTACAGAAGTGTTCGTATTATAAACTAAAAGGCTGTGGGCAGGGACTGGAATAGTAGATGCATCAGTCAAAGACGTTAAGCTTAATCGCGGAATGAGTAACCCTTTGTTTGAACTTTTCAAATCAAGTACAGATGAAGTATCCGGAGAAGATCCATCTGAATTGATGGAAACATTTTGAGAAACAGCAGTTTTATAAAAGAAAAGCGAAACTGTAAACAGGGTTAGAAAAACGAATAAATTTTTCATAGTGTTAGGTTTATAATTATAGTTTGATATCTAACGTTTAAAGCATTAAAAAATTTAGGTGTTTTTAATGATTGTTATCAGTACTTTTTATGATCTGAATCATATTTTATGTTACAGAATTTTTTGCATTACAAAGTGATATAAAAGCAAATAGAACAGGAATTCCAGTTTGTAATTATTGACTCCATCAGTTGTAGAAGATAATTGTTAAAAGGTAATATATCTCTGAATCGCAGACCTCGCCGCTGCATCCACCTTTTGATTGATGGTCAGGTAAGGTAAGAAGTATAGCAATTACCTAGGGCGAATTTTAATGAGCTTAGCGAGGCTTCTAAAATATTGGGGAATACAGTTACTTCGAAAAATCCTGAAGTGCATTTGAATCAATCTGCCATCATGCGGCTATTCAATGTTGATGGCAGCAGCTTGCTTAAGAAATAATTTCCAGTCTCATGCGATTTATTGATGTAAGTCACTTTAATTAAGAGAAAACTCTGTAAAAATTTAAATCCAATTATTTTCTGACAATAATTCTTTCACCTGAATATCTCACTATTTTATCACATTTTTCTTCCGGCTCCATACCAACACCATGGCCTTTACTGACCCAAACAATCCTAAAGGTTCGTTTTGCTAACATTCCCGGAAATTCTCCTTCTCGTTTCCCAATTGTCAAAGTTTGATCTTTCTCATTCCAATTAAATTGAATTGTAGCATAAATACCTTTTTCATAATTGTAATTGTCATTTTCATCTTCATAAAGAACGAACTTTGCATCAGCCCCGGGATAAACTCTTAATTCGATTGGATCAGCAGGCTTTTCTTCAGCATATTGCAGGTATGGCCCCATCGGAATAATAGAACCCGCTTTTATCAATAATGGAATTTGATCAATAGGTGCCGGAACTAGGATGGTCTGTCCCCCTTTGAAAGAATTGCCTCTCCAGAAATCAATCCAGCTGGAAGTTTTAGGTAAATAAACTTGTACTGATTTTACCGGAGGCATTTTCTTTTCTTTTAAATTAGCTGCAACACCTGGCTTAATCCATGCCAGTTTGGTTATGGCACCTCCCAGGGTCTGGAAATAATCTACCTGGATTTTATACTTTTTGTTTGCTTTAAGACTTATTTCACCCACATCAACAGTAGCGCCATGAGGAGTCCAGTTTTCAATGATTACTTTACCATCAATTGTCACCCTTATACCATCATTTGACGTGGTTAAAAAGGTATATTTACCCTCTTCGTCAGTTTCTATTTCTCCGGAAAAACGAATACTATAATTATATTGGTGTACTCCTTTCGGGCGGGAAACACCGTCGTTCCAGTCAAAATCAATTTTATCTTTTGTATCTGTTGTCACCAAAGTATCGAAGTTAATTCCATTATAGAACTCTGTTGTCAGGCCTCCCTGTTCTCCTTTTTTATTAAATAAATTAGCCTTCCCGATTACATCCCCTAAGTAATTTTTTTCATAATACATTTTCTCCGTGACCGGCCTTACTAAAAATGCCGGCCCAAACATATACTCGTTATCAATATTGTAAACATTAGGATCGGTATCAAAATCAAAGGGAAGCCCGCGCATCATAGTATAAGCATTATTGGTAACCTGCCAGGCCATTGAGTAGATATAAGGCAATAACCGATACCGCAGATTATCAAATTTTTGTAGTGGTTTATAAGTCCAGGAATTCTTTCCCCCAAAATTCCATATCTCACGTGCTGTTCCCGAGCCATGCGAGCGAAACATTGGATTAAAGACACCAAATTGAAACCACCTTAAATACATTTCGCGATAGGCATTATCCCTGTCCCCAAGCGGATTATCGGGTAAAAAAGCTCCGATATCGGTTGTCCAATAGGGAATTCCTGCCATACAAAAATTCAGTCCGGCAGAAATCTGGTTTCTAAACACATCCCATTCAGCATGTATATCCCCCGACCAGGTGACCGCCCCATATCTTTGCTGCCCCCCATAAGCCGATCGTGTCAGAATATATACACGCTTTTTATCGGTTACTTTTCGCTGGTTTTCATACACCCCTTTTGTAGTCATAAGTGAAAACGGCAAAAGATACCGGGCCATGCTACCCATGGAATTATTCCAGCTTCCAATTTTGCCAGCTTGATCTGCTATTGTATTTCCCGGAACTTCAGGTTCAGTGGCATCCATCCACCAGGCATCCATCCCAATTGAGAAAAAGCTTTTATTGATCCATTTCCAGTAAAGATCCCGTGCTGATTTATTATAGGCATCATACAATCCCCTCGATTCATCTTTGGTTTGAATCAAAAATCCTTTGGAAGACATTTCCTTAAACACGTCTGTCTCTGTTCCAAAATTTGGCCATATTGAAATCATGATATGGGCATTGTTCTTGTGAATGGTATCAATCATTCCCTTTGGGTCAGGAAATTTTTTTTGATCAAATTCCAGGGCACTCCAACCTAAATCGCCCCAGTACATCCAGTCCTGAACAATATTATCCAGAGGCAACTTTCGTTTCCGGTATTCCTTAACTACATCAACAATCTCTTTTTGATTATTATAGCGCTCTTTCGACTGCCAATATCCATAAGCCCATTTGCCAAACATCGGAGCTTTCCCGGTAAGGAACCGGTAACCGGCAATAACATCATCTAAATTGGAACCAGCAATAAAATAATAATCAATAGCATCGGCTACTTTGGATTCAAATGATGTTCCTTCTTTCCCATCATGGAATTTTGTAAGTGAATAGTTATCCCATAGTATTCCATAATTTTTTGTTGAGACTAACATAGGAACAACGGCAACTGTGTTCTCCTGAAAAAGAGTTACGTCATGTCCTCTATAATTCATTATCCCTTTTTGAAACTGACCTAATCCATAGATTGCCTCCACCGGAGAGAGTTTGAAATTTTGTGTAATGTGAAATATAGATTCACTATCAATAGTTTCAGGTTCGAAACTTTGACCATCACCTTCTAAAAGCAGATTGCCTGATTTATCATAAAACAATACGGTATTATTTGATTTATCAATAGTGGCAATTAACTTTTTAGTTTCCACTGATATGTATCTTTCTGTCTCATGCATTATCCATTTTGCTTTTTGATCAGGATATGTAATGACCATCAGGCTTTCTCTTTCTTTTAAAGATTTTACCGGTGAAACAACAACCCGAATTATGTTATCCGAACAAACTTGTAATTTAATAAATCCTTTTTCAGTTTGATAAACTACATTACTATCATCCTTTTCAGGATTTGCAGCCAACAAATTAAACTGGAGTAAAAATAAAATTACTGTTACAATTCTTATCCTATACTTCATATATTAATTTTATATCTCTGTATTAAAGAAATAACAAAAAACTTAAACTTACATTATTTTCTGTCGTTTCCTTATAAAACTTAACCAGGGAACAAGCTTAGTTGAAAATAGTCTCCTCAATATAAAAAAAATCTCTTACAAACGATGGAGGAATAAAGTTTTGAGACCCGGGTGCTTTTCTTCATATGACGCGCATCATATTTCATTTTTAGCAGATAAATTATCTTTAGCCTTTCCAGGGAAATCAAATATTCGCTAAACCAGGTTTTGAAAAGAAGTAATGAAATGAGTAATGGAAACTATTGAAAAAGCTATAAAACAATCCCGTTCGTTTAGAAATCCTTATCATAAGGCTACTGTTAACCTAATATATTCAGGCAGGTGGATCATCAATATGCATAATGAATTGTTCAACGAATTCGGGCTTACTATTCAGCAATACAATGTACTTAGAATCCTTAAAGGACAATACCCTCGTGTACTCACTGTAAAACTAATCCAGCATCGCATGTTGGATAAAGCATCCGATGCATCACGTGTTGTGGAAGGGCTGCGAAAAAAAGGATTGGTGCAACGTGAATTAAACTCTGAAGACCGCAGAAGAGTAGATGTTATCATTACCCAAAAAGGAATACAGCTTTTGAGTTTTATTGAAAAAAGAAGTGAAGAAATGGACGGATTCCTTTCTAATCTAAACAATAATGAAATCACCGTTCTTAACGAATTACTTGATAAAATCCGTTCATAAATAACATATCTTTTTATTGTTTCCAAAAGTGCCTAATGATTTTAATCATTTTTTACGCTGATTCATCTCATTTTAATTTAAATGCTTCTGTTTCAATTTTGTGGAATAATTAGATGTTATAACATTAATTGGCGTAACAAATGATTTTAAGAACAATTGACAAAATCTAAAATTTGGCACGCCCCATGAGACAAAAAAGTAAAAAATTTATGATCCAGGCATTTCCCAAATATTCCACCACATTAAAAACACACATAATAAAATGAAAAAGAAAACCATTCTTAAAACAATTGCCATTGCTGCCGTTTTAGTACTAAGCAGTAATATCACATTCGCCCAATCCGGCTCGTGGCCCGTTCCGAAAGCAGCAGCAGATCTTAAAAATCCGGAACCGGACAATTCGACAACTATAAAAAGTGGAAAAGTTTTATACCAGGCTTATTGTGCACCTTGCCATGGTAAAAACGGTAAGGGTGATGGCCCGGCAGCCGCCTCTTTGCATCCTAAACCTGCAGATCATACTTCTCCATCTGTACAGGCAGAATCTGACGGCACTTTATTTTATAAAATATCAGAAGGCCATACTGGTACTGCAATGCCTCCTTTTAAAGCAGTTTTACACCCGGATCAAAGATGGGCATTGATAGACTATATAAGGACTCTTTCCAAAAAATAATTAATTCAATCTATTCACACTTATATTAAAATATGTTATGCAAACTTTAAACAAACTAACAAAACGAATAATGGCAATTTGCCTATTCGCGTTGATTTCAACTGTTACCAAAGCACAGGAAACAACAACTGTAGTTGATTCATCGCTTTTAGACAGAGTAAATACCCTTGAGAAGGAAGCTAGTTATATTAAACCCGAAGAATCACATTTAATGGCGGTCGGTTTATTAACCTTTGGTTATGTAAGTAACAAAACAACCGTTACTTACAATGGCTCATCCAGTGTTTCTAAAACCAACAGCATCGGTGATGCTGACCATTTCGAATTTAGTCCTATGTTTCTCTGGAGGCATGGTAAAAAATTTTTAATGGAATTCGAGCCATCCTTTAATGTAGATGGTGTAGGAGTAAACTGGGCTGTAGCTTCTTATTATGCAACTCCTGGCTTGATTCTTCGTGGAGGCTATCTTGTATTGCCCTTCGGCACTTACAACAAACGGCTTGCTGCCGGATGGATCAATAAACTTGCCTCAGATCCGGAAGGGATTGCTGATGCTTCCGATTTTGGCGTTGAAGCAGAGGGCGGCATCCAGGCAGGAACAACCAAATGGAGTTATGATTTTGCTTTATCAAACGGGATGCAATTGCAACCTGATGGCACTACTCAATTCATTGGTATTACTGATAACAACAAGAATAAATTATTCACCGGCCGGATCGGATTTTTGCCACTTGCCAATTCATCAATTGAAGTAGGTGCTTCTTTAATGACTGGCAAAGTAGGTGATGCAGGCCTTAAATATCAAAATGCAAATGCTACACTTTGGGCATTAGACTTAAATCTTGTAGAAAATCTTTCTCCTTTCCAGTTAAATATTAAGGGACAATATAGTGAAGCTAAAGTAGATAATGCTGAGTATACTGATCCTAATAATCCGACAAATACTTATACTTTTAACAATCACACAAAAACCGGGTACATCATGGCAGCATTAAGACCAATGTTTTCTCAAAATGACTTTGTTAAAAATTTCGAGTTAGCAGCCCGCTTTGGTAATTATACCACACCTGCCAATTCATTATGGGGCACAAAAGATAATTCCCTCGCATTTAGCCTTAATTATTGGATGAATTGGAGAACTGTTGTAAGATTTTCTTATGAAGCAATAAAAGGAACAAGCACAGTAAGTCAAAGTTTAGGTGGTAATCCTGGAGAAATCACTAAATCCAATTCAGCTTATATTCAATTTTGTATCGAACTTTAAAAACAACAAGCAATGAAAATCTTAAATAATAAAAAACTTACTATTTTAAGCATCCTGGTCTTAATGATAGGATCAATGATGTTAGTACTAAATAGCTGCACCGCCAGTCAAAAAATATCGATGAAATCCGGAGCACAATTATGGGCCGAAAATTGTCAGCGATGCCATAATACGCCATCCCCTTCTACTTTTACTCCTGAACAATGGGAAACTGTGGGAATGCATATGCAAAGCAGGGCACTACTGACAGAAACTGAAAAAAACAAGATTGTCGAGTTTTTAAGTCAATAGTTGTTTGAACAATAAATACAAAGGATACCATAAAAATATATTCTTTGCTTACACTTCAAAACATTATCCTGATTTGATAATAGATATGGATCAGGTTTAGGGATATAAAAATTAAGCCAGAAATATTAGAATAAATAAGGAAGACCAATTACAGATAAACAACAAAAGGATTAACCCAAATTAAATCACCGAAAGAAGTGATATCCTTTTAAAAAATCCCGGATTTAAATCCGGGATTTTTTACTTTTACTTATGTTTTTAGAAATTCAATTGGAAATGAATAAACCTATTATAACGAATATAGGTAGGCTTTATACCAACGAGTGTTTTTAACCTTTTAAGTTATAAACCAAATCAAAAATACCGAAGCCAATCAACATTATGGCAAATACCCGTTCAAGTGTTTTATTATCCATTCTAATGGCCACCTTCGCTCCTAAATAAGAAAAAGGGATTGAACTAACTGAAAGAAACAATACTATTAACCAGTTGATATGTCCCAGGTACCAATGTTCCAGAGTGCCGGGAATAGCTAATCCGGCAGAAACAATTAAGCTTGAAGCTAAGGCTTTTTTAGTGGGCAATTTCAAAAAACGTATAAACAATGGGGCAAATAAAATACCCCCGCTATTTGCCAATATCCCTGAAAGAAACCCTACACCTACAGCAACAACAAAAATTTTCCAGAAGGGAATAACCAGTTCCTCAAAATCGAGTTCATTAGTCGAAAACGACATAAAAAAAGACAATCCTATCACTAATACAAATATTGCAGTAAAGATCATTAGCGTCTGCCCTTTAAACGAACCACTTAGCCACGAACCATACAAGGTTGCAGGAATACCGCATAGTATACTGTAAATAACAACTTTTCGGCTAACTAAATTTTCATCTTTATAAGCAAAAGCGGCTGAAAGTGTCGTAGGTAAAGTAGCAGGAAGCGGAGACGCTAAAGCTGCAAAGGGATTAACTCTTGCAAATAATTGAAGTGAAGGTGTTGAAATTGCACTTCCACCCTTACCCAATAATCCGGATAAAAATCCTACAAGTGCGCCAATAATAAGAATTATGGGTATCGAATACATTAACCTATTTTAACAAAAATAAATTAATCCAAATTCGAATTTATCCCTGTTAATAAAAATTATGAAATTTTTATTAACTCACCACTTTTGATTACATGAAAAATTACATCTTTTGACCTGAATAGGTTATCCTGAATATAGTTCCTTTCAAATCGTCTGTTACATATAAAGAACCATCGGGTCCTTGAGCCAAACCTGTGGGACGATATTGAATAGGACCACTGGCAGGATTATTCAAATCTTGCCCCGCAAAATTATCAGCAAAAATTTCCCAATCTCCTGAAGGCTTACCATCTTTGAAAGGCACAAATGCTACGAGGTATCCTTTTTTTAACTCAGGGGATTTGCCATGAAAAGCAATAAACGCACCGTTCTTATATCTTTCCGGAAACATATTGCCTGTATAAAACATTAAGTCATCAGGTGCCAGGTGTGCAGGAAAAGCAACAATCGGATCCTGGTATTTATCATCACCGGCTATTTTTCCATCGCCACCATATTCCGGCGCCAGTATTTTTTTCTTTTGGAACTGATCGTAATAAACAAATGGCCAGCCGGCATCAGTTCCCTTATGCAACTCATATACAGTTTCTGCCGGCAATTCCTGACTCTGTTTAGCAGTATAATACTGGGGGAACTCATCATTAAATTGTCCACGCCCATGTTGTGTACAGAACAAGGAATTTGTACTACTGTTCCAAAAAATCCCCACTGCATTTTTGATTCCCCTGGCATAATGAACTGCATCACTATAGGTTTGATTAAGTTTATCAGCTTTAAACTCCCATATTCCTCCCACTGAATCTAAAAGCGGACAACCTGGAATACCTTTCCCTGATCCTGCCTGCCTGCAGGCATCAGAATAAGAACCAACGGTTACATAAAGATTATTTTGATCATCAATGGCAATAGATTTAGAGTTATCTCTTTTTTTGTCTACCAATCCCATAACAATTTCTTCTGGTTTATCAGGAGAAAGCACTTCACCTTTTTCATCCAATTTGTACCTAAAAACTCCACTGTTAGAAGATGAATAAAGATACCCGTTTTTGATAGCGATCCCTGTGCCGGGATAATCTGCAAAGCCTGTTTTTTTATCAATGCTGCCATCCTTGTCTGTATCGCTCAGGCAATAAATGCCATTTCCATTTTTTAATGAACTTACATTCACGTAAATATCCCCGTTACTGTTAACTACTATATGCCTCAAATGTCCCAGAGTATCAGCAATAATTTTAGCAGAGAAACCTTCTGGAAGTTTCAAATTAGTATCAGAAATAGGAGCACTTTTAGCCTGAGGGCTATTGCCATTACTATTATTACAAGCGGATATACCTGACAATCCCATTATTGCAAATGCTAAACAAGCTGTGTAAAATATTTTATTCATAAATTTTAAAGATGTGGTTTATTGGGATAAAATTTGAATTCTCCCTGGTTTTGTTCTTCTCAAATCGCAGGCAAAGCTAATTAAAAAATGATTCCTAAATATCCAAAACAAAAACCCCGCAATTGCGGGGTCAGTAATCAAAAGAATGCGTCGTTTTATTTTACCTTTTATCATGTTTTCCATTTCCATTATGATTCTCGCTGATAAACCTTGCATTCACTATTTGAATCTGCCTTGCTCTTTCATTTTCAGCATTACGAATAGCCACTTTTTTCTCATGCCGCCTCATGTAACGATTATTTCGGATAGCATTAATCTTATAATCAAAACTCCGGTTTATCTGATCTATTTTATATTCTCTTTCTCTTGCAGGAAAATAATTTTTATGATCATAAAAATTCCTGTTATTATTATACCTATACCGTTGATTATTTAGCGCAACGTCATATTGATCATTTTTACTGTTCCTATCATTGTTATTATGCCGGTGATTATTTTGGGCAAATGAAGCAATCGCTGTACCCACAAAAAATAATAAAGTAAAAATCTTTTTCATAATGTAAATTTTTAATTGTTTAAAAATTGTTCCTGATTATGAGATCATATTATAAGGTCAAGGTTAAAACATAAAATGTTAATACCATCGATAACTAATAATTGAGAAATACTAAACATCTTTCCACTCAGTCAATTTTAGATAATTGTGCTATTGTTACCTGGCAATTGGCTCGGAACAAAACTTCTAACCAGGTTTAAGGAATTATTCAGTTAAATGTATATCTTCAATTGTAGAAAATAAATACTTAGTGAGTCTGGTTGCCCCGGCAATAATTGATTCAATAATAAAATGATTTTTGAAGAAATAAAATGAAAATTTCAAATACAGATAATGACTACAACTATTATAATCATAATAACATTTTGCTCATTATTGCTGGTTGCTTACGTATTTGACCTTACTTCTTCAAAGACTAAAATCCCCTCAGTAATATTATTATTGCTTTTGGGCTGGATAGCGAGACAATTAACCCAATTTTTCGAAATAAAACTTCCTGACTTTACATCTATATTGCCTGTATTGGGAACAGTTGGACTAATCCTGATAGTGCTCGAGGGAGCATTGGAACTTGAGCTCAACAAATCAAAAATAACGCTAATAAAAAAATCATTGCTGGGGTCTATACTCCCCGTTTTTGCAATGGCCTTTTTATTAGCATTCCTGTTTCAGTATTTCGGCAGTGGTTTATTCAAAGACAATTTGACCAATGCCATCCCATTCTGTGTGATCAGCAGCGCTATTGCTATTACCAGTACAAGAAACCTGACTAAATCTGATAAAGAATTTATAATTTACGAAAGCAGCTTTTCAGATATTTTGGGCGTTATTTTCTTCAACTTTATTGCCCTCAACAATGTATTCAATTTTCATTCATTTGCTCACTTTGGTTTACAAATAGTAAGCATTGCCGTTATTTCATTTATTGCTACTATCGGGCTGTCATTGTTATTAAGTAAAATTGAACATAATATAAAATTTGTTCCTATCATTTTATTGGTAATTTTAATCTACACTTTTTCGCACGTATATCATCTCCCGGCATTAATCTTCATTTTATTATTTGGACTTTTCTTAGGCAATCTCGATGAAATGAAACGTTTTAAATGGATTGAAAGATTCAAACCTCATGAATTAGATAAGGAAGTACTGAAATTCAAAGAACTAACTATCGAAGCCTCATTTTTACTCCGCTCATTATTCTTTTTATTATTTGGTTTTTTAATTGAAACTCGCGAAATTTTAAATCCAGAAACACTGATCTGGACATTTGTAATTGTAGGCATCATCTTATTTTTTCGGGCTATACAGTTATGGTTATCCCAACTTCCTTTTATGCCTTTATTCTTCATAGCTCCCAGGGGACTTGTTACTATCTTATTGTTTCTTTCAATAACTCCTGAAAAGCAGATATTATTGGTAAATAAATCCCTTATTATCCAGGTAATACTTCTTACCGCAGTAATAATGATGATCGGCTTAATGTTTACCAAAAAAAATAAGGTGGCAGAAATCCATCCGAAGAAAGAAGATATCGCGGATGAACTCCAAAAATAAAGTATTGATTTTTTACTATAAATTTGACTTTGATTAAAAGCCTTTCGAATGAAAGCCTTAAATATTATTCGAAAGGCTATCAATTTCATTTGATATTTTCAATATAAAATTCCTGATATGAAAACTGTTCTTATTTGTGGAATTATCATTATTATTATTTCCATTTTTTCCTGCAACCACTCAACCAACAATGAACAGCTATTACAAAAGCGTGTTGATAGTTTAGAAAATCAAATCGCAGGAAGTTATAAGCCTGGCTTTGGTGAATTTATGAGTGGCATCCAGGCGCATCATGCCAAGCTGTGGTATGCGGGCAAAAATGAAAACTGGAGACTCGCAGACTTTGAAGTACATGAAATTATGGAACTGATTCAGGACATTAAAACTTATGAAACAGGACGAAAAGAAAGCAAGGAAATTGACATGATAGACCCTGTATTAGATAGTGTGAATAATGCCATCGAGCACAAAAATCCAATAGAATTCAGGAAAAGTTTTATCCTTCTGACTAATACCTGTAATGATTGCCACAAGGCTGTCAAATTTGATTTCAATGTCGTAAAAATTCCTGATTTTCAGCAGTTCAGTAACCAGGATTTTAAATTAGAAAAATAGTAAACTTCCTAAGATCATATCTAAATGGATTAGGCCAATCTGAAAGAAACAATTTCGTCAATTATTTACTCTTCAATCAATTGAATACCAGTTTTGGTAAAAGATATTTTGTGTTGCTTATACAAATTACCTGTGGTCATTTTGAATGTTTTTTTGCTCATCGCAAAGAAGGAATAAATCTCTTCGGGTGAAGATTTATCATGATAAGGCAGATAACCGTCATTTTCTTTTAGTAAGCGAAGTACCTTTTCTGTTTCATCCTCTACCCTGTTGTATCCCGGTTTTCCGGCTGCTACATCGATTTTATTTTCAGGTAAGATATTTTTAATAAACCCTGGAAAGCGATCACCAATTTCAATATTGCGATAAATTTCATTGTTATGCAGAATCCCTTTATGCATATTATTGATGATTACTTCGTAACCTATATCTGTACGTCGATAAACAATCAAATCCACTAAATCTTTATCTTTTACCGTAAGATTTTCATTAGATAAAAATGGTTCCAGTTTTTCAGTCGCGGCTAAACGGCCTGTTTGTTCATCCATCACTATTTTCACCAGGTATTCACCATTAGGAATCATAAAGTTTTGAATTCTCGATTTGGGTATAAAAAGATCTTTCATTAGTCCCCAATCTAAAAAGGCACCCTGGTGCGTTACGCTAACTGCTTTTAATTTTACAATATCTCCCAATATGCCTTTAGGCTTTTGAGTAGTAGCAATGGGTCTGTCTTCACCATCATGATATAAAAACACTTTCAATTCATCTCCTATCTTTGTACCTGCAGGGACAAATCGCTTTGGCAACAAAATACCCATATCTCCATCATCCAAAAAAACACCCATTGATTTTTCTTTGATCACTTTCAGCACATTATATTCGCCCATCTTTACCATAATAATTCAATTAATCATTTATGGTGCAAAGGTAGTGGAAGAAAAGGTTCACGACAGCAGGTTTAATTGTCAGTCTTCAATTATCCTCTCCGCTCTTTCCAAAGCCTTTTCAAATGTACCTGACACATTTGCTTTACCAATGGCAAACAACAGGCGTGATTCTTTTAACTCTTTCAAAACCTGCTCACTATGCACTTCTGATAAAATAATTTTAGTATGTTGCTTTTTAGAATGATTAAAAATCTCTTTTAAAGTTTGTATTCCCGTCGCATCAATTATGGGCACATGCCGCATACGAATAATGAATACTTTTGGATGCTTTTTAATATAATTCATAGCATCTTTAAACTTATATGCAGCTCCAAAAAAAAGAGGCCCTGTTATTTCAAAAACTTCTACATCTTTAGGAATTTGATATTTTCCTTCCACCAGGTCGAAACCAAATTGATCATCTTCTATTTCTTTAGTCAAAATACTCACATCGCTGAATTTGATCATATTTCTCATAAATAAAAATGCGGCCAGCACTATTCCAACTTCAATAGCAACGGTAAGATCAATTAATACTGTGAGAAAAAAAGTAATCAGCAAAACCAATACATCGCCTTTAGGCCCTTTTAAAATTGACCTGAAATTTCTCCATTCACTCATGTTATAAGCCACTACCACCAGTATACCCGCAAGGCTCGCAATAGGAATTAATGAAGCCCATTTTCCTACAAACAAAAGAATTAAAAGTAACGTAAGTGCATGAACCAATCCCGCAACAGGAGTACGTCCACCATTTTTAACATTAGTGGCTGTGCGGGCTATAGCACCGGTAGCAGGAATACCTCCAAAAATGGATGAAAAAATATTAGCAGTCCCCTGTGCTACCAATTCCATATTAGATCTGTGATTACCACTAATCATTCCATCGGCAACTACTGCAGACAACAGCGATTCGATAGCACACAATAATGCGATCGTAAAAGCAGGTTGTATCAAATGTTTAAAAGTAGCAAGATTTATCATTGGTATATGTGGAGCTGGGAAAGAAGATGAAATATTCCCAAACCGGCTGCCGATAGTTTCTACAGGCAAATGAAGTAACTGCACTGCCGCGGTTGTTACCAAAATGGCAATTAATGATCCGGGTATTTTCTGATTTACTTTTGGCCAAATCAAAATGAGAACTACAGAAACTAGGGCAATCATCAGTGTAATAAAATGGATGCTTTCAATATTCTTAAAATAAGCTCCCCATTTTTCTATAAAATCAGAGGGCACAGATTCCATTTTCATTCCAAAAAAATCTTTTACCTGTGAAGAAAAAATAATAAGGGCAATGCCACTGGTAAATCCAATAATCAATGGATGCGGAATAAATTTTATAATAGTTCCTAATCGTGCAAAACCCATAATGATCAGCATGATTCCTGCCATGAAGGTGGAAATAATTAATCCATTGATTCCATAGGTTTGTACAATTCCATAAACTATAACGATAAAAGCTCCTGTAGGTCCACCGATCTGCACTCTGCTCCCTCCCAGCCCCGATATAATAAACCCTGCCACCACTGCAGTTATCAACCCCTTCTCAGGTGATACTCCTGAAGCAATTGCAAATGCAATAGCTAAAGGTAAAGCCACCACACCAACAATGATCCCGGCAAAAACATCTTTGGAAAATTGTTTCCTCGTGTAAGTTTTTAACGTATCCAATATTTTAGGCCTAAACATTCTATTCATAATTAATGCAAGCTATTTGTATTTTTTAAATTCATTTTTTATTCCATATTCAATGCCGGATCAACTGAACCAGGTTTTATTGATTTCCAATTTGCATCATAGTCAATAGAAAATGATAGAAATATAGCCCTGGATAATCGCATAATATATGGCTGCAGAAGCAATACCAAAATACCATTAATGCCCAGCCACCAAAATATACGGTTGTCATCTACTGAAAATCCTATAAATATCAACCATACAAAAAATGTAAAAACAGAAAATGCTATGCTGACGCCATAACTTATATAGGTTGTACCATAATAAAACTCCTTTTTAATTTCCATTCGCTGTCCACATATGGGACAAGGATCATTCATCTTCAATAAATCCTTAGCGTTGAAAGAGCTTTTATTCTGGAATATTTTCCCTTCCCTACAATGAGGGCATTTAAGATTTAAGATGCTCCACAAATAACGATGTTTTGTATTCGTACTATCCATATTATTTATTCTTTTATAAAAAAATCAAATCCATAATTGACATAATGAATTTTTAATTACATTTTTATCCAAAACTTTAAAAGATTATTCATTTCTGAATCCACTACCTTGTAACCTGGCGGCATTTCATCTTCCATGTTATAATATGTCACCAATCGAGTACCCGCAGGCTTTTGCTCCAGTTGTTTGAATAAATAGCGGTTATAATAATTAAACAATTCAGGGGAGTAATCAATACTATTATCTATTTTATTAGTACCAACGAGGTTCTCATAAAATGGATTGTAGAAATAAAAATGGCTATAGTTTTTAAAATCCAATTGAGTAAAATTGCCATGAATGAATGCAATATTTTCCAGGCGAAGTATTCTCTTTCCAGTTTCTGCATAATTTACCAGGTTTCTTCTTTGTTCCACGCCATAAAAAAGAGCTTTAGGTTTATAGAAGGCTGCACTCAAACAAAATTTACCCACGCCGCTACCAATATCTAATATTCGTACATTATTTTTATTGGCTAAGAAATCACTTGCTTTTCGGGCAACTTCTATAGGAGTCCAATGCCTGGAGGCTAATGCCTTTATTTCTAACGGATAAATTTCATTAAATTTAGCATCTGAGCTAAAGAATTGTCCTGTATTGATCCTTCTTTCGGTTAATGGCATCAATTAGTTATTACCTCTTTTTGATTATTACTTAATAATAACATCCACTATCTTGTGTCGCTAATTTTCATTTGCAAAGCTACATACATACTTATCCATATACGGTTAACCTTATCACTCAAAAAAGTAAATTTTATCACTTTTTAAAACGGTAAATTTGCAACCAGTATGAGCATAAGAGGTCTTTTTCCAATAGATAAATGGGATTTCAAAAGCGAATCTGTTTTAGCAAATTTACCTTTGAATGATTTTGATTTATTGACTGCCAATAAAACAGAACAGGTATATAAAAAAGGGGAAATCATCTTCAGGGAAAGTTCATACCCATCAGGCATTTTCTACATTACTGAAGGGAAAGTGAAGAAATACAAAGTAGATAATGATGGAAGAGAACAAATAATATATGTAGCCAATACCGGTGAATTAATAGGATACCATGCTATACTTGCTGAAGACCGCTTCCCAGACTCAGCTGCTGCCCTGGAAAAAAGCAGGATCGCATTTATTCCCAGGGAAGATTTTTTAGCGACACTGCACCAATCAACCATTTTAACTAACAGGCTTTTAAAAACTCTTAGCCATGAATTTGCTGTATTGGCCAACAGCCTGACTCTTTTTGCACAGAAATCTGTGCGCGAAAGATTGGCGCTCCAATTAATAGTGCTAAGAGAAAAATATAAAGTAAATTTCCAGGTTGGTATGCCTGTAGAAATAAATATGGGCCGGAGTGATTTAGCTAGTCTAGTAGGCACCGCCAGAGAAAATGTAGTAAGAGTTTTAACGGAATTTAAAGAAGAAGCTATTTTAGAAACCCAGGGCAGAAAAATAATTGTGCTGGATGTAAAGAAACTGATTGCCATAGCAAATTATAAATAATATAAAAATCAAACATTGATTTAACTTCCCTTTTATTATTCAAAATTTTCTTATTTTTTCTCAAATTAATATTTCTTACGTTTAAGCTTTCCTGTTATGATTACATTGGGTAAAGAATTCTTAATTTAGCATTTTCAACCATCTTAAAAATAAAAATTTTCAATCAAAAGAATTATGAGTTACAGCCCGGATTCAAACCGTTATCAGCAAATGGAATACCGCAGATGCGGCAACAGCGGATTAAAGCTTCCGTTAATATCATTAGGCTTATGGCACAATTTTGGCAAAATCGATGGCTTTGAAAATTGCAGAAATATTTTACATACTGCCTTTGACAATGGAATCACTCATTTTGATTTAGCCAATAATTATGGCCCTCCTCCCGGCGCTGCAGAAGTAACGTTTGGAAAAATATTTAAAGAAGATTTTAAACCATACAGGGATGAATTAATCATTTCATCAAAAGCCGGTTACCAGATGTGGGAAGGACCTTATGGTGATTTTGGCTCTAAAAAATACCTCATAGCAAGCCTTGACCAAAGTTTACAAAGGATGGGGCTGGAGTATGTGGATATTTTTTATCACCATCGTCCTGATCCTGAAACCTCCCTTGAAGAAACAATGAGTACACTTGACCTTATCGTCAGGCAGGGGAAAGCCTTATATGTCGGCATCTCAAGTTATCAACCCGCTGAAGCAGAGAAAGCATTTGCTGTACTCAAAAGACTGGGAACTCCCTGCATAATTCATCAGCCAAGATATTCCATGCTGGATCGCTGGATAGAAGATGGATTACTGGATTTACTGGAAAAAGAAAAAGTAGGTTGCATCACGTTTTCTTCATTAGCACAGGGCTTACTCACCAATAAATATTTAAATGGGATTCCAGAAGATTCAAGAGTGGGCAGGCACCTTGAAAATGGTGCCATCGGAGAATCGCAATTAACTGAAGAAACACTTCAAAAAATAAAGCAACTAAATGAACTGGCCATTGCAAGAAATCAAACACTGGCTCAAATGTCACTTGCATGGGTATTAAAAGATGAACGGATTACTTCTGCAATTCTTGGAGCCAGTAAACCTCAACAGGTGACGGACGCTATTGAAGCTATTAAGAATTATCATTTTTCAAAAGAGGAATTAAATAAAATTGAATTCATTCTTAAGCAGTAAATTTATATTAAACTGATAAAAATATTTTCTAATGCAAACAATTTTAGGAGCTAATGGAACCATAGGTTCCCTTTTAGCGAAAGAACTCGCGGCTTATACTCCTCAAATCAGGTTGGTAAGCCGTAATCCGAAAAAAGTAAATGCAACCGATGAATTATTTCCGGCTGACCTAACTGATGCAAGTCTGGTGGAGAAAGCTATTGAGGGGTCAGAAGTGGTTTATTTATTGGTAGGATTTGACTATAAATTGAAAGTTTGGGAACACAACTGGCCCACATTAATGCGCGCTACTATTGATGCCTGCATTAAACACCAGGCTAAATTGATATTTTTTGACAACGTTTACATGTATGATAAAAATGCAATTCCTCATATGACAGAAGATTCTGCCATTAATCCGCCCAGTAAAAAAGGGTTGGTAAGAAAAGAAATCGCTGAGATGTTGTTGAATGAAGTGAGGTCAGGAAAAATCTCTGCCCTCATAGCGCGATCAGCAGATTTTTATGGGCCGGGTAATGATAAGAGTCTTTTGATTGAATTGGTTTATAAAAACATAAAAAAAGGAAAAAGACCCAATTGGTTTATAAATGTAGATAAAAAACATTCCTTTACTTATACTCCCGATGCCGCTAAAGCCACTGCCCTTCTAGGCAATACCAATAATGCCTATAACCAGGTTTGGCATTTACCGACAGATAAAAATACCCTAACGGCCAAAGAAATAATTAATTTATTTGCAAAAGAAATGAATGCAGATAATAAGGTTACCGTTATACCAATGTGGCTATTAAAAATGATGGGATGGTTTGTACCGGTTTTAAAAGAGATGCCTGAGATGATGTATCAATATGACAGGGATTATTTTTTCGATTCTTCTAAATTTGAAAAGCAGTTTAATTTCAAACCCACAAGCTACCAGGAAGGAATAAAAAAAACAGTTGAAGAATCAAAATAATTTGAACCAATCTATTTTATTATTCACTATTTGCTTTCTTAAATATATCCTTATAATAAACAGAAGTGTTTTTTAACAGAAGAAACTTTCACCTAACTGATCATTGATACTATGCTGTTTTAATTCAACGGCATAATTATTGGTTATCTAGCAGAAAAGAAAAGTTATGCTGAGAAAACACCTGTTAATATACGCTACTATATTTACTTTCGCCTTAATAAGTTGTAGTAAGAAAACACAGCCCTCCCGAACGGCAACAATAATTTACAACAATAGTGAAATGACTGTTAAAAGAAATGAATCCCCAGTTTCAAAAAGCACCGGCGACAATAAACCCAAAGCAGTATTTCCTAAAGTAATTACGGTAAACGATAACGTAGCACATAAGAGTGTGGACGGCAGGTATTATTATGACGTTTTGGGCCACCGGTATTGGCGCAATAATAAAGATGGAAAATATTATCTATTTAATAAGTCCATGTATAAAGATGAGGCATTTAAACCTCAGAAAAATTGAATTACTCCTGTTAATCATGCAACAATCTCACTGGTATATGATGGCTGATCAACTCAAATATCCTCAATACAATCCCTGGATAAATCAACCGTATTTATCAAATAAACTCAGCCTTTATTTTTCTTATTACTTTTTTTATACCAAAATTCAATAAGAAAGCAGCTTAAAATAATTCCTACTGCTATAAGCACTCCGGTCTTATTAGAAGCATATTGCTGAACAATCAATATTACTAAAGCCAGTAAGCATAAAATGAAGCCGGAAAAGGGAAGCGTTTTAGTACCCTTAATTTGTGCAGAGAGCCTGACACCTGCATAATTAACTACAGAAAAAACGAGCAGGAATCCAATACTTCCCGCGATAGATATGCTTGCAAGGTTAAGGGAATTTACTAAAATTAGTGTAGCGATAGTGGTTATAAACAGTCCCAAAGGTTTGTTCCATAATTGACTGGTAAATTCGTGGGGTAATTCTCCATCGGTTGCTATCTCATGGCTCACGCGGCTTCCTCCCAAAAGAGAGGCATTTATAGCAGAGAAGGTAGATAGCAAGGCAGCAATAGTGATAATGCTAAATCCTGTTCTGCCAAGCATAGGCTTTGCTGCTTCTGCCAATACATAGTCCCGGGCTTTTGCAATCTCATTAAAGGGTAATGAACCTACCGTAATAAACGCGATTACAACATATAATACAATGACAAAAAGTACTGTATAATAATATGCTTTGGGAATATTTTTATTAGGATTAATAATATCAGGGGCTGCATTGGCAATCAGCTCAAATCCTTCATATGCTACAAATATAACCATGCCTGCTGTAACTAATTGTAAAGGCCCTTTCCATTGAGACATTGACAACTGGCTTAAATTCGGATTTCCAATCAACCCGTATCCTCCAATAAAGACAAAAGCTATAAGAATTACCAGCTTAATGATCACGGCATACGATTCTATTTGTCCAACTACTTTAATACTATAATAATTTATGGCTGATGCCAATATTATAATAGCGCTGGAATAAATATGCGCGTCCATGATTTTACTGCCGGTAATCGAAAATAAATTAGGGGCATAAGAGCCAAATGCTGATGAGTAAAGTCCAATCATGATAATATAACTCGTCCAAAGTAAATTATTGACACTTCCGCTAAATATGCTTTGACCAAACCCCTTATTAATAAATTTTACGGTACCACCTCTATCCGGAAAGGCAAGCGTCAGTTTCACATAGCTATATGACGTAATTAATGCAATACCCCCTGCTATTAAGAAAGATACAGGTGTCCCCCCTTGTGCCAATGAAACTGCCAATCCAAGAACGGCAAATATCCCCCCTCCTACCATTCCCCCAATTCCAATAGACATCGCTTCCTTTAGTCCTATCTTTTTTTCCACTTATTTATTATTAAATAATGACAAATAATTTCCTGCAGACAATTGTACAAATGAACCACAAAAAAATAAATAAAAAAAGCGGCTTAAAAGTTAAGCCGCTAAAACAAGAACAAACCAATATTTTAAAATGGAAGATCGTCTGCAGGTTCTTCTACCGGCGCAGCTTTTTGTTGGGTCGTGTTTGAAGTAGTGGTAGTAGTGGCGTAATTTTCATCATGATCATTATCTGATTGATTACTTTCATTACCCCCTCCTAACAATTGCAAATTAAATACCCTTAATCTTAAAGTAGCAGCAGGCTGTCCTTCCTTATTCGTATAAGCTTCTGCTTCAGGCGATCCTTCAACATAAACAGTTTTACCTCTTTTTAAATACTGTGCTACTGCTGTCCTGTCTGTCCAGTAAGCACAATTGACCCAAGTAGTTCTTTCTTTTAAATTCCCCTGGAAATCTTTAAATTTTTCAGAATGGGCCACATTAAAGTTAATAACGGTTTTTCCGTTAATTTCTTTTTGAACGCAATCTCCGCCGAGATTGCCAATTACCTGTAATTTAATCATAACTGTGTTTTTAAAAATTATTAATCGATGTATCTGTACGGCTTTATCCTAATCGTAAGAACAAAGCGAAATCTAATGAGTAATTACAAACATATTCATTTTCTAATTCATTTTTTTATTTAAAGAAGTTACCTGGTCCTGCAGATTGCTAACTAAATTCACCAGCGAATCCACATCCCATCTTTGCTGTTGGGTTACTTTATTAATAACCACCTGAGCCTGCCATATTTCCAGCACATCTGCAGCGTGCACCTGGTAAGGCTGAAACGCAGGATTATCACTAACCAGGGTAATCTTATTTTTATTTTTATTGCTTTTAACTACCCTTTTATATACAATTCCTTCACTGTTGCTGACTACTATGTAGGCGGCATTGTTTTTTACATGATCTATATTTTCTATTTTCTCTCCTACAATAATGCTACCGCTGGGTGTAGGCATCATACTGTCTCCAATAATTTCAAAAGCACGATAAGTGCCACCAGAAAGCATCGGCAGAGTAAACGTGTTGAGTTCGTCAATGAATTCACTATCTGCATAACCGGCCAGGTAACCGGCTGCCGCTTTTACCGGTACAAAATGGATAAGGTTCCTGTCAGCAGACATCATTTTCAACTGCCTTCTTTTGGCAAGATAGCTGGAACCTTTGGTTTCGCTAAGATCATGAAGCAAAAGCTCATCAAGCGTTACTTTAAAGATTTCACTCACGAGTTCCAGAACTTCCAATCGGGGATCGGCCCTTTCTTCTTCATATGCGCCGATAAGAGATCGTTTAATTCCGAGTTTAGATGCAAATTCTTCCTGTGTCCATCCACGAAGCTTGCGTAAATATTTTAAATTTTGACCTGCTATTGCCATAACAAACTAATTTATTTAGAACAAAAATACTAATTATTTTAGTTCCTCCAAATTTATTTTTAAACATTTGCCCGATTCGTTATAAATTTTAATTTAAAGGCTCATGCCCAACTCTTTTAGCCTTGCAAAAAGAATATTCACTTTATTAAACCATCTTTTTACTGCAAATTGCATACTGAACCTTCTTTAATTTTATATACATATGGAACTTGGTATTTACACGTTTGCAGATATAGCCACACATCCTATAACCCAACAAACCATTACACCACACCAGCGCATGCTCAACATGCTGGAGGAAATAGAACTGGCCGACCAGGTAGGTCTTGATGTGTTTGCAATTGGCGAACACCATCGTCCCGAATATTTAGTGTCTGCACCTGCCGTAGTGCTGGGCGCTGCCGCCGTAAAAACAAAGCACCTCAAACTTTCCAGTGCAGTTACCGTACTAAGTTCTGATGATCCGGTACGGGTGTACCAGCAATTTGCCACCGTCGATCTGCTATCCGGCGGCAGGGCCGAGATCATGGCGGGAAGAGGTTCATTTATTGAATCGTTCCCCCTGTTTGGGTATGATCTTAAAGATTACGACCAACTATTTTCCGAAAAACTGGCAATGCTGGTACAGATCAATGAAAGTGAAAAAGTAACCTGGAAAGGAAAACTTACCCAAAGCATTAATAAACTTGGCGTGTATCCCCACCCGTTACAGTCTAAACTGCCTATATGGGTAGGCGTGGGAGGCACTCCCGAATCTGTGATCCGGGCCGCAGAATACGGATTGCCAATGGCCCTTGCTATTATTGGTGGAAGCCCTGCACGGTTTGCTCCTTTTGCCGATCTGTATCGGCGCGCCTATCAAAAAGCAGGACATGATATGAACCAATTACAACTTGGCATCAATTCTCATGTATACATTGATGATACTTCACAAAAAGCGCGTGATGAATTTTACCCGCCTTATGCCGGGGTAATGAACCATATAGGAAAAGAACGCGGATGGCAAGGCATGAGCAGGCAGGATTTTGACAATTCCACCGGGCCGCAGGGAGCCTTACTGGTAGGTAGCCCTCAGGAAGTAACCGACAAAATACTTTATGAATATGAACTCTTTGGAAATACCCGCTTCCTGGCACAGATGAGCCTGGGCGCTATGCCTCATGATAAAATATTACATGCTATTGAACTGCTAGGTACCCGCGTGGCGCCGGAGGTAAGGAAATATACAGAGGCAAAGGAAAATTTGAAAAAGTAATAGCCCCTTCCCTTGCTTCACTACAAGAAGGCACGACGGATCAATCCTTTAGATTTGTTTAAAGATTTAACTTACAAATTCCTATTGTATAATGTTCGTGCTAATGTTTTAGCAGCCCGGCAATCATCAACGGCTGACATAAATTAGTACTTATAATGCCGGTAACTTTTAAATAAGTATTTTTTCAATGGCAACAACAAGAGAAACCCAAAAGCCCCGGTTACCGGAGCTTTTTAGTGCCAATTATTTTTTAGGAGGCGCTGCTGCCTGTTTGTATTGAAACATAAGATCGGCCTTACCGTCTTTATTAAATCGCCAGGTCTCCTGCAAATTGGCCGAATCTATTTTACCATTTTTATAAGTATCTACCTCCTTGCCCCATATAGCCGCCCAGTTTGAATTTTGATCGATGCTTTTTACTGCCATCACAACATTCACACTACTAACAGAACTGGCTATCATATCTCTGACTTTCTGCGCCATAGCTACCACGCTGTCGCGGGAAGAATGTATAATAGTTCCATCCGCAAAATGCATCTCTACGCTATCGGCAAACAAGTCTTTGTGAGCAGACAAATCTCCTCCATCCCAGGCCTTCCAGAGCGCCAAAAGTGTTTCTGCATTTTTAGGCTCATCCATGGCAAACTCAGAAGAATAGAATATTTGATAAGGAGAAGTAATGGTCTTCATAGCCGAGGCTGGTGAAGTGGAGTCTGCCGATGATTGCATTGAATCGGTTTTGACCGGCTCACCGGAATTGCAAGCTGCAAGCATAGCAATAGAAGCTAAGACAAGAATTTTTTTCATAATTGTTTTTTTTAATGAATAAATAAAGACTGCCAGAGAGAACGGAAACAAGCTTGCAGTGGGAGTAGATTAAAGAAGGATGTGTAAGATAGAGAAAATTATGAAATAAAAATATTTCTTCCTGATTATTATTGCCCCCGAAGCATTGGGTTTTGTCCCTGGATTAAAAAGAGAAGTTCGGAATTTTATTTTATTCTCAAATTGAACTACAGAAGTAACGGATTTTTTAAAATTTTCCTATGTTTGTATGACAATGAACTAACGAATGCTAAAAAATGAGAGGCAAGCTTTTATTCTCCACCAGGTTGATCTGCACAATAAAGTTCTGTTAACTGATTTAAGCAAACAGATTCAGGTGTCGGACGATACCATCAGGCGGGATCTTCAACAACTTTCAGATGAGGGTAAAATCATTAAAGTTCATGGTGGTGCTTTATCCATTTCTTTTCATGATGGCCACCCCGCTTCAACAGATATTTATGGTTACCTTCAAAAGAAAATAATTGCCCAAAAAGCAATTTCACTTCTTCGCAATGGAATGTTTATTTTAACAAGCGGAGGCACTACCATCATTGAATTAGCCAAAGCACTTCCTCCCGATTTGCAGGCAACTTTTATATCTGGCAGCATTCCTGCACTTTTTGAATATACGAGGCACGAAAACATAGATGTTATTTCAATTGGAGAAAAAGTTTCTAAAAATTCAAAGATCACTGTAGGAGCAGAGGCGATTTCAAAAATTAAGGAATTAAACGTTGACATATGTTTCCTGGGAGTAAATGCAGTTAACCTGGTAAACGGGGTATCTGATAATGATTGGGAAGTGGTTCAGGTAAAAAAGGCCATGATTGGATCTTGCAAACGATTAGTTTGTTTAACTATTTCTGAAAAAATAAATACGCAACAACCGCTACAAATATGTGAAAGTAAAAAAATTGACACATTGATCACTGAATTGTCTCCTGACGATCCGATTTTAGCGCCATACATACAGGCAGGTATCACTGTGATATAAAGCCTTACCCGAACAACTTTATTACTAATAGCTGTTCTGTTCTATTATTACTTCAGGAAAAAGAATGGAGTGGTTGATTTATTTATAGTTAGTAATTGGTCACCAGCGGAGGTGCCAAGATAGGGAAGTTTTATAACAGGCTTTTCATAATTGCCACGATGCCAATCGCGAGTAAAAAAACGCATTCGGCTACAGACAATACCATGATGGATGTTAGAATAAAATCGCCCCAGGAATACCAGATTCCACGAGGATACTTTGTGAAATTAGAATTAGCTGTATTTGTATTCTTTGTCATTTTATGGCAGGGTTTGATTGCTTAACGCAAATGATAAATAAAAAATTGTGTTGAATTTTAATATTTACCCCTGTCTCATTGCCACTTGGCAGAGTAGAAGACCTGCAAGGGTACCAAAATACAAAAAGGCCAAAGAAAGTGGCCTTTTTCAAAATAATTTACTTTCGTAATTATTGAGCAAATCTTGAATTAAGATCGCTATACGCCATCTGGTTGTTGCTGCCTATGGCGGCAACACGGGCCCAGTACTTTTTACCTGGAACCAGATTTTGAAAAGTGAAGCTTGCCCTACTTCCCGGAACACTTAGCCAGGTACTATCGGGCGCAATGGGATCAGCGGTAAGCTCATGAACAAAGCTTTTGCTTCCCTTTGGTTTTTTGACAGAAACTACCAGTGTACCTGCAGTAATACCATCCTTCATCATTACGAGTCCGGGGTTTACGAGGTGTTGTGGTTCCGGCTGTTTGGTAAGATCGTAACCGCTGCTGGCTAAAATAGCGGCATCGCCATTAGCAACATACATTACGAACAAACCTAACTGGCGCAGCACTTCTTCAAGGGCTTTGCGGCTTTGGTTTTTGTTCACTACGCTTTGTTTGCTTCGTTCTTCAGAAGCAGTTAAAGCAGCAGTATATGCGTCTATAGCTATCTGCAGCTCCTCCAGCGTAGGAATCGGCGAGGAAAAGGCCGGGTTTCCTGTCATACAGATCAAAATACTTTGAGCTTTCTTCTCAAAGTTGGCATCAGTATATTTCCTAAAACCGATGCTGATTTTCTGAATCATATAATATGGATTTGGTGAGTAAATACACGATCCTGTGCGTGCGTTAGTACTCATATAACATCGTATATACACGCTTTATTGTATCAATATTTACATTTTCATGACTTTCAGATGATGGTTACATGACAAAATGATTAAAAAGTACTGATTTAGAAATATTTAGGACAGCGCTAATTTTTAAAAAAAAATAAAAAAAAATTTGAGTGGGGAACTGTTTATTCAATTTCCTCCCCTTTTTTCATCTTTTTTATTGTTTCATTGATTGATTCAGCGTTTTTTAAAAGTGACGCATATTCTTTCATATAACGTATTGCCAAATCATTTTCTCCTGCTTTATATAACAACAGGCTATAGGTTTGTAAATAATAAGGATGTTCTTTATTTTCTACTAAAATAGAAGCCCAGTTTATTGCACTTTGAAAATACTTTTTGTCCTTACAATCCTGAAGTAATTTACCTGCCATATTATTTATTAAGGCGGTGTCTACATTATTTCCTTCAGATGTATAATTTAATAAAAGGTTGTTGAAATTTACCCAATCTTCAAGCCAATCATAATACTTAAGCTTTCCATTAAAAATTATTTGCTCAGCCAAATCATTATATTTTAAATTTAATTTCGTTTTAATTGCAGACCAATTTACGTTTTTATTCATCTCACCTCCGCCATATATGCTCAAGCCTCCGCCATATACTGTCTTCTTGCCATTGATCATTATTATCGGGAATATTTCTTCATCAAATGCTATAATATTTAATATTCTAAACCTTTCTTCTTTCCCAATAATTGCTTCTACCTCTTTTGGATATTTAAGTAAAATATTAAATCCTATATCACTGCTTTTAGTAGTGCCCTGTGCAATAAGTTTTATATTCTGCGGAGTAAGTAAATCGTTTTGGGTGGCAAAATAATTATTAATATAAATATGCAACAACGAATCATCACCTGCTGCTATGGTTGCACTTATTAGTGATAATAAAAAACTGGAATCTCTTTTGCCATTAATATATTCGCTTTTGAGATTTGAATATTGAGTTTTGGGATTTAGTGCCTCTTTCGCTTTTGCTATAAAATCATTCGCATTACTGCTGGCGCCAGTTATAGAATGAACCAAATCACCATTTTTATTAAAAAATAAATAAGTCGGATAAGCATTAATTTTATAAGTTTTAGCAATCATATCAGCATCTTTATACCAGCTTTTTATACTTTCATTATCTTTTTTTGTTTTATCAATTTGTACAGATACACTAATGAAGTTTTTATTAAAAAAATCTCCCACCTGCGCTTGCGGAAAAATTTTTGCAGCCATGTATTTACAGGGACCACACCAGGTAGTATAAGCATCCAGAAATATGAATTTATTTTCTTTTTTGGCTTTTTGTTTAATTTCTTTCCAGTCAAGTTTTTTTTCAAACTTTATTCCAACAGTTTGCTGTGCGTGACAAAAAGAGGAAAACAATAAAAGTGATAGGAAAACAAATTTCATATAAATGTGTTTAATTTAGAAGTTTTATAAAAGCACTTTACCGAATTTGGGATCTGGCATGAAATTAAAAAACCATATCATACTGAAAAGTTAGTAAACTTCTTTATAATATAAGTTTATAAGGCCCAAAAAAAATTAATGAAATGATTTAATTTCCGAAATAACGTAGTATTTTTCAGTACCCCCAACTAGTCCTCGTTTGCAACCTACCGTGTACCCACATCTTTCCTTATTTTTGTAGTCAAATTTTTAATAATGATACCGACCTATCAATCCTTATTTAATCCTGATTATACTAATTGTTTTAAAGATAAGCGATTAGAAAAAAGG
>JAUZOE010000045.1 GCA_030706605.1 Bacteroidota bacterium
CTAAAGGCGCTGATCAATGATTCGGGTTCCTCTGCATTGATAGAAATAGATGGGGGCGTAACATTGCAAAATGCTGCTGATATTGTAAATGCCGGCGCCGATGTGTTAGTTGCCGGGAACACTATTTTTAGTTCTGAAGATCCCCGAAAAACCATTGAACTATTAAAGGGATTATAAAACCTCAGATTGTCTTGCAATAGAAAATGTAATGATTGCCTTTAGACACCTTGAAAACTCTAAAATATTAATCTTAAAAAATTTATACCATGTTCCTGATTCATGTACACTACAAAAAATCCCTTGACGAAGTTGACAAACACATTGCAGATCATTCTGATTTTCTTGACAGGCAATATGCAAACAAAAAATTCATTTTATCAGGCCGGATAAATCCCCGGACAGGCGGCATAATTATGGCCTATAATTGTGACAGGAATGAACTTGAAAAAATTGTAGCGCAAGATCCATTTTATGTGCATCAAATTGCAGAATATGAAATTATTGAATTTACGCCTACCAAATATGATGAAGCCCTGAAAGCATTTGTCAAACAATAATTTTTCCCAACAAATGAAAGAATCGTATTGAATCGCATCAGAGCGGCTGGTGAGGTATTGAGCGTATTTGGAGTTCAAAACCCGGAATCGGGCAGATACCCGTTCATGCCAATCTGCGGCTATACTGGCATTGTCCTTTTTGCAACTTCCACAACAAATGAGCACCAGGGAAAAGTAACAGCGCATCTCTACCGGGATTGTTAAGAATAAACAGCAAGACCTGAAAGCATGGCAGTTTTTTCTTTTGGGAGATATTTTTGCAATATGCTTTGAATATAATTTTGAATAATGAAAAAGAAATTAAGCGATATACCGGTAAGCATACTCGACCTGGCTACCATAGTGGAAGGAGATATTCCTGCAGATTCTTTTAGAAAAAGTTTGGAAGTGGCCAGAAAAGCAGAGCAGCTTGGATATAACCGGTATTGGTTTGCAGAGCATCATAACATGGAAAACATTGCCAGCTCTGCCACATCTGTTTTAATAGGATATATTGCCGGAGGCACTTCATCAATCAGGGTGGGTTCCGGCGGAGTGATGTTGCCTAATCATGCACCCTTAATCATTGCAGAACAGTTTGGCACACTGGAATCCCTTTATCCCGGCAGAATTGATTTGGGATTAGGTCGTGCGCCGGGAACTGACCAGGTCACTTCTTTAGCTTTGCGCAGAAATTTGAATGCCTCTGTTGATGATTTCCCGCATGATGTAATCGAATTAAAAAATTACCTGGCCCCGCGTATGGCCGGTGCCAGGGTAAGAGCTATTCCCGGCGAAGGCACACAAGTCCCTTTGTGGCTTTTGGGTTCCAGTACTTACAGCGCACAACTGGCCGCAGCGCTTGGATTACCATTTGCTTTTGCCAGCCATTTTGCCCCTGCCCAGTTGCACGATGCCTTAAAATTATACCGTGAAAATTTCAGGCCATCAGATCAATTGCAACAACCCTATTCCATGGCCTGCATCAATGTAATTGCGGCAGATACTGATGAAGAAGCGCAATATCTTTCCAGCTCTTTTTTCAGGCTGGCCTTAGGCATTGTCACCAATAAAAGAAAACCACTGCAACCCCCCATAAAAGAAATGGACAGCGCCTGGGCCGATTATGAAAAAGCTGCGGTAATGCAAATGATGAAATATACTTTTATCGGCAACGCCCAAACAGTAAATGAAGGGTTACAAAAATTCTTAAATGATACACAGGTAGATGAAATAATGGTAGCTTCTTATATTTATGATAACAATGCTAAAATTCATTCTTATGAATTGATTGCTGATTTTTTTAAAAAGAGGGAAGCATTGGAAACCTCTCCTAACGGATAGTACAAGCGGGACGTTTACGCTAAGGAGAGACTGACTATTCCCAATATTTAATCAACCCAATACCTCTCTTTTATGTGGCTTCCGATGCGTTACCTTTTTTAACCCTGGTAAAAACAGCAGTGCTGCTGTAACACCGCATACCCCTTCAGCAAGTACTGTAAACGGCGCACTGGTAAAATGTGCAAGTGATCCTATTAAAAGCCCCCCGATAGGCTGCATTCCAAGGAAAGCCATTACATAGTAGCTAACTACTCTCCCCCGCATCTTTTCGTCTACGTGAGTTTGAATATAAGTATTGCTTGCCGAAATTTCCGTAAGCAAGCCTCCTTCCCCTATCATTATAAACAATAAAGCAAGCATTAAATTTTTGGTATAAGAAAATAAGATAAGCCCGATGCTAAATACCAAAGCTGAGTAGGCAATTATTTTCAGGTATTTACTACCCTGCTTTCTTGTTGCCATATATACAGCGCCAAATAATGCACCTAATCCTGAAATAATATTAAGCCAGCTAAATGTGGTAACATCCCCTTTAAAAACGGATGCTGCATAAATAGGCAATAAGGTAGTGTAAGGCATCACCAGCAGGCTCATTACTGCGGTTAATAAAATAACAGAACGTAACCCCGGATTCGCTTTAAGGTATTGATACCCTTCCTGTAATCCTTCCCAGAGAGGCTCCGTATTTTTTGCACGGGCGGGTATTGTTATTTTCATAAAAAGTAACGATACGATTACCGCAATAAAACTTAAGAAATTAATAAAGAAACAAACATCTTCACCATAGCTGCTTAATAATATTCCGGCAACAGCAGGCCCAAGCAAACGTGCCAGGGTAACCATAGTGGAATTGAGCGCAATCGCATTGGGCAACTGCTTCTTGTCTTCTACCAGCAATACCATCAGCGACTGGCGGGAGGGCGTATCAAAGGCGTTGATGACACCCAGCAATACACTGAGAAAAATGATAGTTCCGACGTTATAATTCCCCATCCACACCACCAGGGCCAGTAACCCGGCCTGCACCATTGAGGCAACCTGGGTGATCAGCAGGATTTTGTACCGGCTATGCCTGTCTACCAAAGCCCCCGCATAAGGAGATAAAAGTAAAATCGGTATCTGCCCCGCAAAAACCACCACGCCTAACATAAAGGCCGAATGAGTAAGATTATATACCAACCAGCTTACAGCAATACGTTGCATCCAGGTACCTATTAATGAAATGGCCTGCCCCGAAAAGTATAATCGGAAATTATAGTAACGTAAAGCCCTTAAAGCAGTGGGGAGTTTTATTAGTGACATTATATAAGGAGCAAATGTAGAACTCTCCGGCAATGAACAACCCGCGCAACCTATATAAATTTAAAACTTAAAAATTTTAACTATATCAAAACAATATTCGCGGATGCATTGATAGTTCCCGAACTTACCATTTCGCGGTCTTTTTCGTAGCAACGTTTCATGCCGCCCACCTTGCTTTTTATGTCCCCCTTTGTGCCTTCGTGGATTATTGGTTTGCTATTCATTGAAGCCTTCGGTGGCGCGGGCCGGACAAACACGCGAATTGCGAAGCAATCATGAACACCAATAAAAAAATAAATATTACGTGAATAACTGATTGGGTTGTCCTTGAACTTTTTGGTTACTTTTTCTTTCAAGAGAAAAAGTGACAAGCAAATCATTTAGGTATGCAAATAACCATTAATCGACAGGCCAGCCATATTAACCTCAAAGCTTTATAAGTATCGCGCTAATCTTCATTTCCTTTTTGTCTTGATACAAAAAGTAACAAAAAAATCAAGGCTTGACCTTTCATTAATCAGCATTTGTGCATACCTTCAACAATAGTTTTTCACCCCGGCTTAGGTTGTGGGCTGAACGATATAAAACTCTAATGCAGCAGCAAGCCCTACCGTTAGCTAAAATAACATCAAGTTCTTGTTTGCATATGGCCTTGCTAACCAGATACAATTAACGCCACTAAGTCAAAAGTGATACAATAAATGTTATATGAACAATAGAAGATCTACTTTTTTGACGATACTCAACAGCGCAATATGCGGCTATTTCCTCATCCGCTTGTTCTTCTTTATCGATTTGAATTCCAGAACCGTGCAGATTGATGTGATACAAGGCATCCTCATCGGCTTCGGGCTGGCGTTTGTCACGGCTCAAATTTATGCGAGGATCAAGGCCACAAAGATCAACGGCTGGATTACCATGTTCGGATTAGGTGTGCCCGGCAATGGCATGTTCCTGCGGGCAGCGCACGCCCAATTATTCCCCGGCCCTGTAAACGTGCCGGAAGAAGCGATGTATTGGACGACATCCGGAGATGGCGCAGGTCATTTGCTTTCCGGAGAGCACAACTATGTGATACACTTTCCGCCGGACGGCCTTCCGCCCAACCATGCATTCTGGTCGCTAACGATGGGAAACCCAAAAAATCGCTTTGTGGAGAATCCTATTAATCGCTATAGCATCAGCGACCGGACGGGACTTACGCCGAACGTGGACAGTTCCGTCGATATTTATATCCAGAACACAGCTCCTGCAGGTCATGAGTCGAACTGGCTCCCTTCGCCCCCGGGCAATTTCATTCTCTGGCTACGCGTGTATATGCCCGACACGGCAATTCTTAATGGTGAGTACAAGGTGCCACCGATTGTAAAAACAAAATGATACCAAACATGCGACATTTATTTATATTTAGTGGTGTCTGTCTCTCGACATGGTTTCTTTTCACTTACTTATGGCCGCGATTGTTATTCATCGTGTACAAAAGAGCAATCCTCGTTAAAGGAAGTGGCGACGGCCCCATCCCGATAAATACCCTCTATACAGAACCTCAAACGCTTTTTGCAGATCCCCTCCACCCGCCTGCCTCGGCTTCAAAATTATTCACTACCGGCGTTAACCGCGACACACTCCCTACGGTTGGCTGGCTTGACCTTTCCAAAGAACCGCAAGTGCTGCATATGCCGGACATGGGTAGTCGCTACTACAGCGTGCAGTTCACCGATCCGTCAAAAAACATTAATTTTGCCTACGTCGGCAAACGCACTACGGGTAACAGTTCTGGCGACTACCTGATCACCGGGCCTGGTTGGAAAGGAGCTATACCGCAGGACATGGAGCGGATTTCTTCGCCAAACAATTCAGTGCTTGTGCTCGGCCGCGTATTCGTAGAGAACGAAGGCGACATTCCTGCCGCTTACCACCTTGCTGCGCAGATACAGTTGACACCATGGGGCCATAGTAATCCGACTGGTAAACAATAGTTCTAAATTATTGGTATTTGGGCATCAGGCATTCACCATGCCCGATTCATGGTACACGAAACGGAAATACGATATCGACCAATCTAAAAGAGTAATAAAAATAATTATTTTAGCCTGTGATATATAACAATAGAAAAGTGAATTGATGCAGCAGCGTCTTGCAACCGCACAAAGAAAACCCCGGATAGAGACCGGGGTAAATAGAGACTCTGAAATCAGAACTACCTGTATTATTTTCTGCCGCCGCCAATAAGGACACCTAATTTCAGACCCAAATAACCACTTTTATCCTGTACAAAATTATACTCCACCCCTACACGCAAATGGCCAAATTCAAAGCCTCCGCGAGCCATAAAGCCAAAGTTTGAGGTTAAAGGAATATCATTAACTGAAGAAATATTACTATTACTATTCACATTTGCATAAGTATACATACCGAGACCCGCTCCAAGGAAAGGCCTTAACCTGGTATTAGTGAAATAGTAGTCACCGGTAGCAAGATAAGAAGCGTTTACTTGTCCACTTCCGGTTTGACCAGTATTGTCCACATTAACCATCACTGCACCTTCAAGGCGTAGACCTAAAGATAGCTGGTCCATTACCGCATATTTAGGTTCAATAGCAAACAATGCTCCGGCATTTCTACCTGCGCCTTGCGTTTTCTCTGGCACGGCATATCCAAAGCTTACATCTACTTTAAACTTTTTAAATATCCTGCCACTGTTTTCATTATCCTGCGCTTGCATTGCTAAACTGAAAAAACATAACAACGCTGTTAGAATTGATAATCTTTTTTTCATGATTTGTAAGTTTTAATTTTTTGTTAAATTTTGACAAACCAATATTACGGTATTTTTTCTTAATATGAAGACCGGGAAATAAAAATTTTCCCAGGCCGTATTTTCTAAGAGACTTTCTTGTGGCGGGATACGGCAGTGTCAGATAGGTATAATAAAAATAGCCCCGCCGGCAGATATTGAGCAGAACTTTTGTGCAGAAGGGGTAAATAAATAAAGCCTGTTTAAATTTTACCCAATTAGTAACTCACCACTCCATTCCTTTTCCTGAAGTAATACGGAACGCCTGTTAGGATTAAAGCTGTTCCCCTAAGGAGAGACATTGCCGGAAAGCAAAAATTATAAGATCAAATTAATGTATTATTTATTTTTTGAATCTTTTTCTCAATCACATTTTTAAGGGATTCATTTTGCATAATCAAATTCACCAAACTTTGTTGCATAGCCGAGTCTTCGCTTGCCGCTAAAATCATGCTTCTCATCATATCGTTCCGGTCTAATGAATCTTCTTTAATAATTTCTGATATCATTCCGCTATTATTCATCATCATCGACATCATATTCCAGTGGCCGAGCATCATGGATTTTGCTTTATTGTTAGTCATACAGGTATCAAGAAATTTTTGCATCAGGGAATAATCATTCATGATGTAACTCATTATTTGTCCCTGCTGTGCCGGGTCTGAGAGAATTTCTTCTGCTCTAGGTTTTTCTTTTTTGGTACAACTAAAAATAAAAAGCATCATCATTAACAGAACCGGTTTAAATAATTTTGATTTCATATCAATGGAGTTTTAATTATTGGTTTTGTTGAAGCGATCTTATATAATTTACCAATTGCCATCTCTGTTGTCCGGACAGGCTAAGTTTGTAAGATGGCATGGGCGAGTTACCGGTTGTTATTTTCCAGAAAATAGCGCCATCACTTTGTTGGCTTACTTTCTGAGAAGTGAGATCTGCTGGTTTGGGATGTAGTGTCGCGCCGGCGGGTCCATCGCCTTTACCTTGTTTACCATGGCAGACGTAACATTGGCTTTGGAAAATAGTTTTACCTGCTGCCAAAGTCTCTGAACTTTTTATTAAAGGATTATTTAATTTATTAGTACCCGGTGGGGCAATCCATTGCCCACTTTGCCTCTGCCTGTTCCAATTCATCATTTGGTGATTGCCACGCTGCATCATCATACCGTTTCCATGCATCATGGAATTATTCTTATCCTGACAATAAATTACTGATGAGAATAGGCTGATGACGAAAAAAAGAATTACAATTTGCCTGGATTTCATTTGTAAAGAATTTATTAATTTTTGCAACAGAATTGATTTCATCATTTTGTCCTCAATAATCTTACCACGTTTACCCTGTTTTAGCCCCCGCCTTGGCCCAGCATCCGCTGGTGACCAATTACTAACTGTAACTTAATTCAACTAATCCCTTCATTCCGCAAAAATCATTAACAGCACAAGCGGAAGCTCTTGCGCTAATCCGACCTCACGCTAAAGCGGACACAGAGGCGGCAGGAGCAAATAAATAAAGCCTGTTTAAATTTTACCCGGTTAGTTACTCACCACTCCATTCTTTTTCCTGAAGTAATAATAGAACGGAACACCGGTTAGTAATAAAGCAGTACCGGTAAGGCTTTGCCTCGGATAATTAATTAGTATGCCAATTAAAAATATACCTGTAAATAAAATGAACAGCGCCGGGGCAATGGGGTAAGCTGGAATTTTTTCTTTAATCACTTTTTTTCTTTTCATTTTAATAAGCCCCACTGCAGCAAGAAGGTAAAAGGCAAATCCTGTAAAAATAACCATGTTGGTAAGCACATCAAATGTACCTGAAAGCACAAGCAGGCAGCTCCATATCATGGAATACCACAAAGCATTGTAAGGCGTTCTGTAAACGGGATGAACTTTAGAAGCACTTTTAAAAAATACACCTTCCTGCGCCATGCGGAAGTAAACCCGTGAATAAAAAAGGATGATAATATTGAGCGCTCCAAAAGCACTTAAAATGATGAGAACGGATATCAACATGGTGCCACGCGTGCCCAAAAGTCTTCCGGCAATTTCTGTAGCGGCAATTTTATTTTCTCCCAAAGCTGCCAGTTGTTGCAAAGGCATCACTTTCATGTAGGCATAATTAACCAGAACATACAAAACCATTACAATCAGCACACCTGATATGATTGCAATGGGAAGATTTCTTTTCGGATCTTTTATTTCACCGGCAAGTGCGGCTATATTGGTAAACCCGTCATACGCCCAAAAGGAACTCAGCATTGCTCCCAAAAAAATACTTAAAAACGAGGCATTTGCGAGCGAAGGATTTTGATAAACCGGGTTACCTGACACCGGGGAAGGGTCACTCAAAACCAGGGCCACGACGATCAAAAATAGAATACCTAAAATTTTTGCAGTGGTAACAATGGTATTAAGCAATGAACTGTTTTTTACACCACGATAGTTAAACCAGGTGAGTACCATAATAGTCGCCACCGAAAATATTTTTATTCCTGAACTTTCAAAGGGATAGATGGAACCGGCAATGGAAATATGGGCCCATTGTTGAAACGGATCAGGTAAAGCAACCAACACATTAACAGATTGGGAAAACACGAAAGCTACAGCAGCTATAGATCCGCTGCCTATAATAATGAAAATGCCCCAACCGTTGAGAAATGCCGGAAAATTGCCAAAGCAAAGTCGCAGGTATTCATAGCTACCACCCGGAGCAGTGGTAAGTTTTGCAAGCCCTGCATAGGTAAAAGCGCCGAAAGTAACAACAAGTCCCGCAACGATCCAGGCGAGTAAAATAAAATGTTCATCCAGGCCTGTTTGTGCCATGGGCACCACTTTTTTAAAAACGCCTGTGCCAATAATATTCCCGACAACCATTAACACCGCAGCCGCCCAGCCCACTACTCTTTTAAGAGGTATATGAAATTCATCAATGCCATTATTTTCTGGTTGCATTGTTTCTTGCATAGACAAATTTTATTAATGGATGACGCAGTTATTGAAAAGTAGTTTGTTTGAATCTGAAGTAAAATACTATTTTTTGCCGAACTGTTTACGGAATTACTTCTAACCCGCGCAGATAGGCAGCCGGGACATTAATATTAAATAGTGAGGCATTCTCCCCTGACCTCCATCCTTATTAATCCATATTATAAGCCGTCGCTTATTTGCTGCAATACGGGCGCTATCTGCTTTACCCAATTAGTTTGTGTAGTGTCCCAGTTATACTTTTTATGCAAAGCATCCTCTAATATTTGTCTTGCTTTGAATGCCTGCGCTTCCGAATAAAAACAATTGCTCCATTTCTTATCCAGCTTATCTTCATTCTGAATAAATATGCCTCCCGAATACCATTTTAAACAACAAGGAATGGCTTCAAAATTGACGGTGGTAGCGCGCCCGGCAATAAATCCATTAAAATAATAGGCATAAAATTGAACATTTTCTTTCACCCGTTTTCTTAATGCTGTGTCATTTTCCGGCTTCAGGGGTTTTATGCTCCACTGATAATTTTGTTTGGCAAATGGATTCTTACTGGCATCCTTCCAGTAAGTATGGGTTGCCTTAAAAACTAATTGAGAGGTATGTTTGTTCCCGGTTCTCTCAAGCCACAATTCATTATCATTCAACCGCCCAATCTGGTAAATGGCTTTAGTCCCATTATCAAAAACAACCCTGATGATATTTCCGTTCAGTGTAAATTTTCCATACTTCATTTCACCTGTAGGATTTTCCAACATCACAGAATCTGTCATAAAAACAATCCCTGATTGAAACAAAATTCCTTTGTCATTGGTAAATGAAATATCTGCTGAAGTAGGCTTTTCCGCATCTGTAAGCTGCCAGTACTGGCATAGCAGGTGAAAAGTATCTTTTGGCACCAGTGGCTCAGCATCCACCATCTTTTCACCGCCACGATTTACAGGAGCCGTACATTGATAAAAGGAAACAGAAATAAGAAAGAAAATAAGTCCGTAATAAGTTCGCATCATCAAAAATAATAAAAATGAAATGAAGCCAATATTAAATGTATTTTCATAAAATATTATCTTCACCTAATGAGACTATTGGCTTTTATTTTCCTGCTGCTTACAACGCTTTCATCTACTGCGCAAACTAAATCTGCTTTTGTATCAGGTAAAGTAATTGATGAAAATGAAGATCCAATAGCAGGGGTAAGTATTATTATCCTGGGAAAACAAAATGGAATTGTTTCCTCTGATTCAGGCACTTACCGGATACAGGTTCCGGCCGAAAAAGCTTTCGCCCTGGTGTTTTCACATTCAGATTTCCTTTCCGTACAAAAAAATTTTTTCCTGAGCGATGGTGAAGAAGAGCAACTGACGGTAAAGCTTAATCGCATTGGAAAAACACTCGAAACGGTTGTCATTAGCAATCAAAAACAGAGAGAAGAAACCGGGCTGGTCAAAATAAATCCTAAAAATGCGATCAGCCTGCCAAGCGCCACAGGCGGCGTGGAAGGATTGATCAAAATATTAGTGGGAAGCAATAATGAACTTACTTCCCAATATTCTGTGAGGGGCGGCAACTATGATGAGAATCTTATTTATGTCAATGATTTTGAAATTTACCGCCCCTATCTTGTTCGCAACGGACAGCAGGAAGGATTAAGTTTTATCAATCCTGAACTGGTAAAAAATATCAATTTTTATACCGGAGGTTTCCAGGCCAGGTATGGAGACAAAATCAGCAGTGTTCTGGATATTCAATATAAGAAACCAGTGTCTTTTGGAGGTTCGGCTTATGTTAGTGCTTTGGAGCAGGGATTGCACCTGGAAGGCACGTCAAAAAATAAAAAGCTTTCCTGGTTATTTGGCGTAAGAAGCAAAACCAATAAAAATTTACTAAGCAGCCAGGAAACAAAAGGAAATTATGTACCCTCGGCCTCTGACCTCCAGGCATTTCTTACCTATAAGATCTCACAAAAAACAGAGTTGCAATTATTGGGAATTATCTCCGGTTCCAAATTTTATTTTCAACCCCAATCAGCACAAAAATCCAGCGCCGTTTTTTCGCCCCTGTTTACAGCAGATGTTGGGCTCGATATATTTTTTGACGGGCAGGAAAAAGATAATTATAACAGCAACCTGATAGGCATAAGTCTTCTTCAAAATGTAACCGATAGAGTTCATTTAAAATGGATGGCAAGCCGCTATGGTGATAATGAAAATGAAAATTTTGATATTACCGGGGCCTACCTTTTTGGAGAAAGAAGTTTTGATAAAACAAAACCGGACTTTGGCCAGATCACTAATCCGCTGGGAGCAGGCGTCTTTCAAAATTATGCCCGTAACCAATTAAACATCCAGGCATATAACATCAGTCACAAAGGAAGTTACAATCTTGGGAAACATTTTTTGCAATGGGGCGCCGGGGTGGACCATACGATTATCAGCGACAGGTTGAATGAATGGGAATTCCAGGACAGTGCCGGTTATTCGCTACCCTTCAATCCCAATCAGCTTAATTTAAATAATGTACTAAAATCACATACCGACCTTACTATTGACAAATACAGCGGCTATTTGCAGGATAATATTCGTCTAAGCAAAGGAGTTACAGATGTTACTTTACAAGCCGGTATACGTTTTAATTATAACTCGCTCAACGGGGAATTCCTGGTAAGCCCTCGGGGACAAATCAGTTATAAACCCAACTGGAAACGTGATATTATTTTCAAGGCTTCTGCCGGGGTATATGACCAGCCCCCTTTTTACCGCGAAATGAGAAGATACGATGGCACGGTAAACACTGCATTGAAAAGCCAGAAAAGCGTTCAATTTGTAACCGGGTTCGATTATAATTTATCGCATGGCGACAGGCCGATGCGTATTACTACAGAAGCTTATTATAAATCATTGACGGATGTGGATCCTTATGATATTGACAATGTCCGCATTCAATATTTTGGCGAAAACAATGCACGTGCGTATGCCGCCGGCATTGAAACAAGGCTATACACAGAGTTGGTAAAAGATGCAGAAAGCTGGTTCAGCATTGGTATTAGCCGGACAAAAGAAAAAATTAACAATGATTATTATTACAATTATCAAAACGCTGCCGGTGAAACAATCACGGCGCAATCAACTGACCAGGTGGTGGCAGATAGCGTACGTACCGAAGTCGGTTGGATAAGAAGACCCAGCGACCGCCTGTTGACCATGGGATTATTTTTACAGGATTATTTAAGTACCAACAAAAATTTCAAGGTGCATTTGAATATGATTTACGGCAGCAACATGACTTACAATATCCCCAACAATCCGAAATACCGGAATGCATTAATCATTGACCCATATATAAGAGTTGACGTAGGTTTCAGCGCTTTACTATTAAGTGAAAAAGCATTGAGACGCAGCCATTCCCCATTCCGCAGTTTTGAAAATATATGGGCCAGCCTTGAAGTATTTAACATTATTGACAGGGCCAATGTCATTTCATATCAATTGGTAAAAGACTTTGCAAATGACACTTTCAGTATCCCTAATCGGTTAACCCCACGACTAATTAATTTTAAATTATTAGCAAGATTCTAATAAATACCTCTGTAAAAATTTCAATTTATACTATACTCAATGGCAAAACCTGATTTTCAAATTACACAAATAGAAATTTACAAGTTATTTATCCCGCTTAAGAAACCTTTCATTATTTCCCTTGGAACGATCCATAATGCAGAAAACATAATCGTTGTAATACTCACCAATCAAGGAATCAACGGATTTGGTGAATGCAGTCCTTTTACGACAATCAATGGGGAAAACCAATCAACCTGCTTTTTAGTTGGGCAACTGATTGCCAAAATATTGAAAGGTAAAAACCCTTTGGATATACAAGGCAACATGGACATGATGGATGAATTGATTTATGGAAATAGCAGTATTAAAAGCGCTTTTGATATTGCCATGCATGATATAGCTGCGCAATCCGCAGGTTTACCATTATATCAATTTTTGGGTGGCAAAAAAGATAAAATACTGGCTACCGATTATACCATCAGCATTGATGAACCTCAAAAAATGGCAGCAGATGCATTGAAAATCAAGAATGCCGGATTTCCTGTCATCAAGGTAAAACTGGGCAAAGGAAAAGAGATCGATATTAAAAGAATAAAAGCCATCCGTAAGGCAATTGGTAAAAAATTGCCATTGCGCATTGATGCCAACCAGGGTTGGGATGTGAACACAGCCATTGAAATCCTGGAGGCATTGAAAAATGATAATATCCAATATTGCGAAGAGCCAATCCCCCGCTGGGACTTTTTGAATCTTAAAAAAGTAAAAAAGAAAAGTTCCATACCGATAATGGCAGACGAAAGTTGTTGCGATCATCACGACGCCAAAACATTAATACAATTAGGCGCCTGCGATATGTTTAATTTAAAATTAGGGAAATCATCAGGATTGTTAAAGGGAGGAAAAATAATAGCGCTGGCAGAAAAAGAAAAGATGGCGATGCAGGTGGGTGGTTTTATGGAATCAAAAATAGCAATGACAGCCAATGCACACCTGGCTTTGAGCAGCAAATATATTTTGCATTGTGATTTTGATACGCCGCTTATGTTTGCAGAAGATCCAGTTAGCGGAGGCATTGTCTACAAAGAAAAAGGCATTATTGAAGTGCCTGAATCTGCCGGCCTCGGAGCCTGGTTAGAACACGACAGGTTGGCTAAAATGGAAAAAGTGGTCATTTAATTTTTTGAAAATATTTTTGCATCATGCCTATCTCCAATTTTTCTATTGCAGATAAAACCAGGAACCTGACGCGACTTACCTGCTTTTTCTGGCTTATTGCAAAAATTATTTCTTACAAAGTTTGGTTGGCAGACAGGCTTTTCCCTTTAGTACCGCCTTTTAATTTCCTGGAGGTTCCTTCCGCAATACATACCATATTATTTTCCCTTTCACTTTTAATACTGGTAGTTTTATTATTATTACCAACCAATAAAATATTACTGGTAAGCATCATCGTTATTGAAATACTCTCCTGCGCCCTGGATCAGAACCGGTGGCAACCATGGGAGTACCAGTATATTCTGCTAATATTGATATTGATCATTAATTATAAGAATAAAAAAAATGCTGTTTCTGTAATTTCTTTACTGTTGATATCTGTCTATTTCTATAGTGGTGTCAGTAAATTAAATCCAATATTTTCCAGATTCATAAGGCATGAAATAGTACATGCCAATATATTTCATGAAAGCACTTCAATGGCATCAATATGGGTTACATTTCATTTGGGATATCTGTTGACTTTAATTGAAATTTTGTTATCCATAGGGCTTTTATTTCGCCAAAGCAGAAAAATAGCGGCATCTTTTCTTATTGCTATGCATTTACTGATACTTGCTGCTTTTGGCCCATTTGGATTGAATTATGATAAAATAATATGGCCATGGAATATTGTAATGATGGGTTTTTTATACCTACTTTTCATTCACAATTCACCAGTTACCCCATTTTCTCAATCAATAAAACAAGGATGGAATAAACTTATCCTGGTTTTATTTGGCATGTTGCCGGCATTAAATTTTATCGGGTATTGGGATTTCTATTTATCATCCAGCCTGATTAGTGGCAGAACTCCTGAGATGTATATTTGTATTAATCACGAAGGAAGTGGCAAGAAATTACAACCCTTTTTTTCAAAAGAAAAGTATCAATTTCGTTGCGATAGAAATTCCTATTTATTAGATATAACTGCGTGGTCATTCCAGGAAATGCAGGTGCCCGTGTATCCTGAACTCAGAATTTACCAAAGCATAAAAAAACAATTAACAGAACGCTACCCCGATATGAAAGCCACTTTTCTCATATATCATTACATAAATGGCCGGAAAGAAAGAATTGAATTGAACCAGAAATAATTTTGTTCAAACATCCCTGTCCATTAAATAATGTGCCAGGTCTTCCAATGGTTTTTTCCTGGCAGAAAGAACCGCGATTTCTTCAAGATGCTCTAAAGCAATTGAAAGGTATTTTTGTTTCAACTCTTTTGCCCACACATCCACCTGGCAGGATGTATAAATATCCAGGACAGGCTGGATTTTACTTTCGTCATTTAGTCTTAATAAACTGTGTAATTCTTTCTGCTGACTTGCAGAAGCTACTTTCAGGGCCTGCAGTAATAAAAAAGTTTTTTTATTGGCCATAATATCGCCACCGGTTTTTTTTCCGAATTTTTCCGGGTTTCCAAACGCATCTAAATAATCATCCTGTACCTGGAAAGCAATACCCAGGTTTTTTCCAAATTCGTATAAATGCCCCTGGTTACCCAATCCCGCACCCCCTAAAATGGCACCTAACTGAAGACTGGCTGCAAGCGCTACCGATGTTTTTAGTGTAATCATCCTGACATAATCATCGAAGTTGATTTCCGGCATCTTTTCAAAATCCATATCAAGTTGCTGGCCTTCGCATACTTCTTTGGCAGTCTTATTAAAAAGAGAAAGGACTGCCGGCAGAAAATCAATATGTACCTTATTTAAACTTTGGTAACCAGTCACCAGCATCACATCGCCAGCCAAAAGGGCGGTTGATTCTCCAAATTTCATATGTACGGTTTGCATCCCGCGCCGCAATGGTGCCCTATCCATAATGTCATCATGCACAAGGGTAAAATTATGAAACAGTTCAATGGCTGCCGCTACATGGTAGGCATCCTCTTTTATGGTATCAAACATTTCATTTCCCATTAGGCACATCACTGGGCGAATACGTTTCCCCCCGAGCGCGAGTAAATACTGTGAAGCATCATATAATTTTTCCGGCTGCTCCGGAAACTGGCGCACATTAAACCTTTGTTCAAAAAGGTGAGACAATTCTTTATAAGAATGAAGGCTTTGTTTATTTTCTACTGCCGGTGCCGCCTTTATTTCATTCTTTTCTGTAGAAATTGTATTGCCATTTATGTCTGTTTTTTTAATCATCTGATCATTGGTTCTCATTAGCCCTTTATCAATAAATACTAATTATTTTATGAGTTATTTTCTTTTCTTTTTAGCTTTAACAGCCTTCACTTTTAAACTCTCAATATTAGGAATCCATTCAAAATCCAACTGTCGCTTTTCCAAATTGGCAGCTACTAATTTTATCTGAATTTTATCACCCATTCTGAATTTTTTCCCGGTTCGGATACCCACTAAAGCATAATCAGCTTCATCATGCCGGAAGTCATCATAATCTGAAAGATCTTTTACAGAAACCAAACCTTCACATTTCTCATTCACCGTTTCTACCCAAAAACCAAAAGAAGAGACCCCACTTATAACACCTTCCATATCTTCTCCCAGTTTATCCATCATAAATTCTACCTGCTTGTATTTATTACCGGCACGCTCTGCTTCCATGGCTGCACGTTCTCGCTGACTCCAATGAACACACTTTTCTTCCATCTTTTTATCCGGATGCACATCATTCTCCAGGATTTCCTGGAGTACTCTATGAACCATTACATCAGGATAGCGGCGTATGGGCGAAGTAAAATGACAATAATTTTCAAACCCCAATCCATAATGTCCTACATTTTCAGGAGTATAAATTGCCTTTGCCATTGTCCGGATTCCTAATTGTTCAAGCACATGCTGCTCGGGTTTTCCATGTACATCTATCATCAACTGGTTAAATGATTTCGTAATGGCATCTTCATCTTTCAGGTCAAATTTATATCCAAATTTTTTGGCAAAGGCCGCAAAGGGTTTTAATTTTTCTTCATCAGGTGTATCATGAATCCGGTATGGAAAGGGTATTGGCTTTTTATGAACTTTAATTTTTGCAACATGGGCCGCAACTGTCCTGTTGGCAAGCAACATAAACTCCTCAATCAATTGATGTGATTCTTTACTTTCTTTTACAATAATCCCAAGGGGTTTCCCATTTTCATCCAACCGGAATTTTACTTCTGTAGATGAAAAATTAATAGCCCCGTTTTTAAATCTTTCTTTTCTGAAATTTTTTGCCAGGGAATTCAGTAAAGTAATTTCTTCACTGTATGGGCCATTCCCAGTTTCTATTATTTCCTGTACCTCATCATAATTAAAACGATGGTTGCTATGTATAAAAGTTTTTCCCACCCAATATTCTTTTACTTTGCCTTTGCTATTGATTTTAAAAATAACTGAAAAAGTAAACTTGTCTTCATTAGGCCGAAGAGAGCAAAGTTCGTTGGATATTTTTTCAGGCAACATCGGGTTCACCCTGTCGGGTAAATAAACACTGGTAGCCCTTGTGTATCCTTCTTCATCCAGTGCAGTCCCCGGTTTTACAAAATGGCTTACATCGGCAATATGTACCCCAATTTCAAAATCATTGTCACCTAGTTTTTTTATTGAAAGTGCATCATCAAAATCTTTCGCATCAGCGGGATCAATAGTGAAAGTGAGTATATCACGGTAATCTTTTCTTTTCGCTAGTTCTACTGAATCAATGGTTTCATCCAAGTTATTTAATTCATCTAAAACCGGTTGAGGAAACTCCAAAGTAAACCCATTTTGGATAATGATTTCTTTCATTGCCATATCTCCTGCATCTTTTGCTTTTAATACAGATACTACTTCACCTTCAGGTTTTTTTTCTCCTTTTTCCCAGTTAAGAAATTTCACTACTACACGTTCATTATTTTTTGCGCCGTTAATATTTTTTATGCTGATATAAAAATCCGGTACCGGTTTTTGACTATCCGGTTTAAAAAAAGCAAAATTTTCATGGACTTCAATATTACCAATAAATTCAGTTTGTTTCCTTTCTAAAACTTCTTGTATAACTCCTTCAATGCGCCTCCCATTCGATTCTTTTATTTTTACCAATACAGTATCTCCATGCATAGCTTTATTAAAATCCTGGGGCCGTACTAAAACATCTTTTTCCCTGCCTTCCGCAATTACATACCCCATTCCTGAACGTGTAATGTCCAACGTACCTTTTACACCCGGGGTGGTTTTTTTCTTTCCTGTTTTTTTACTCATAAATTAATTTCAAAACTTTTGCACAAGTGTGTGCAAACGCAATGTACAAATCAATTGCTAAATTAAACTAAGCACCCTGATAAAAATGGATTAAATATTCATCAATTTTAGCAAGTGTAAATACCAATATTAATTCCTTTATTTTTATCTTTTAAAATAGCTGATGAAAAGTCGAATCATTACAAGAACTATATTGATTTTGTCGCTGGTAAGCCTGTTTACGGATATGGCCAGCGAAATGCTGTATCCTGTGATGCCAATTTTTTTACGAAGCATTGGATTCTCTTTTCTGCTCATCGGAATCCTTGAAGGTTTTGCAGAAGCCACCGCAGGCATCAGCAAAAGTTATTTTGGCCGTAAAAGTGATAACACCGGGAAAAGATTGCCATTTGTTCAACTGGGGTATTTCCTGAGTGCAATTTCCAAACCAATGATGGCTGCCTTTGTATATCCTGTGTGGATATTTTTTGCAAGAAGCATAGACCGCCTTGGCAAGGGCTTGCGCACAGCTCCACGAGATTCCATATTAAGTGATGAATCTACCCCTGAAAATAAAGGAAAAGTTTTTGGCTTTCATCGCAGTATGGATACACTTGGCGCCGTAATCGGTCCTGCTATTGCATTGGTTTTTTTATATTTTTACCCCGGTCAATACAAATTAATCTTCCTGGTGGCCTTTGTTCCTGGTGTGGCTGCCGTTGTATCAACTTTACTGATAAAAGAAAAAAAGAAAAACCCTTTACCTGAAAATGAACAACAACAGGAAAAGTTTTTTGCCATATTCAGCTATTGGAAAAAAAGTAGCTTATCCTACAAAAAATTAGTGGCTGCATTATTATTTTTTGCGCTATTCAACAGTTCTGATGTTTTCCTATTGCTAAAAATAAAAGATACCGGTCTTAGTGACACTTCTGTTATTGGCATATATATCTTTTATAACCTGGTTTATGCACTCTTATCTTATCCGGTTGGTATTTTAGCAGATAAAATTGGGATGAAAAAAATATTCCTAACCGGTTTATTTATTTTTTCTGTTGTGTATGCAGGATTTGCAATCAATAAAAACATTTATATATTCCTGTTCCTGTTTTTTTTATATGGAATTTATGCTTCAGCAACCGAAGGAATTTCAAAAGCCTGGATAAGCAATATGGTAAGCAAAAAAGAAACTGCAACTGCTATTGGCTCTTATACAGGACTACAAAGTATTTCTGCGTTAATAGCCAGTAGCCTTACAGGATTTTTATGGATTTTACTAGGCGCTTCTGCTACTTTTTTGATTACCTCTATAGCAACTCTTTTTGTAATAATTTATCTCTATTTCAATCGATTGGCAACTAATTATACCGAAACCGATTCTATCCAAAAACAAAGTTGATTTAATTATCTTTTAAAATTGATAATTTGAGATTATCCCGAATACAATCTAAAAAAAAGGAAAAAAAGATGCTTATTCCTACTACAGGAATAATGGCCTCCCTGATAGCTCCGTAATAAATTATAAAATACATTTAAATATCAGTGACGGATATTTTATTTCATGAAGCAAAACCAATTATTTCATACTTTTAGATTTTTAGTCATTATAAAAAATACTCAATGCTTAACAGAAGAAAATTTCTGCAGGTCTCCACACTCTCCGCACCATTATTATCAATAAAAAATATCTTCAATAACACAGCAGCACAAACGAAACCGATAGTAGTTTCTACATGGGCAGATGGAATACAAGTGAATAACGAAGCATGGAAAATTTTATCTACACAGGGGCGTGCCCTCGATGCGGTGGAAAAAGGCGCAAGATATATCGAAGGAACACAGAATTGCTGCATAGGCTTAGGTGGCTACCCCGATAGAGATGGCGTTGTAACACTTGATTCCTGCATCATGGACGAACATGCTAATTGCGGTTCAGTAGGCGCTATTGAACAAATCAAACACCCTGTTTCTGTAGCAAGAAAAATAATGGAAACTACTCCACACATTATGCTTGTAGGCGAAGGCGCTCAAAAGTTCGCGCTTGAAAACGGCTTTAAGAAAGAGCCTCCCGTTCTTTCTAATGATGCGAAAAAAGCCTACCATGAATGGTTAAAAAAGAGCCAGTATAAACCAGAAATTAATATTGAAAATAAAAAAGGAAATGGGCCATTCGCTCCTAATTTTTTTGATGATGGATCTGTCAATCATGATACGATGGGGCTGGTTGCACTCGATGCCTCCGGCAATATGAGTGGTGCCGTAACCACAAGCGGAATGGCTTATAAAATCCATGGCCGCGTAGGTGACTCGCCTATTATAGGAGCGGGACTTTTTGTGGATAATGAAGTTGGAGCCGCCACTTCCAGTGGCATGGGCGAGGAAGTAATGCGTATTTGTGGCACGCACCTCGTTGTAGAATATATGCGCCAGGGATTCTCTCCTGAAACTGCCTGCAGAAAAGCAATTGAGCGTATTATAAACCGGGACAGGGAAAAAGCAAAAACATTACAGGTTGGTTTTTTGGCTCTGAATAAAAAAGGACAATACGGTGCTTTTGCAGTTCAAAAAGGTTTTGTTTTTTCTGTAAAAAGTAATGGGGAAGAAAAAGTGTATCCATCAAAATATGTTTTCGACCTGGGGGCAACATAAAATAGTAGCTACCCATAGTTCTATCAACAAAAAGTTTTAAGTGATTTTGTAAATAAAATATACTGTGATTTACCTGGCATTTTACAGTACACTCTCTTCAGGAGAGGATTAGGGGAAAGACATCATGAAGTTAGAAATAATCGGTTTTAATATAGAAAGCTGTATCAATGCACAGGAAGGTGGTGCAAACCGGGTTGAATTATGTGCCAGCCCCGGAGAAGGAGGAACTACTCCTTCTTATGCGTTTATAAAGGCAGCCAGGGAACTGTTGTCGATTGATTTATATGTAATGATCCGGCCACGGGGTGGCGATTTTTTATATAGCGATATAGAATTTGAAATAATGAAAACAGATATTTCCATCTGCAAACAGCTTGGCTGTGATGGAGTAGTTTTTGGCATTTTAACAAAGGATGGTAAAGTTGATAAAGAAAGATGCAAAGAATTAATTGAATTAGCCTACCCTTTAGAAGCTACTTTTCACCGTGCATTTGACAGGGTGGCAAATCCTTTTGAAGCCCTAGAAGATATCATTGACCTGGGATTTGAAAGAATATTAACCTCTGGGTTAAAGCCAAAGGCCATTGATGGGAAAGAAACTCTTGCAGGGTTAATAAAACAATCTGCATGCAGAATAATCATAATGCCCGGTTCAGGAATTAATGGTGACAATATGATAACAATAGCGGAAGGTACTGGCGCCAAAGAGTTTCATAGTTCAGCAAGTTTTTTTGCAGAAAGTAAAATGGAATTTAAAAATGGTTCCATGAATGAAACTTTACAATACATCACAGCTAATAAAGAAGAAGTGACCCGGATGGCAGAAATATTAAAAACATTTAATCCTTGATGTCGGCGGACAGATCATTTTAGAAATTATATTTTCTGAGAAACCATTTTCTGTCATTCAATAACTTTCTTGCGATGCACCTTTACTTCAGAGCCTCTTGTCAAAAAAACTGATTGGGGTTTAGCCTTATTCAAAACTGAAAATCGCTTGCCATAAATAGATCCAAAATCGCAATTTACTGAATACTCAATTACTTTTAAGATTTCCCATACAGGATGTTCCACACTATATTCATAAGTCCTGGTATCTCCTGATTTTGTATATCCCCAATAATGATCAGCAATAAATTCTTCATGACTTGCTTTGCAAATCAGAGCCGATTTTTTGTCAGTTTTTGCTACTAACTGATTCCACTTATTTTTATATTCCCATTCATACCCCGCTTCTAAACATTCACCTTTATCTACATGGTAATGGTTCATTTTCATAGTAGTATATTTTTCACCATAAAGATTATTAGCCATTAATAAAATTCCCTGCCGGGGTACAATTTTTTTTATAAAGACTACTCCTCTTTTCCAATGCCCGTGATCATTCAATTTCACATAAAATCTCAGATCAACTTCTTCAAAATTAATATGAAAGGGAATACTAAAACCATGAATTTTTGTATTTAAAAACATATACCCAACAAGACTGGCATAGGAATTTCCCTCAAAAAAATCCAGTTCAGTTTTATAGGGAACATAGGGCAGTAACAATTCTTTTGGCACAACAAAGTTTGCCATAATCAGGTTGTTCCATTCTGCGCGTAAAAAATGTATTTCCATTTCTCCATTTTTTAATCGGACACAATTGGTAATTGCACTGTCAAAACTTTAGTGAGATCATTTGAGCCAGCAGGCTGCTTCATGAAATTATAATTACCGGCGGGGATCTGATTCTATCATGGATTCAAATTGCACATATCAACCACGCACAACTCAGTCTCAATACAATAATCTAACCTTAATGGTCCCCTTTACATCCTTTAAAAGCTGAAGCGCTTCTTTTGAGAGATTTTTATTTACATCCAGCACTACATAGCCTATATCATCATTGGTTTTCAAATATTGGGCCAGTATATTTATTTTATGAGATGAAAGTCGTGTATTAATTTCAGATAATACACCTGGTACATTTTTATGAATATGCAATATACGGTGCGTGTTCTCTTGTAAAGGAAGATTTAGGGCAGGAATGGTATGTGATCCTGTAGTAACGCCTTTTTCCAAAAAATTAAACAATTTGGCACTTACATCTTCCCCAATATTTTGCTGAGCTTCTTCAGTGGATCCACCAATATGAGGAGTCAGGATTACATTACTCAGTCCCTGCAAAGGAGAGGTAAATTTATCCCCATTTTTTTTCGGCTCCTCAGGATATACATCAATAGCTGCACCGCCTAAATCGTTATTCAGTAAAGCGCTACTCAAAGCTTCCAGGTCTACAACGCCACCTCTCGCATAATTAATAAGGATCGCAGTTTTTTTGAAATGCTTTAAAGCGGATTTATTAATAATATTTTTGGTTGAGGGCAAATCTGGTACATGTAGTGTAATAATATCCGCAACTTTCAAGAGTTCAGTTAAAGTTTTTTTGCTCTCCGCATTACCAAGAGGCATTTTTGTTTCCACATCATAAAAAACAACCCGCATGCCCATAGCTTCTGCAAGTACACTGACCTGTGATCCAATATTGCCATAGCCAATTATACCCAAAGTTTTTCCACGAAGTTCATGACTGCCGGCAGATTCTTTTAACCATATCCCCTCGTGTGCCGACCTGTTTTTATCAGGAATTCTTCTGATGAGCATAATAGAAGCCGCTATCACCAATTCGGCAACAGAACGGGTATTAGAATAAGGTGCATTAAAAACGGTAACACCTTTTTTAGTAGCAGCAGGGATATCAACCTGGCTAATCCCGATACAAAAGCATCCGATTGCCTGTAGCTTTTCGGCCTTTTTTAGTACCTCCTCGGTTATTTTTGTTTTTGAACGAATGCCCAGCAAATGGACATTTTTAATTTCTTTTATTAACTGCTCTTCACTTAAGGCTCCCGGTATTTGTTTTACTGAAGAATACCCCGCGTCTAAAAATTTTTTAACAGCAGCTTTGCTGATATTTTCCAGAAAAAGAATATTTATTTTTTCTTTAGGATAACTTGTGTTTTTTTTCTCTGTCATATAAATTTTGTAATGTAATATTGCAAATATAGCCCCTTAATCCTTGAATATTTATTAATGAGTTTCCGCAAATTTATTTCAATTGTTTCTTTTTTTTCTTTGATTTTTTCTGCCTGCCATTCAGGTGTGAATCGATCAAAACCGGTAATCTCAGATTCCACAACGCATTTAGGGCAGGCATCTTACAAAATCCCGCCCGAAGATTTTAAACGCTATTACAATGGTATTAAGAATTTTTATGAAAAAACCCTTATTAAAAGTGGCTTCAATGGAGGGATACTTGTTGCTAAAAGAGGACAAGTGATATTTGAAGATTATCATGGTTTTTTTGATCTGAAGAAAAAAGATTCACTTACCAAGCACAGCGCTTTTCACCTAGCGTCAATTTCAAAAACTTTTACCGCAATGGCTACATTGAAACTTGCAGAACTGGGCAAGCTTTCAGTAAATGATGATGTGAAAAAATATTTTCCTGCTTTTCCCTATGATAATGTAACCATAAGATTATTACTAAGCCACAGAAGTGGCCTGCCTAATTATATTTATTTTATGGAAAAATTAGGTTGGAATAAAAAACAATATTGCACCAATGAGGATGTATTGGATTATCTTTTAAAATATCACCCTCCTGCCACCAGCAACCCGGATACTCATTTCTCTTATTGCAATACCAACTATGCATTATTAGGATTAATTATTGAAAAAGCATCTGGTCAGCCTTATGCAGATTTCTTACAACAATATTTTTTTACACCATTGCATATGAAGGATACCTATGTTTTTAATGTCGCAGACAGTGCCACTGCAATGCCTTCTTATGATTGGAGAGGGAGACGGGAAGGCTTAACCTTTTTGGATATTGGTTTTGGTGATAAAAATATATACAGTACACCCGAAGATTTACTTAAATGGGACCAGGCCTTATATGGCAATCGCCTTTTTAATAAACAAACATTACAAGCAGCTTTTACACCTTACAGCAACGAAAAACCCGGGATCAGAAATTACGGTTATGGTTGGAGAATGAATGTATATCCCAATGGTAAAAAAGTAATTTATCATAACGGGTGGTGGCATGGAAATAATACCGTTTTTATAAGAATGATACAGGATTCAGTTACTATTATTGTTTTAGGAAATAAATACAATCGCTCTATTTATCAATCAAAAAAAATGACTGAAATATTTAATCAGGATTCTATGATGGAAGATGATGAAAATGGCATTGCTTCAAAAGAAGAGACCTACCCCCTCCAAAAATCTCATTCGGCCCACACAAAAAAATCAAAAGCATCTTCAAAAAAAATTCGGGTAAAAAAACACCGAAAGAAACGATAAGATACCCCTTGATTTTCAGGGTTATTAAACAAAATATGCATCTATTTTTCAGTCAGATATATTGATTAGTACCCTATATATTAAAGAGGCTAATACTTTTTATTTCAATATCTTAATTCAGATAAAAGAATATACTCTTAGATTTTATTGAAATCTCAAAAAATCATTTCCTAATTTTAAAAAAAAACCGGCTCATTTCTGAAACCGGTTTCACTACTATAAAGATAATTTTAAACTAATTTCTCAACCTGCATATAACTTAATTCTACAGGTGTAGCTCGCCCAAATATTTTTACCTGAACTTTCAATTTTTTCTTCTCATCGGTTACTTCTTCAATAACACCGTTAAAGTCGTTGAAAGGTCCATCAATGATTTTAATTGTTTCTCCCACAATAAAGGGTTCGCTCATCTTCATACCCCCCACATCAGCCATTTCATCAACTTTACCCAGCATTTTATTAACCTCTGATTTTCTAAGACTGATAATGTTGCCTTTAGAGCCTTTGCCATCCGTCAGGAAATGCATAACATTCGTAACATTACTTAAATGCTGTATCATTTCATCAGAAAGTTTACCTTCCAAAACTTCAATCATAATATACCCGGGATAAAAGTTTCGTTCTCTCATTACCTTTTTGCCATTCAATACTTTGTAAACTTTTTCAACCGGCAAAAAAATCTGTATGATATATTTTTCCCACCCATTCCGAACAATATCTTTATCAAGGTATTCTTTCACCTTGCGCTCTTTACCACTTACCACTCTTAAGACATACCACTTAGTATCTCTTTCCGGAATAGATGCAGTTGTATCCGGTGTAGATTCAGGCGGTTGCATGTCCTCTGTGTTTTCTGTTTCTGTCATGATTATTTAAATAAAGAATAAATAAATTTTAAAACTCCGTTTGATACGAAATCCATTAAAGCTACCATAGCCGTAATAATGATGGTAGCGGCTAAAACGATCATTGTAGATTGTTGTAACTCTTCCCAGGTAGGCCAGGTCACTTTATGCATCATTTCTTTATAAGAATCTCTGATGTAGAATGCTATTTTATTCATATTTTTTACGTTTCAAACGTTACAATTATTATTAACTAATTAATTAGCCAATTAACTGATTAATCAGCACGGGCACAAGGATTCGAACCCTGATCAAAGGTTTTGGAGACCTCTATTCTACCGTTGAACTATGCCCGTAAAAATCTCTATACCCGCAAAAAAGGGTTTCCGAGACCTTAAATGTTTAAAGAACTTTTTAAATAACAAAGTACCAAAGGCGATTACCAAAGGTACTTTGTTTTATTATAAAACTCCCAAAAGTACCCCATTATAAGGGGTTTAGGGGCTTCTCTTATTTTATAATTTCAGTAACCTGTCCAGCACCTACTGTACGGCCACCTTCACGAATTGCAAATTTTAAACCTTTTTCCATTGCAATTGGTTGAATCAATTTTACTGTAAGTGAAGTATTATCACCAGGCATCACCATTTCAGTTCCTGCAGGTAATTCTACTTCCCCGGTCACATCAGTTGTTCTAAAATAAAACTGAGGACGATATTTTTGGAAGAATGGAGTATGACGACCACCTTCTTCTTTGCTTAAAACGTAAACTTCACCTTTAAAGTCAGTGTGGGGAGTAATAGAACCTGGTTTGCAAAGGACCATACCACGACGGATTTGAGTTTTTTCAATTCCACGAAGTAACAAGCCAGCATTATCTCCGGCTTCACCCTGATCCAATAATTTTTTAAACATTTCAACACCTGTAACAGTAGATGTCAATGGTTTTTCCATCAAACCTACTATTTCAATTCCTTCTCCTACTTTAATACGACCTCTTTCAATACGACCTGTAGCAACAGTACCACGACCTGTAATAGAGAATACATCTTCTACAGACATAAGGAACGGTTGGTCAACCGGTCGCGGAGGCAAAGGTATATAGGTATCAACAGCTTCCATTAATTCATCGATTTTAGCCACCCATTTTTCATCACCAGCTAAAGCTCCGGTTGCAGATCCCTGTATAATTGGAGTATTATCACCATCAAAACCGTAAGAAGTTAACAACTCACGGATTTCCATTTCTACTAATTCTAATAGTTCAGGATCGTCAACCAAATCAACTTTATTCATGAAAACAACGATACGGGGAACACCCACCTGGCGGGCTAAAAGAATATGCTCTTTAGTTTGGGGCATAGGACCATCAGTTGCAGCCACTACTAATATCGCTCCATCCATTTGTGCCGCACCTGTAATCATGTTTTTCACATAATCCGCGTGACCCGGACAATCTACGTGAGCATAGTGGCGATTAGCTGTTGCATATTCTACGTGTGCTGTATTAATTGTAATACCCCTTTCTTTTTCTTCCGGAGCACCATCAATATCATCATAATTTCTTTTTTCCGCCAAACCTTTTTTAGACAAAATATCGGTTATAGCGGCTGTTAAGGTAGTTTTACCATGATCCACGTGACCGATAGTACCAACGTTAACGTGGGGTTTATCCCTTTTAAAATTCTCTTTTGCCATTTTGTTTGTTTTAATTTTTGTTTTAAAAATTTTTACATTATTTGTTCATTTTAATTACCAAAAAATGAACTTTTTTAATTGAGCGGAAGACGAGTCTCGAACTCGCGACCTATAGCTTGGAAGGCTATCGCTCTACCAATTGAGCTACTTCCGCTTGATTTATTTTTGTTCAACACTTAAAACAGAGCTGTTGATGAGAATTGAACTCACGACCTCTTCCTTACCAAGGAAGTGCTCTACCCCTGAGCTACAACAGCTTGAAAGAAGTCCACCTCATCTATTTCAAATAACTTTTTATTTTGTTTAAAAACAACTTAAACAATATTTAAAGTGGGCAGTGGTGGATTCGAACCACCGAAGTCGAAGACAGCGGATTTACAGTCCGCCCCATTTGGCCA
>JAUZOE010000046.1 GCA_030706605.1 Bacteroidota bacterium
GTTGCATAAGGAGCCAACATCGATGCAGTGTCAGAAATATTCAATTTGGTATTTAATCTGCTTTGAACCAAACCTAACGAATCAATCATCCGTTGTGTTCTTGCATAAGGACTCAACATGGATGCAGTATCGGAAATATTTACTTTGGTATTTAATCCTGCTGTAGAACTGGCAACTGTTGCATAAGGCGCCAGCATCGCGGCTGTGTCACTGATGTTTAATTTCAAAGCAATATCATTTCTCACTGCAATTAAAGAATCAATCATTCGTTGCGTTCTTGCATACGGACTCAACATCGAAGCGGTGTCAGCAATATTTACTTTAGTATTTAATCCTGCAGAAGAACTGGCAACTGTTGCATAAGGAGCCAACATCGATGCAGTGTCAGAAATATTCAATTTGGTATTTAATCTGCTTTGAACCAAACCTAACGAATCAATCATCCTTTGCGTTCTAGCATAAGGGCTCAACATGGAAGCAGTATCTGATATATTTACTTTGGTATTTAAACTTGAGTTAGAACTGGCAACTGTTGCGTAAGGAGCCAACATCGCGGCGGTATCGGCAATGTTTAATTTTAAGGCGATGCTATTTCTTACTGCCGTTAATGAATCGATCATGCGTTGTGTTCTTGCGTACGGACTCAACATTGAAGCAGTGTCAGAAATATTTAATTTAGTATTTAATCCTGAGGTAGAGCTGGCTACTGTTGCATAAGGACTTAACATGGCCGCTGTATCAGCAATGTTTAATTTTAAATCCAAACGACTTTGAACCAAAGACAAAGAATCAATCATCCGTTGTGTTCTTGTATACGGACTCAACATGGATGCAGTATCAGAAATATTTACTTTTGAGTTTAATCCTGATGTAGAACTGGCAACCGTTGCATAAGGAGCCAGCATCGCTGCAGTATCAGCAATGTTTAATTTTAAGGTAATACTGTTTCTTACTGCAACCAAAGAATCGATCATTCGTTGTGTTCTTGCATAAGGACTCAACATGGAAGCAGTATCTGTAATATTTACTTTGGTATTTAATCCTGCTCTGGAACTTGCAACTGTTGCGTAAGGACTTAGCATAGCAGCGGTGTCAGCTAGATTTAATTTTAAATTCAACCTACTTTGAACCAAAGACAAAGAATCAATCATCCTTTGTGTCCTTGCATAAGGGCTCAACATGGAAGCGGTGTCTGATATATTTACTTTGGTATTTAATCCTGCTGTGGAACTGGCAACCGTTGCATAAGGCGAAAGCATCGCAGCAGTATCAGCAATGTTCAATTTTAAGGCAATGCTGTTTCTCACTGCAGTCAAAGAATCGATCATCCGTTGTGTTCTTGCGTAAGGGCTCAACATCGAAGCCGTATCGGATATATTTACTTTGGTATTTAATCCTGAAGTAGTACTCGCAGTAGTGGCGTATGGACTTAACATCGTGGCAGTGTCAGCAATGTTGAGTTTTAAAGCAATGCTGTTTCTTACTGCGGTCAAAGAATCAATCATTCTTTGCGTTCTTGCATAAGGACTCAACATTGAAGCGGTGTCTGATATATTTACTTTGGTATTCAATCCTGAAGTAGTACTGAAAGTAGTTGCATATGGACTTAACATCGAAGCTGTATCAGCTATGTTTAATTTTAAATCCAAACGACTTTGAACTAACGTCAATGAATCGATCATGCGTTGTGTTCTTGCGTAAGGGCTCAGCATCGAAGCCGTATCGGATATATTTACTTTGGCCCCTAATGAAGCGGTCACGTCAACTGCTCCTGCATAAGGAGCCAGCATAGCCGCTGTGTCAGCAATATTTAATTTACCCGTAATAGCAGTGGATGCATCAGGCGCTAATTTCTGAAGGTTAACACTTCCGTCAGCAATTTTATTAGTAGTGATTGCATTTGCAGCAATAGTCGGCGCAGGATAAGAACCTGATAAATCTCCTGATGCAGTACCCGCTGGTGAAGCACTTAAAGCATAAGGGACACTTTGCAACGGGGTAATGCCCACCATGCTATAATTAGAACCACCATTGGGATCTATTTCTAATTTAAGAAATTTTTTACCAGTAGACCAATTGACACCGCCCATAGTTCCTGAAACATTAGTGGCTCCTGCACTTCCTATCACAATATTGAATAACCCAACATAATTAGTTTTAACTCTTCTTGTTTCCTGGTAAACTGTTTGTCCACCTGTAGCACCATCTATTACAGATAGCCTGACGGTAATGTTTTGGAAGGTAATCGGTTTGCCCGTAGCATTCCTGGCAATACCCTGATAGTTCAATTGTTGAGGTACCTGGGCTTTTACAATTGTAACTAACGCTAACAGAATTACTGATAATGTGATTCTTCTCATCATAAAATTTTGGATTATAGTTTTTCTATATTAAAAGTGCCTTTTTTAAGTATTTCTCCATTTGCCCCACTTAAGAATATCCGGAAATAATAAGTTCCCGATGCCTGGTTGGTCAGATCCCATTTTTGGGTGCTGGTGCTGTTGATCTGGATGAAATCTTTAGACCCCAGAAGTTTTCCTTCGCGGCTAAATAATTGTATTGTTATTTTTCCTGTAGTTACAGATCTGAAATCAATATTGATAATATCGGGAGTGGGTACAGGATAAAAACGAATCTCCTGGTTGGTCCAATCTGGTATAAGAGAATTGTATATAATATTTGTGGTGTCAAAAGGCTGCAGAATGCCACTGGTAAGATACCAATCAACGCCTACAACTGAATTCGCATAAGCATTTTGTCCATAATAGGTATCAATAATAGTTGATTCGCCAATGCTCCAGTCTACTACGAAACCAGAGCTAATTTCTGCGGAACCTCCCCCGATATTTAAGGTAGCCGGAATAACCGGAGATGCCTGTGATTGAGATCTGGCCTGGTAAGAATAAAACAATAAAATACACAGTATAATTTTATACATGGATATTGGATTTTAAATATATATATATTCGATTCCAGGAAATTGATGCTGCTATTTTTTAAAAAATATCAGGAATGATTGGAATGAATAAAAAAACTAATTATCCCAGAAGTTGTTACCTGGTATTAGGCTCATTGCATTTTCTGGTCTAATCACTTAAACGTCAGTTTAATCAAAAAAGTATTGCGCATTAAAAAAACAAGGAAATGTGACGCAATAAATATAATTACAAAGAAGATTTATTGCATTATCTCTTTTCTAAAATTAACCATCAATTTAATTCGATGCGCATTGGTTGAAAATATGATTGACAGGAAAATAAAATCTTAAGGGGGAACTGTTTCACATAGAAAAAGATGAGGAAATTGATTATCTATATTTTATCAAAAATTAAACTATTTTCTAACAATAAGTTTTAATCTTTTCCATAACTTGAGTGTTTTATATATTTGTACACATGGAAATGAAAACTTTGATTAAATCAGTTTTATTTATTATATTTTTTATTGGATTTTCTTTAGGCATGAAAGGCCAGGTAGTAACCGGAGACAGTGTTCTTGTAAATAAAACAGACAGTGTTTTTATAAATAAATCCGATACTGTTTTCATGAATCCTCCGGATACCGTTTTTATGAAACCTTTAGATACTCTATTGCGTATCAAGAATTTCAGCCCTTATTTTACTTTACATGTAGATTCTACGCTCGATTATCAATTCGAAATTAATAAAAACCCCAATGAATATTATTGGTATCTAAAAAATTCACCGGTAGGCCTAAAGATAAATAAGGATAATGGTGTACTGCATTTCAGGGCAGATAAATCTTATTTCTTATCTGATAAATTAAAATATGATAAAGAATATAAAGTTCGGTTGGGGGTGCAAAATCTCGATAATGTTAAGGATAAAGTAGATACCACATTTACTTTAGTTTTTTATAATACAGACATTATTCCTTCAAATATAAAACCAACTGTAACAAATAATCTTACGATTCAGGAAGGGGATACCCTGAATTTTAAATTACAATGTGATTACGGGACTTTTCCCATAGAATCTATCACTTATTTCAGCAATTTCCCTATCCGCTCTTATACACCGGTAGCTCATTGCGGCGATGATTTTACCTGGGTAGCACCTTATGATTTTATTAAAGATGACGACCCAGAAAAAGAAAAAACACTTATTGTTTCATTCGTAGGAGTAGATAAATTTTATAACCGCGATACAGCTACTGTAACTATTATAGTAAAACAAAGTATTAATTTTCCGCAACAGACTATGGAATATAACAAAATTTCTCAAAATATTGAAACTTATATTATACAGTTAAAAAGCACTTTCCGTCAACTCGATCAAAAAACAAAGCATACTAAAAATACCAGGACTACCTTTGATCTGACCTCTGCCTCAACCGCTTTGGGAGGCACTATTTTTTCTTCATTGCCCAACCAGGGTTCGCAAACAACCGGTAAAATATTACCGAGTGTAGGTGTAGCATTGGTACCCGTTAAAGAAGCGGTTGCTCCTAATAAAAATTATGAACTAACGTCAGCAACATTGGTAAGAAGTGATATTAAAAGGCTACAATACCTGCTCACGGATAACCTGTTAATTGGAGATAAAGATCCAAAAATTATTAGTAAAATCAGTAAGCTTAAGGATGAATTGAAACAAGTACAATTGCAGTTGATTGACGTTCCCGTAGTAGAAGATACCACTAATACTAAAGAACTTGATGAATATTTCAACAATCCTAAAATCAATAGAAAATACAGGTTGAAGGATAAATAAATTGTTCGGTATTGATATTTATTGATGAAGGAACTTTTCTATTACCGGGAATAATTTTGCTGGTTCCTCAACCTGGGGATTATGCCCCGACTTTTCAAAGATCATGAATTGGGCCTGTGGGCAATATTCTTTATATTTTACCATCATAGATGGCACTGCAACCCGGTCGTACCTGCCGCCATAAATTAATACAGGCATTTTTAAATTTTTCAATTCCTTCCGGTAATCAAAATTCCCAATATCGCTACCAACGATAAAATCGCCATCCTTACCTACCATTTGATAATATAATTTTGAATTAAAGGGATTAGGATAAGGCTTAGCTCCGCGTCTTAAAAAATTTTCAGGATTATACGCATATAAAAACCCGTAGGGCACTTTGCTATATAATTCCTGGTGTGCCGGGTCGCTTGATACAGCGCCTGCTTCGCGAATAATCATTAAGGAATCCCACACTTCAGGATAATTCGTTTCTATTTCATGATTGCTGTTATCATCATTTTTTTGCCACATAATAAAGCTATGAAAAGTATTGGCAAGAATTAGGTGACTTACATGTGAGGGATATTGTAATGCATAGCCCTGCGCTACTACTCCGCCATAGGAATGACCAAGCACATTTATCTTATCGTAATGAAGCGCAACCCTTAATCCTTCAATGTCTGAAATATCACGCGCCAGCGAATATTCTTTTACATCTTTTGCCGTATCACTTTTGCCACGCCCGAATGCATCAAAATAAATGATCTGGTTATCTTTTGCCAACGAATCAAAATCGCGATACCCGATATGGGTGCCACCGGGTCCGCCGGGGATAATAATTAGAGGATCACCTTTTCCAACAATTACCACGTATAATTTGGCACCGTTTATGGTTACATATTTTCCATCAGTATAGCTATCAGGATATTGTTGGGCATTGGCAATTGCAACAAACAAAAAGAATGCGAAAAGTGTGAATATTTTTTTCATATGATAAAAAAGTAAAAAATGAAGGTATTAAAATATAATAAGTAAATTCCTGTGGCATTTTGCTCACATAAGTCTTCCTTCAAAGAATGAAATCACTTCGCTCTTTCATATTGAGAAGGCCATTTTACGTCTACGCATAATCGTTGAGCAGCATGTAATGGAAAATACGGTTCACGTAATAATTGCCTGGCCATAATTATTAAATCTGCTTTTTTTTCTGAAAGAATTTGCTCTGCTTCTTCAGCAGTAGTAATAAGCCCAACAGCGCCGGTGAGAATACCTGTTTCTTTTTTTATTTTTTCAGAAAAAGGAACCTGGTATAAGGGCGCGACAGGAATTTTTTGTTCAGGAGAATTTCCACCAGATGAACAATCCATCAAATCAACACCCTCTTCTTTTAATATGCCTGATAGTCTGGCTGAATCATTTTCATTCCAACCATCTTCTACCCAATCTGTGGCAGAAATACGCACAAAAAGTGGTGTTTCATCGCTAATAATTGACCTGGTTTCTTTTACAACTTCAAGCAATAGCCTGGTACGATTTTCAAAAGATCCGCCATATTCATCATTACGAAGATTACTCAATGGAGATAAAAATTCATTCAATAAATATCCATGAGCAGCATGTATTTCAACAATCTCAAAGCCAGCTTCCAACGCCCTTTGCGTGGCTCTTCCAAAATCTTTTATGAAATGGCCAATTTCTTCTTGTGTCATTTCTTTGGGAACAGCATCCCCTTCTCTGTAAGCAATGGCACTGGGAGCTAAAGTTTGCCAGGAACCTTCTTCTTCTTTTAAAGATCGGCCTCCCTTCCACGGGCTAAAATGGCTTGCTTTTCTTCCTGCATGAGCCAATTGAATTCCGGGAACAGACCCATTTTCCCTGATAAAATCAGTTATCTTCTTCAAAAATGGGATATGTTCATCTTTCCATATTCCCAAATCGTCTGGTGTAATTCTTCCTTCCGGGGATACAGCAGTAGCCTCAGTAAAAACGAGAGCGGCGCCCCCAACGACGCGGGCTCCCAAATGCACCAGATGCCAATTATTGGCAAAGCCATCCGTACTGGAGTATTGGCACATAGGAGAAACCATAATCCTGTTTTTCAACGTAATATTCCTGATTTCAAGGGGTTCAAATAGTAAAGCCATACAATTTTATTTTCCGCAAATTTCCCATCTATTTTCCTTAAAAAAAATTCCATTAATTTTGCCGTCCTTTGAATAAGGAGGGCCCCGTAGTTCAGTGGATAGAATAGAAGTTTCCTAAACTTTAGACACAAGTTCGATTCTTGTCGGGGCTACTAATAATGCAAAGTTGGTTGCAATAAAAATTAAAGACTATGAAGTTCCTGAATATTATTATTAAATACCGGTTATGGCTGGGAGCCCTATTTTTAGTGCTGGCAATCATTGTAAATATTGAAACAGGCTTTTGGCCTTCTTTTATTTTATATTTAATCTCTTTGATTCTTATTGTGGGTCATTTCCTCTTTGGGCCTATGCGGCTCATACAGGGCTATATGGAAAATGGAGATATGGAAGGCGCGCAAAAGGTGATCAATTCTATATGGTTTCCCGGCCTGCTTATAAAACCTGTGCGCTCTGTTTATTTTACACTGAAAGGTAACCTGGCTATGGTAAGTGAGGATTATGAAAGCGCTGAATCGCACATGAAAAAAAGCCTGAGCCTTGGTATGCCCATGAAAGAAGCAGAAGGCGCTAATAAATTGCAGCTAGGGATGCTGGCCATGCAAAAAGGAAATACCCGGGAAGCTGAAAACTATATTCGCCAGGCCATTCGTTCCGGATTACCTGATAAAGAAAATGAAGCTGCTGCTTACTTACAACTCTCTTCTATCATGATCAACAAACGTGAATTTCGTGCTGCTAAACAATATTTTAAAAAGGTAAAAGCATTGAAACCTACTACTCCGCAAATTGTTGACCAGGTAAAACAAATGGAAAAGTATATCACCAGGATGCCGGGATAGGTTCTTGCAAAACCTTTTAGGTTTTATGAAAATTAAAAATCAATTCCAGGTTTTTATAATTACATCTCCTGCATTCCGGATAGTTCCAAATAAAGATCGCTTTTCATTTAACTAATGTTCGAATTTCCCATAATCCAGAATTTTAATAACATACGCATAAGGTGCTTTTATTTTATTAGGATCATAATCAGGTAAAGAAACAATAAGGTTATTTCCCTCCTGGTGCCATAAAAGATTTTCTTTTGTTGACAAAAAATTAATAATAGTTCCTTTGGGTAATTTTATATTTTTCAGTACGATTTTTTTATCATCAGGATATTTTGGGAAAATCGCATATAAGGAATTGCTTGTTGGATTGTAGGTATAAAAAATTTCTTTCACAGCATAACCAGGATCAGGATCAACCGTAATTTTTAACAACAAATCATTATCGCTTCTTTTCGCTTTATAATTTCTATTTCCTGCACTCCATTGAGAAGATTCTTTCCACCTCACCGTATTATAGATCGCTTCAGAATTAATATTCATCCAATCGCCGATTTGTAATAAACGCTCCTGCATGATTGGAGGTATTTTTCCATGCGCGTCTGGCCCTATATCCAATAAGAAATTCCCCCCGCGGCTTACCTTATCTATTAATTGCAAAACCAATGATTGAGCAGAATTATAGTCCCATGCATCTTCTGCACGGTTATACCCATAGCTGGCTCCCATACCACGACTTTCTTCCCACGGGTGATCTTTAAAATCAAGGTCTGGCTGATACTCAGGCGTATATACCCCACCATGATGAAACCGAACTCCACTTCCCCATCTATCATTAGTTACTATCGTATTTTTAACAGGGCTATCATCATATAACCATGCAAGAAACTCCTGCGATTTCCATATAGAATCAGGAGCATCCCATTCACCATCGGTCCAGAGAACGTCGGGCTTATAGTTATTAATCAGTTCCTTCATTTGCGGCCACATATGTTCGGAAACATATTTATTTCTATCGCTTAACCACAAAGGATTATACCATTCATATAAAGAATAATACATACCTGGATGCACAGAAGTTTTGCGAATTGCTTTAAAAAGATCGCCTAATAAATCCCTATGCGGACCTGCAGATACCGCATTCCATGGAAATCCCCAATCCCTGTCGGCCTCTTTGCTGGGCCATAAACAAAATCCATCATGGTGCTTTGAAGTAAGCACTACATATTTTGCACCCGACTTTTCAATTAGCTGTGCCCATGCATCAGGATTAAACAATTCTGCCTTAAAATTATTTACCAAATCATAATAAGTACGATTACCAAAGTTTTCTTTTTGATATTTTACCCTCTCGGAATCGCCTTTGACTAAACCATTCTGATACCATTCTGCATAAGAGCCTTTTTTAGAATAACCAGGAACAGAATATACCCCCCAATGAATAAATATTCCAAACTTTGCATTGGTATACCATTTAGGTACAGGCCTGGTATCAAGAGATTGCCATTTGGGCTTATATTGTGCAAAAGTGTTAGCGGAAATCGAGAGGCAAATGAGAATACATAAAATTTTAAAAAAAACAGATGCTTTGATTTTCATTTTGTAAAAATTGAAATGGAAAGATATATATAATAGAGAAAAGAATTATTCATATACGTGATTATCTTTTACTATCAATCGAAAAGATTTGAATCTATATTTAAATTACCGGTCAACTTTTAATCAATATACCATTCACAATAAGCCCATAATTTTCTGGTATCGTAATTCTAAAAATACAAAAAAACAACAGACATTTTGGTTTTAATAAACAGGCCAATTTGAATAACAGAATATTATATCAATAACTACAAATAATGAAGTCCTGCCGATAAACAGGACTTCATTTCATCCTTGCTAAGTTCAGGTAGTTTTCCTCGCAAGCAGTTAAAACCTGTTTTGAAGAAAAGTCTTTTAAACTTTAGATAGGCTGATTTTATTAAATAATTTAAATTCCCAAATTATTTTTCAATTGATTATATTGATCGAGGAATTGATTTACGTTATCTTTTACCTCAGATGAAAAAACATCTGTTTTAGTACGGGTTACTTTAGATATATTCAATCCGGACTTTTGAAGAAAATATTTTGCTACTATTGGATAGGCATGATGAGCAACTCCCATGTGTTCATCTAGAAAAAGTTGTACCTCCTTTGCTTCTTCTTGTCTGTCATCATAATGATCACACAACCAGACCATCAATTCCGGGAAAAAATTACCTTGAATACAGGAAAGGCCTGCAGCTCCAGCTCTTAAAGAAGCAATTGAATTTACAGCGTATGCATCATACAATCCGAAATTCTCATATTTAGCTGTCACATTTAATTTTTCCCTGACTTGCGCAATATCTAAACAGGTATCTTTATGATATATGACCTTACCTGTGGCAACAAATTTTAATAATTGATCTGCCGTAAGCACTCTCTTATATGGCTTAGGGCATTCATAAAATCCTACCGGGATTTTTCCGGTTAGTTCGAACAGTTCCAATACCCTCTCTTCAAAGATTGCATCTGATTCATTTTCTTCCGCAATAAGACTGGTTACAATAATAACAGCATTAACTCCAATGTCATATATTTTACCCATAAAATCTGCCTGCTCTGCCATTGTTTTACCAAAGTTACCAACAGCTACTACAGGCACTTCTCCTGCTGATATTTTCATTACATGTTTTACAATCAATAATTTTTCCTCTTCACTCAATTCATACATTTCACTTGACTGGCAGTTGGCAAATAAGCCTTTAACCCCTGCTTGAAGATATAATTCTGTGAGCCTGGTAAGTCCATCAAAGTCGATTTCTCCATTTTCTTTAAATGGGGTTAACATCACGGGAACGAATTTCTTTTCCATTTGAAAATATTTGTTTTATAGTTTTTTAATGAATTGTAGATAAACAATAAAATTATTTAACAATCAATCTCATTTTCTACCATTTCTTGGCTATGTATTATACGATATTAGCAAATGACAGGTGATCTAACCCAAGATTAAATAACAGAGGCAAGGTAAGGTAAAGAGTTCCTGAGATGCATACAAGGGATATCTGCTTTAACGATTAAGTTGCATCGATATGCTTTATAGTCATTTGGGAAATAATCAGGGCAGAAATAATAAAAACATTAAAGATAAACATGTCTCCTATAATTATTTGTAAAAAAGAATGACCCGCAGAAAAATGAAATTGGGAATGTATAAGCATCCTGATTATTGCTACTGCCATAGTTGACCATACAAGTAGTAAGAACATTGATTTCAATACTAATTTCTTTCGCTGAAGCTTTGCCACCATTAAGCTGATAAACAGGGAAGCTACAACAATAATAAGCCCAATAATCAAAGAGGAAGATTGTAATTCCGGGAAGAGACCTTTATCCGTGACAAGATCAATCACTGTATGGCTAAAAGTTAACATGACGGCAATTTGAAAAGCAACATATGGCCAGCGCAAAGCTATCATTATTAATAAAGAGCCAAGAAATGTATAGCTCACGACCACTCTCCCGATAGTTGCCAATGCCCCGGCATGAACCCAGTCGCCATTACTACCTGCTTCCACAAAAGGCTCCAATGCAGGTACAGCTAAATATATAAAAAAGCCTGCAATACAGGCAATAAATAATTCTTTAGTAAGAGACCCGGTCATAAATCCGGCAACTTTATTATTATCCACTTTAAAATTACGGGTGAGCCAGGCTGCATATCCAAGAAAACCACCCATGATAAAGCCAAATGAAAACTCCATCATTTTCCACCAATCAACAATAAAAAAATTAGCTCCATACAGGGCCCCCACAGCCAACCATAATCCCCCAAGTCCAAACCCTAATGCACCACCAATTAAACCATAAAAAGCAAACCGGAAAATCAACCGAAACTCTTCCGGACTTATTTTTACTTTTAAATAAGCCAATAAGGCAATTCCCGCGAATAGCAATCCTCCCCACGACTCAGCTCTTGGTTTATTAAATGGATCAGAAAAATATAAAATCCTCGGATCATTTATCAATTTTAACCCTATAATGAACCCGATTAAAAACAGAAATAAACCGACAATGATAATTTTGGGTTTAATTTGTTTATAAACTAATCCCAAACCAACAAATATTCCGCTAAGTAATCCCCAAACCCCACCTTTGAGACTAGTACCACAAGTGCCCCACCATATTATATCCGTATGGCGAAGAAAGCCAAGAGTTTGCCCATAAGTCATTTCTCCTCCCATTCCTATTCCTACCGTTCCAAAAACCACTGCTACAGCAGCAAACGTAAATGGAATGTCAAGTAACATACAGATCGCAAGCATGACCATTGCTCCTGGTATCATTGCTCCATATGGCCCACCCCCGATAAATCCACGCAAACCCCAACCAAGCAACATTGAGACGGCAGGAAATAAAATAAAAAACCATTTTGGATATTTTCTCATTTTATAAAATGGTATTATATTTATTTAATAAAGACTCTTAGTTTTTGCAAGGCCTCCTGAGAAGCATCTTTAAAAAATTTGGTATCGTAGCTATAGGTAATAAATCGCATGCCTTCATTAATCCATTTATTTACAGCATCAATATTTGAAAGATGAATACCAGGAGCTACACCATATTTATTGCACTGTATAATAACTTCACGAAAAGCTTCTTCTATTCTGGGATGATTTAACTGCCCGGGAATCCCCATATCCTGGCTAAGATCTGCAGGGCCTATCATGACCGCATCTATACCTGGTACTGATACAATCTTTTCCACGCTATTGACTCCTTCTTCACTTTCAATTTGAATTACAGTCATTATTTCATCATTTGCCCATTTAGTATACTCTTCCTGTGTATAGTCGCGATAACGGGTAACTATGCTTGAAATACTAACACCTCTTTTTCCTATAGGGGCGTATTTGGTTGATTGAATAATATGCTGTGATTCTTCTAATGTTCTTACTTGTGGAAGAATTAGACCTTCTGCTCCTATGTCTAGCATTTGGGCCATTTGATGATATAACTTGTCAGGAACACGTACAAATAAGGCTAAATCTTCATACTTGGCCATCAATGAAAAATTGCCTAATGTTTCATAGTCATAGTCATTATGCTCTGTATCCAGAATTATATAGTCCCAACCTTCCGATGCGCACAATGCTACTGCCTGAGGGGACTTAAGAATGCGAAGCATTGTTCCAAAACATACTTTGCCTTCTTTTAATTTCTTTTTTACTTTACTATTTTTTAAAATCATGCTTAATTTTCTTTAACCTGCAAGAGAGAAAACAACTCTACTCATTTTCCGAAAGTAGAATATGTTATTTTACTTATTATATAAATAGTTATCCGATTATTATCTAAAGTTATCATTTTACACAATTTGACAAAAGAAGGCCTGATCAAGTTGCTTTCGAATTATCTAAGAACTGTCTTAAAACATATTGTAAAATTCCCCCATTCCTGTAATATTCTATTTCAATTTGAGAATCGAGACGGGCAATGACATTGAATTTAATTTCTGTTCCATCTTCTTTTTTAGCGATTACCTGCATTTCTTTCAAAGGAATTATATCTTTTGCAATTCCGGTTATGGTGAATGTTTCATTTCCTTTCAGCCCCAGGCTTTTGGCTGTATCTCCCACTCTATATTGCAATGGCATTACACCCATACCTACAAGATTACTTCTGTGAATACGCTCATAACTTTCAGCAATAACCGTTTTTATGCCTAATAAAAAAGTTCCTTTTGCGGCCCAATCTCTTGATGAACCACTCCCATATTCTTTACCTGCTAAAACCACTAAAGGCGTATGAGCGATTTTGTACTTTACAGAAGCATCATAAACTGACATCTCTTCGCCTGTTGGTAAATATTTTGTGAAACCACCTTCTTTTGTGGCGAGTAGATTTTTGATACGCACATTGGCAAAAGTTCCCCGAACCATTACTTCATCATTGCCGCGACGGGAACCATACGAATTAAAATCTTTTTTTTCTACACCTTTACTTATTAAATATTTTCCTGCAGGTGAATGTTCGTTAAAAGCACCCGCAGGTGAAATATGATCGGTAGTGATACTATCACGTAACATCAATAAAACCCTTGCTCCGTCAATATCCTGTAGAGGCTGAGCCTTATCAGAAATGTTATAAAAGAATGGTACTTCTTTCACATAAGTGGAATTATTATCCCAAACATACAATTTCTCATCGGGCACATTTAGTTTCTTCCAGATATCATTTCCTTCAAATATTTCTCCATAGTTTTTTGAAAAATCTTTAGGAGAAAGCACTTTGCTCATGATATCATTGATTTCATCATCTGTAGGCCAAATATCTTTTAGATAAACCGGCTGTTGATTAGGGTCATAGCTTATAGGTTCATTAATTAAATTGATATCAATCCTCCCGGCAATAGCGTAAGCCACTACCAACATGGGCGACATTAAAAAATTCATTTTTACCTGTGGATGAATACGGGCTTCAAAATTCCTGTTACCCGAAAGTACAGAAGCTACTACCAGGTCATGCTCTTCCACAGCCTTAGCAATATAAGGTGGCAGTGGTCCGGAATTGCCGATACAGGAAGTGCAACCATAACCCACAAGATGGAATTCCAGCGCTTCCAGGTCATCAAGAAGATCTGCTTTGTCAAGATAATCCGTGACTACTTTAGATCCTGGGGCCAGTGAAGTTTTTACCCAGGGTTTTTTATCCAGGCCATGCTCTCTTGCTTTTCGCGCTACCAATCCCGCGCCGATCATTACAAAAGGATTAGAAGTATTGGTGCAGGAAGTAATGGCTGCGATGGCAACGGATCCATCTGAAACTTCAAATTTTTCTTTACCAACTGTAACCCAAACTTTCTTTATTCCATTTTCAATTTTTTCTTCTAATTCTGTTTTGGGAGGCATTGGAGCAGGAGGATCTACCGGCTGGCCGCCACCTTCGGCAAACCAACGGGATAATTGGTCGGCAGGCTTTATATTATATTTCCTTCCATAATTCTGATCCATTAATTCAATGAATTTATTTTTAAAATTCTTCAACAGAATTTTATCCTGTGGACGTTTGGGTCCTGCTACGGAAGGTTCAATAGTGGAAATATCCAATTCAATTAAATCTGTATAAGTAATTTGCTCATCACCCGTTCTCCAAAGCATATTAGTTTTGCAATAGTCTTCCACCAGTTTTACCTGCTCTTCCGAACGATTACTTTTACGCATATATTCCAGCGTCTTGTCATCAATAGGAAAATAAGTGACGGTGCAGCCAAACTCGGGCGACATGTTACCAATTGTAGCCCTGTCAGGCACTGATAGATTATCTAATCCAGGGCCAAAAACTTCCACAAACTTTCCTACTACTCCATATTTTCTTAAGAGTTCGGCAATAGTCAAAACCAAATCGGTAGCAGTGGAGCCTAATGGAAGTTTGCCCGAAAGCTTGAGCCCGATTACCTCCGGCATGATAAAATAAATAGGTTGCCCAAGAATAGCAGCTTCTGCTTCAATACCTCCAACACCCCAGGCAACCACGCCTATTCCATTTACCATAGGTGTGTGGCTATCTGTTCCCACTAAGGTGTCAGGAAAAATTTCACCATTTCTTTCAATCACTCCTTTGGAAAGAAATTCCAGGTTTACCTGGTGGCAAATACCCATCCCGGGAGGAACCACACTAAAATTATTGAAAGATTTTTGTGCCCATTTTAAGAATGAATAGCGTTCATTATTACGCTTATATTCTTCATCCATATTTTTGGCATAGGCATATTCAGTTCCAAAATAATCAACCTGAACAGAATGGTCAATAACAAGATCCACAGGAATCAGGGGATTAATTTCATCAGGATTTTTTCCTTTCCTCGCTATTTCTGCACGCAGTGAAGCGATATCTACCACAGCGGGTACACCTGTAAAATCCTGCATCAATACACGAGCTGGTTTGAATGGAATGTCCTTGCCAGAGCCTTTGGGTACCCAGTTCAAAATGGTTTCTACATTTTCTTTGGTTACTGAGAAATCATCAAAATTGCGCAACGCATTCTCTAATAAAATGCGAATGGAAAAAGGCAATTTACCAATAGTATGGCCTTGCTTTTCAAGCTCCGGAAGACTATAATAAGTAAAGGTTCCGTTTGTTGTTTTTAAGTTTTTTTTAATCTGATAAGGATCTGTTGCCATAGTTGGAAGGTTTTATTTTTCTTCTGATAAAAATGAAAAATAACCAGGTCAGCTAATGCAATAAAAGGATCATACGCCAATCAGTTAATTTCAAATTTTTAATGAAATTAATATAAGATTAATTCTTCTAAATGCAATTAAAATTGCTCTATCACAATTTTACTTTCATGAACTCCTAACTTCTTTAAATCTTTGCTTACACTTTCTACCATAGCATCCGGACCGCAGATATAGAAATATTGAGATACGTTGTTGATTTTTTCTTTCAGATAACTTTCATCTATTTTCCTGTTTTCGTATTGCGCTGTTTTTTCCCGGGTAATTGTATTGATAAAATGATTACCCAGCATTTTATCAAATTCATCTTTCAGGATAATATCTTTAACATTACTATTGGAAAAAATTAATTTATTTCCTCCAAGTTTCCCGTCCTTTTGCAATTGCCGCAGAATAGCTATAAAAGGCGTAATACCTGCTCCTCCTGCAATAAAAACACCTTCTCCTTTATATTGAATGGCTCCCCATATATCATGCAAAATCAGTTCATCTTCTGCATGTAATTTTCCTAACTGATTAGTAACTCCCTCATGATCATTATAAATTTTAATCGTAAATTCAAGAGTATCCCAATCGTTAAGACTGGTGAAAGTAAAAGGTCTTCTTTCATTCTTCCATTTTGGAAGGTTAATAACAATATCGGTGGCCTGCCCGGGCGTGAAATGATAGGATGCAGGCTTACTTAATTTAAAACGTTTTACGTTATGTGTTACATTTTCTGTTGACAGAATTTTTACTACATGTTCCTCGTTAGGATAATCTTCCATAATTAATGAATTAAAAATTGACAGGAAGTTTTTCAAGACACCTGTTTACAATAAATTTTCGTTTTTTTTAAAACGATTCATTAAAACAGTTTACAAAAATGATACCTTTTCCCACAAGCCAAAAATGGAATTAATCTCTTCTTACTTATTTTCTTCTTTTTTTGTAGGAATTATATACAGAGGTATTGAGCTATGTCGTAAAACTTTTTCGGCAACGCTTCCCATTAATATTTTATCTAATCCACGGCGGCCATGAGTTCCCATAACGATTATATCAACATTCATTTTTTTTGCCGTATCTAAAATAGCTTCGCCAAAATCGCCCTCATTTACTACCGTCTGGATGGTTGCATCCCCGAGATGGTTTTTAGTAGTATCCAGGTATCTTTGAGCAGCTGCCTTTAATTCATCAACTGTATTGGCTTGCAGGGCTCCCAGGTTACTAAAGCTATCGTACCCAAGTATAGGAGAATAATCCAAAGCAGAATAGTATTTGTAATCAGAAATAACATGGAGCAAAATCACCTGTGCATTCATTGACTTTGCCAGTTCATAACCCTTTTCTGCTATTTTCTGTGCTGCAGGATCATAATCTAATCCAATTAGTATTTTTTTCATTTTTAATGTTTTTAAAAAATTAATTTTATTCCATCAATAATGCTTTGGCTTTGACAATAACATTTTCAACAGAAATACCATATTCTTTCATGACAACATTGCCCGGTGCAGATTCTCCAAACGTGGAAACACCAATTACGACTCCTTCATCTGTTGCATATTTACCCCAACCAATTGGCGAACCAGCTTCGACAGCTACTCGTTTACGGATATTTTTAGGTAGCACTTTTTGTTGATATTCCTGGCTTTGTTTATCAAATAATTCCCAACTTGGGAAACTTACCACACGGGCATGAATAGATTCCTGTTTCAATTTTTCCTGGGCTTCCAGCAAAAGATGAACTTCGCTTCCGCTGCCCATCAAAATCAATTGTGGTTCCTTTTCACAATCCGATAAAATATAAGCACCCTGTTCAACACCTGCTGCTTTTGCATATTTATCCTGGTCAAATTCCGGTAACTCCTGGCGGGTTAATATCAATGCAACAGGTCCGCCGGAATGCTCGAGTGTTACCCGCCATGCCTGCACGGTTTCATTAGCATCGCCCGGGCGAATTACTGTTAAATTGGGAACAGATCTAAGCCCGATTAATTGCTCTACCGGTTGATGTGTGGTTCCATCTTCTCCCAAAGCAATACTATCATGTGTGTATATAAAAATGGGGCGGATCTTCATAATAGCAGCCAGCCTCACCGGTGGACGCATATAATCAGAAAATATAAGAAAAGTAGCACCATAAGGAATCAGACCTTTGGTAAGCGCCATACCATTTAAAACCGATCCCATAGAATGTTCGCGGATACCAAAATGGAAATTTCTTCCGCCATGATTTTCTGTAGTGAAAGATTGAAAATCGTTTAAATTAGTATCAGTAGAAGGTGCAAGGTCTGCCGAACCACCAAGTAACATAGGTAATTTTGCAGCGATCGCATTCAGCATTTTCCCGGAAGCTTTCCTGGTAGCTATTCCTTTTTCGGTTGGTTTAAAAACAGGCAAATTATCTTTCCAGCCTTCAGGCAACTTCCCGCTTTTATATAATTCATATTCGGCAGCTTCTGCAGGATATTTTTCTTTATATTGATTATATAATTGATTCCATTCGTCTTCTTTCTTTATTCCGGCTTTTCCTTTTCCCCTGTAATAATTCAATACTTCATCGGCAACAACAAAACTCTGATCGGGATCAAATCCAAAATTTTCTTTCACCAACCGTACCTCATCTTTTCCTAATGGTGACCCATGCGCAGCAGCAGTATCTACTTTATTAGGACTTCCAAAGCCAATATGAGTGCGCACTTTTATCAGCGAAGGACGATTGGTTTCTTTTTTAGCAATCGCTATGGCAGCAGCAATCGCTTCTGTATCATTACCATCAGCTACAGCTTGTACATGCCATCCATACCCCTGGAAACGTTCAGTTACATCTTCATTAAAAGCTATGGAAGTATCACCTTCAATGGTAATCTTATTATCATCATACAGGTAAATAAGATGCCCTAATTTCAAATGACCGGCAAGTGATGCGGCTTCCGAAGCTACACCTTCCATAATATCTCCATCGCTGCAGATAGCATAAATAGTATAATCAAATAATTTAAAACCAGGTCTGTTATACCTTGCTGCAAGATATTGCTGACCAATACCCATACCCACCCCATTGGCAAACCCCTGTCCAAGAGGACCGGTAGTAACTTCTATCCCATCCAACAAGCCATATTCGGGATGACCGGCAGTTTTACTATGAAGTTGCCTGAAATTTTTAATATCCTCCATATTAAGATCATAGCCGGTTAAATACAAAAAACTGTATTGTAACATGCAGGCATGGCCACATGATAAAATGAAACGATCACGATTAGGCCATTCAGGATTCTGTGGATTATAATTCATTGTATTTGCCCAAAGGACATGCCCGATTGGCGCAAGCCCCATAGGTGTGCCCGGGTGGCCGGAGTTAGCTTTTTGAACTGCATCTGCAGATAGTACACGAACGGTATTAATTCCTAATTGTTCTACTGATTCCATTTGTTGATTGAGTTTAATATTTAGTTTTTATAATACATCAAAGTATATGCCGTATAACACTTACTTTTTTGAATCGCGGAAGTTACATTACAAACCACAAAAGTAAAAGAAAGAATGCTTTAAATTTCATTCACTTATAATTGGAGAAATTTGATTAGCTGATTTAAAATGCTCTAATAGGAATTTTCGATGAAATAAGTACGTCAACCGGCAAAATAAATTGGTATCAAACAAAATTGCTAACGCACATTTTAAGGACCGGGTTTTTTGATCAGGAAGGAGTGGAAAGCCGTTTTCTTACCCTGCTAAGCGTTTCCAGGGTAATACCCAGGAAAGAAGCTATATATCCTAATTGTACACGATTGGAAAGATGACCATAATTTTCTAAAAAAAAAATATATTTGTTTTCTGCACTGCTAAGCCTTGCTATAAAAGCTCTTTTTTCTGCATCGCGATAATATTCCTCTAAAAGTTTTCTTCCCGTAATATTAAATCCTGGATACTTTTTGTAAACAGTATTGACCGCCTCCTTTGAAATGGAAAGTAAATCGCAATTCTCAATGGCTTCAATATTTTCAACAGCCGGTAATTGAAGACCAAAACTGAAGATGGAAGTTACCAGTTCATTTTCGGTAGATAACCAGGTTGTAATTTCTTTTTTCCCTTCATACATAAATCCCCTGAGAACTCCCTGTTTTATAAAATAAATATGATCGCACCTGTCACCCGCTTCAAGCAGCATATCACCTCTTTTTACTGAAACCGAACTTACATTCTTATTAAAATATTGAATCACTTTATCTTCCAGGGGATGAAAATGATTAAGCGCAGAAATTAAAGGTTGAATAATTGCTGCATCTTGCTTTATACCAGAATTATTAATAAGGGCTTTCATTTTATTTGTTATCAGTCTAAATTAAGCAAAATAAAATTACTACCTTATTTACTAGTGATCCAACCAGGTATTCATTTTAACAAAAATGTGAAACAAAGGTGATTTAAAAATGATTTCAGGAAATGGGATAAAGATTTTTGCTTATAATTTTTATTTGAAGAATAAATTTCCCCGACTTCAAATACTTTTATAGATGCAGCCTTAAAATAGCTTTTTAAAAAATGTTTTCATTTCATTCCATGAGGCAGTATCGGCTGCCGCATTATAACTGATAGGCATATTGTATTTCTTACCTTTTGCCGTAGCCTCAGGATTAGAAAAAGCATGGTTTGCGCCCGGGTAAACTATAAAAGTATAATCAGCGCCTACCGAATCCATTTCCTTTTTAAATTCTGCAACGTGTGGACCTTCGAATTGATCATCCCCTCCCTGGCACACAAGAAGTTTCGCTTTTAATAAATTTTTATCAGGCTTTACACCTGTCAGTCCACCATGAAAACTGACAACACCTTTCAGATCAGCACCAAGTTTTGCCGCGTTCAAAACCACAAATCCCCCGAAACAATATCCTATTGCTGCCATTTTTGAAGTATCTGCCTGTGGATACGTTTTTAAAATATCCACTGCAGCATCTAATCTTTTTTTAGCTAACGTAGGGTCTTTATAAAAAGGAGTTGCCAATGCCTGTGCGGCCTGGGGGTCTTCGGCAGTATCACCATCGCCATACATATCTACAGCCATGGCAATATATCCCAGGTCGGCAAGTTGTTTGGCACGCCGGCGGGTATAGCCGGTTAATCCCCACCATTCATGGACTACCAAAATTGCCGGACGCTTTCCTTTTTGATCTTTATTATAAGAAACAAATCCTTCATATTCTTTGCCATCCAATTTATATGTCAGAGAATCTTCCTGGATATTGGAAGAAACAACCTGGGCAGAATCTCCGTTATTCTTTGTTTCGCTACTATTACCTCCATTATTACAGGAGGCTGCGGATGCTATTGCAAAAGTCATGATTATTGATTTTAGATTCATAAACCGATATTTATAATTAAATTGAAAAGAACTTAATCTTTATTTTTTCATCAATAAAGGTACCAAATCCAATCATTCATTCTGGTTTCTTTATTCCCATATTTACCTCTTTACTTTTCGGACAGAATTTAAATCGGATTCATTTTTAACCGTGCTGCTTTTCTCTGCGCTCTTTTAGTTGATTTCTTAAATGCCGGAATAAACGAAACAATAACGATAATACCTGCCAGCCCTTCTGTCAGAATGGTAAAGGGAGCACTCGTTAAATGTGCCAGTAAGCCAATAAGCAGGCTTCCTATCGGCAACATGCCTCCAAATGCCATCACATAATAACTGATAACCCTTCCTCTCATGTGCTCTTCTACATTAGTTTGCAAATAGGTGTTGGTAGAGGCAATAAAAGTGAGTAATCCAATCTCTCCTATCATTATAAAAAATAATGCTAAAGGCAAATTGGTGGTATAAGAAAACAATACCAGGCTTACCGCGATAAGCAAACCGGCGCTGATAATTACTTTTAAGAAATTTTTCCCGGGCTTTAGGCGGGCAACATAGATAGCACCCATCAATGCGCCCAACCCGGAAATACAGTTTAGCCAGCTAAAAGTGGTTACATCTCCTTTAAAAACTGTCTTTGCATATACCGGCAAAAGAGTGGTGTAGGGCATCACAATTAAACTGATAAGTGCCATCAATAAAATGGAATACTTTAATGCCGGATTTCTTTTAAGATAGATGTATCCTTGTCTTAAATTAGACCATATAGCCTCATTGTTTTTTGCCCGGGGTGGTATTTCAATCTTCATTAACAACAGGGAAGTGATTACCGCAATAAAACTTAAAAAATTAACCAGAAAACAAATTCCTTCTCCCACAGTACTTAATAAGATCCCGGCTACAGCCGGACCGATCAAACGGGCGAGGGTAACCATCGAAGAATTCAGTGCGATGGCATTGGGAAGATCTTTGTTATTTTGAACCATCACGATCATTAATGACTGGCGCGAAGGCGCATCAAATGCATTGATAATGCCCAGCATAATACTCAACAGAATAATAACGGTAATATCATAGTGGTGGGTAAGCACTACAAAAGCTAATATTCCGGCCTGGACCATAGAAGCCACCTGGGTAAATAATAATGTTTTATAACGACTGTGCCGATCCACATAAGCGCCCGCATAAGGCGATAATATCAACATAGGAATACGGCTTGCAAATGCAACGAATCCCAGCATCAAGGCAGAATGCGTAAGCTCATAAACAAGCCAGCTTACGGCTATTCTTTGCATCCAGGTTCCTAATAAAGAGATAGACTGCCCACCCACATACAACTGGAAATTCCTGTAATGTAAAGCCCTGAGTGAGGTAGGTAATTTCATAAATAAGAATTAAAAAAAGATGGCTATCTGTATTAAAATACACGGTGCATCATCAGTAAAATTACGAAGGTTCTGAATCTTCCTACTTTCGTAAATATGACAATGGTCTCCCCCATTCAAAAAGATAAAGACAATTGCAAAGAAGAGGAAGAGGATACAGAGCTTCCTCTGTGATTAGATACCGTAGATTTTACAGCTTTGCCAATATGAAATACTTCTGTCTCTTTATTTCTTGATGCCACAATCACATTTACACTTCCTGCATGCTGACTAAATAACTGCTGCACCAATTCAGGTCGATTATTATTTTTTGATAAATGAGCCAACAAAAGATGACTCATAAAATGTGGTTTGTAGGTGTTGAAAAGTTTCAATGCCTGCTGATTACTCAAATGCCCCATTCCCCCACGGATACGATTTTTGAGATAGATAGGATAATTTCCTTTTTCAAGCATGTCCTCATCATAATTAGATTCCAGGAAAGCGGCATGGCATTTTTTAAAATATCGAACCAGGTGCTTACATGGCGAACCAATATCTGTAAAAACACCCACGCATATATCCTTGTAAGTAATTACAAAACTAAACGGATCACTGGCATCATGAAATTTTGGAAAAGCAGTAACTGACAATCCATTCACAGCTACAGGTTCATGAGCATTGAAGGTTTTCAATAAGTGATCATCAAAAAGTAACCTTCCCTTACGCATGGTAGCTGGTGTAATATAAACAGGTAATTGATATTTTTTTACCAACACTGGTAAGCCTTTAATATGATCTGAATGTTCATGTGAAACAAAAACTGCCTTTACCTTATCTATATTTAAACCCAGCCGCTTCATACGTTTTTCTATTTCCCTGCACGAAATACCTGCATCTACCAATATCGCCTCAGTATGATTTCCTATATAATAACAATTACCATTGCTACCGGAATTTAATGAAGTAATGAATAAAGACATATCGGGCAAAGGAAAGGATTTTGTAAATTATAAAGTGAAAAGTATTATTTTAATTGGTAGATTTTATTTAATTGATAGACTTTGGCCCTAATTTGTTCAACAGTACCTATTATGATATAGTAATCAAATTCGAATACACTGTCTTTATTAATAATTTCCTTTTTTACAGGTGCAATATATGAGGTAGATCCGTCTTGAGATTCTGCCCCTGCACTCCCAGCCATACCTGCAAGAAAAGAAATACAATTTGGATTATAAACACCTAGTCCCCATTTAGTACTATCTACAAATGCCATCCAATGTTCACTTACATTCGAATACCTGCCCCAGAAACCGCTCGATAAGTTTACAACATCCGGATTATTGATTGTGTCATTTGTGAAAGGTGAATTGCCCATGTATGAATATAAATTCTTTAACGCAGATATGGGATATACTGCCGGTAGTTCCTGATCGTCATCTATATTTTCTGCGTATATGTTATCAGTTCTATGGCACGTGAGTTTGCAATGTACTTTTATTACATTCCCGTCCAATATATTCCTCTGTTCCATTTCTGCTTCGGCAGGCATGTTATTCATATCCCAAAGCAACGGGATACATTTTGTATATAATGTATCACCTCTTTGTTCATAATTGAGGATTTTTGCCCTGTTTTCGTAACTATCTCCTACCTGGATAGGATTCCAACTCCAGGGCGACCATGCTGGATTCTGACCTTCTGCCTTACGGTCTAAAGTTTTACCAGCATAGTAAGACTGTTGTATATAACGGCCTTCGTCGTGAATATTAATTAAGCTCCGGTTGCTTCCTGATAGAGAAATATAACTAATTGCACCTCCCCTGGATAGATCTAATTTAACTTTTAAAACTCCATTATCGGAAGTTATTTCGGATTTTTGAGCAGATGTTATTGAATTTTGGGCAGACAACTTTGAACAACTGTTTAAAGAAATCAAAAAGATTAGTAATATTCTAAATTTATTTTCCACGAATTTTAATTAAAGAATTAATAAAGAAAACCGTTGGCGGAATTAATTGTTATAAAATTGGGACAAAAGATGAAGTGCAGTTGTCTAAGTTATTACTAAACCCACTAAAAAATATGCACAACATCCAGACAAATCTCACCAAAATTCCTGATGTTATAAAAGATAATATTGGTGATGGAATAACAAAATGATATACCAAATAAGGTTGGCTTTAATGCCAATATTTTATCAGGAAATTATAATTTATAAAACAAAAGTCAAATGAGTCTTTTATTAAACAGAAACAGTTTTGGAAACACTGCCAACACTGGGAACGTTCTCTCTAAAGATGAAGCCAGCCTGTTATTAAATGAATGGGTACTGAATGAAAAATTGCGCATCCACATGATGCAGGTAGCGCACCTGATGAAAAGTTGGGCTGCTGAAAAAGAAAAATTGAATGAAGCTGATCAATGGCGATGGGAAATGGCAGGCTTACTACATGATGCCGACTGGGATCAATGGCCCGACCAGCATTGTAATAAAATAATAACAGAACTGGAACATCGTCATATTGATCCTGAAATCATCCATGCCATTGCCTCACATGGGCCTAATCATTTCGGTGTGGAACCCGTAAGCATGATGGACAAAATGCTTTATGCTTTTGATGAATTATCAGGCTTAATTCATGCCTATTCATTGATGCGTCCCGGAGGTTATGATGGCATGGAACTAAAAGGAGTAAAGAAAAGATTGAAAGAAAAGTCATTTGCTGCCAATGTATCAAGAGAAGAAATCGGGGATGCGTGTAACAGGGCAGGGTTGAGCCTCGATGAGGTTATTGAATTTATTATAACGCATCAAAGCAGCCATTAAAATTTACCGGTGCTGTTGATAATAATTTACCGAAACTGACTCTCTTAATATTTTTATTTCTTCACTATTCAATCCAGAATTTTTTATTGCCTCAGTTGCATCTTCTAATTGATCCATAGTTCTTATTCCTACAATGGCCGAGGTAATTGCCGGATGTTTCAGTACAAATTGAATAGCCGTCTGCGCAGGATCACGCTGCAAACCTGAGACAGTTTTTATAGCTTTTGCGGCACCGGCAACTTCTGTTTCATCATAATTTAAGTAAGGCTTCGCCGGTTTATTAATAAGCAAACCACCAGCAACACTACCTCTTGCCAAAACACCAATATTATTCTCCATCAGCAATGGTAAACAACTTTCCTCAGGACGGCGATCGAACAAACTATACTGCATCATCACACTTACTATATTCGATTTTTTTACAAATTCACTGATCACATTGGGCCTGATAGAAGAAAGGCCATAATACCTGATTTTTCCCTGCTGAACCAATATTTCATAAGCTTCAATGGTTTCATCGATATTATCTTCTATAGTGCCTCCATGCGATTGGTAAAGATCAATACAATCAATCTGAAGCCGCTTCAGGCTTTCTTCCACGCTTTTGAGAATATAGGTTTTCCGCGGATTCCAGTCCCATCCGCTGCCATCAGCACGCCATTGGTTTCCTGTTTTGGTAGCGATAATTACCTGGTCTCTTTTTCCTTTTAGTGCCTTGCCCAGGTTGACTTCATTCAATCCTTTATCATACAAATCGGCAGTGTCAAAATAATTAATACCCTTATCAATGGCTACATTAATTAAATTTTCAAAATCGGGTTGACCAGGTTTTAAGGACATACAGCCAAAGCCAATTCTGCTAATATTGAGAGTAGATTTACCAAGAATTTTATATTGCATTGCATTTATTTTATAACCCCATTATACAAGAATTTTGAAAAGGAAATGATTTCTACCTGCTAAGATCAGAATATTAAATTTTTAGCAAAGGGGTTATATAATTAACCCAAGTTGCTAATTAAAAAGGACATCGATAAAGAATAATTTTGAGTTACGACACTTAAAAAATCTTTACCGATGCTTAATGAAGATAAAATTATAGCAATTTTCTGTTTAGTGGATGATCTGCTAAAAGGAA
>JAUZOE010000047.1 GCA_030706605.1 Bacteroidota bacterium
TAGCTCATTTCATTTTAGACAGTGATTTAAATTTTTAGCTTTTTTTATGCAGCCTTGATTTTTTTGTTACTTTTTGTATCAAGACAAAAAGGAAATGAAGATTAACTAAATAATGGTAAAGCTTACCGCCATTTGCTATCCTCTACAAGATCTTTCTGCTTAGATAATAAATAGTAGTCTGCGCGGATGGTATGCTTGTCACTTTTTCTCTGGAAATAAAAAGTAACCAAAAATTACAAGTAAAACCCTAAGGGTTATTCACCTAGTATTTATTTTTTTATTTGCGTTCATGATTGCTTCGCAATTCGCGCGTTTGTCCGGCCTGCGCCACCGAAGCGTTTTAATTAATAGCAAATCTATAATCCACGATAGCACAAAGAGGTATAATTTTTTATTGAAAAATAAATACAAGGTATTTTTTTCCTTAGTGCTCTTTTTTTTTCTTTGTGGTAAGATTGTTTTTGAGGTAGATGTTATTTTGCCTTTTCTTTTGCCTTGATGCAAAAGAAACAAAAAATCAAGGACAACCTAATCGCTCCGCGTGTTTGTCCGGCCTGCGCCACCGAAGGCTTTAATTAATAGGAAATCTATAATCAGGGGAATCTTTAAATCCTATAAATCCTGGTTCAGACATTTGTCCGGCCCTCGCCACCAAAGGCTTTAATTAATAGCAAACTTATAATCCTTTAAATACCTATCATTGTGCAATGGCAATCTTCTACAGTGTTCGTCTTTGCGAGGAGGCAGACGAAGCAATCTCTATACTGGTAGATTCCTGCTGTTGTTGGCGGGGATGCCAACAACAGCAGGGAAAAGATAACAGGCAATTTATTCTTCTGTATTTTTCATCATCATTAATAATGAATAGGCTCCATGAACTACAAAATTTTCATTGGTAAAATCCTCCTTTTGCGAAGGGGTAATTTGGGTGTATCCATTTTCACTAATTCCCGTTGTTACTTCCATCATTTCAAACTGATTTTTATTTGTTGCTTTAAAAACATATTCTTTATTTTCAAAACGGACTATAGCATCGGTCTGTAACACATTAGACCTGGTATTTTTTACTTCAATATCAGCATTCATGTAAGTGCCGGGAACCAGGTATTTATCATTCGTTTCAAAGTGGCAATGCACCTCTGTATTATGGTCTTCTGAAAGGTTTCTGCCAATTAATATAATGGTGCCATCGTACTTTTTTTCGGGTTGGCTGTTTGAATAAGCCTTTAGTTTTTGCCCTATATAAAGTTTATCTAAATCTTTCTCAAATACTTTTAATGCCAGGTGGAGATCCGATGGATCTACCAGTTCGAATAATACATCAGTTGGAGCCACGTACTTTCCGATATTTACATTCACGCTGGATACATAACCGGATATGGGAGCATAAATATTAATGCTACTCTGAAATTTTTCATTATTGATACTGGCAACATTGATGCCTGCAAGCTTTAATTTTTCTCCGAGCGAGGTAATCAATATTTGCTGGCTCCTGTAGTCTGATTCTACCTGCTGATAAACTTTATCACTGCTTGCCTGGCTTTGATTCAAGTCTTTCTGACGCTGGTATTCTTTTTCTAAAAAACTGTATTTTGCTTTTGCTGTCAGGTAATCCTGTTGCATCTGAATATATTGCTGGTCTTGCATTACAGCTATTACTTCGCCTTTTGTGATATGCATTCCGGGTAGCAATTTGGTAGATTTCAGGTATCCGCCCATGGGCACACTAATGGATACCATATTTTGAGGAGGCACATCTATCATTCCATTCAGTTTGAGGATAGACGACATTTCCCTGATTTCCATTTTGGCTGTGGCAATTCCTGCATTTTTCATTTGAGCCTCAGTGAGGCTTATTGTATTCTCACCAGCGTTTTGATTAGCCGGAGTTTCGGATTGCTTTTTTTCTCCGCAGGCAGACAACAGCAAAAGTGAGATGATAAATAGTTTATTATATTTCATTGTAAGATGATTATTGGTTTGAATAATAATTTAAATCAATTATGGATTGGTTGAGGTTCTTAACAGCATCCAGGTAATCGCTTTTTACAGTAATTGATTGATTGATCAACTGTACCCATTCAAGGTAATTGATATTGCCAGCCGCCAGTTGTTTATTAGCTGTTGAAGTAATCAATTCTGCATTATCGAGGAGGTTATTTTCATAATGACTTACTGTCTCCGAGTATTTTTTATAGTTGTCCAAAGCAATATTGTATTGAGTAAGGAGATTTTGCAAACCCGCATCCAATTTGCCTTCTGCCAACATTATATTCACTTTTTCACTATTGATCTTTGCCTTTTGTGATTTGTTGAAAATCGGTATACCAATCCCTACCTGCACCGCGCTAAATCTTTTTGAAGCGGTATAATATTTATCATCGGCACCTGTGCCTTTCATGCTGGTATTGTTATAGCCAAAGGCAATGTCTGGCAATAATTTGCTTTTAGCCAACTGCAAGGAAGCCATAGCTGTTTTTTGTTGCTGAAGCATAATCTTTACTTCAGGATGTTCTCCCAGGCTTGAGGTGTCCGGAAGATTTACCATGGCTTTTGAATCATTTTCGTCTATAGGGTAGTAAGGTTGATTACTGTTTAATAGTAACCCGAATTGTAATTGAAGCATGGCTGAATCGCGCTGTACCTGGTCTGCCTGTATCTTTACCTGGCCCAACAGCGTTTCTGCACTTGTTTTTTCCAGGATATTGCTTTCTCCTTTCTCAAGTCTTAGTACAGATTTTGTATAAAATGAACTGTACAGGCTGTCTGCATAAAGAAGTAACTTCATTTTGTTGCCAGTATATACCATCTGGTAGAAAACCTGTTGCACCAGCTTTTTCAAATGCTTCTTTTGGAGAGACACATCCAGTAAACTGCTTTCCCACTCATTTTGCAATAATTCCTTTTGCCGTTTATATACAGTCGGGAAATTAAATGTTTGTGAGATGCCAAACCTGCTATCATTATAGGCACTGCTGATCTGCCCTGCTTCTACATAGGTATTTGCCTGTGGAATAGCTGCCGAAGTTTTGATGAGCATTTGTTGATATCGGGCCATGGTTTGGCCGTTTTTAAGCTCCTTGTTATTCTTTAAGGCCGTATCTATAGCTGCATCAATTGTTATGGGTTTTTGACTGAAAGACGAATAGCCCATTCCAAGAAATACTATCAAAAAGACAGAAGAAATTACAGGACCTTTTTTATTTGTTTTTTTCATGAATCCTTTTTCAAAAATTATATACAATATTGGCAACACGAATAATGTAAGAAATGTAGCCACTAATAAACCGCCTATCACTACTGTAGCCAATGGCCTTTGCACTTCTGCACCGGCGCCGTTGCTTACTGCCATAGGCAAAAAGCCAAGTGAAGCAACGAAGGCCGTCATTAATACCGGCCTGAGCCTTACTTTTGTTCCCATCAATACTATTCTTCTAAGGTCTTTGTTTCCATCATTTTTTAAACGGTTAAATTCTGCTATAAGTACAATACCATTTAAAACGGCTACACCAAAGAGGGCTATAAAACCAATACCTGCGCTTATACTAAAAGGCAGCCCTCTCAACGCAAGGAATATAATACCACCAATGGCAGATAGCGGAATGGCGGAATAGATCAGCAGCCCATGTTTAATAGAATTAAAAGCAAAGTATAGCAGGAAGAAGATGAGTAATAATGAAACAGGCACTGCTATCATTAACCTTTTTTTGGCGGCATTCAGATTTTCAAAGGCGCCTCCATAAGTTATATAATAGGCCGGGGGAAATTTTAGTTGTTGATCTACTTTAGCCTGGAGTTCAGTCACAATACTTTGAACATCTCTGCCCCTTACATTAAAGCCGACAACAATTCTTCTTTTGGCATCTTCTCTTTGTATCTGGTTGGGCCCCTCTTTTATTTGTACATCTGCCAGTTGATACAACGGGATCTGTGTTCCACCCGGTGTTGGTATCAAAAGATTTCGCACATCCTGTAAACCGGTTTTTAATTCACCCTTCAGGCGTACCACCACATCAAATCTCTTTTCACCTTCAAATAACATACCTGCACTCTGGCCTGCAAATGAGGTATTTACTATTTTATTAATATCCGATATGTTTAAATCGTATTGGGCAATAGTATTCCTATTGTAATTGATGATGATCTGGGGCATGCCGGATATGGCTTCCACATACAAATTTTTGGCTCCGTCAACACTATTGATGATATCACCCAGTTTTTTTGCATAGAAAGCAAGTGTGTCAAGATTCTCTCCAAATATTTTACATACCACATCCTGCCGGGCACCCGTCATCAATTCATTAAAGCGCATCTGAACAGGATATTGAAAACCTGCCGTGATACCAGGAACGGCTTTTAAAGCCATACCCATTTTCTCACTGAGTTCATTAAATGTTTTGGCAGAAGTCCATTCTGCTTTCGGCTTTAATATGACCATCATATCACTGGCATCCATTGGCATTGGATCAGTGGGAACCTCCCCACTGCCTATTTTGGTAACTACCTTTTCTACTTCGGGAAAATCGCGCAATAAGATATGCGCAGCCTGTTGGGTACTTGCAATGGTTGTTTCAAGGCTACTGCCGGTTAATACTCTTGTATCTACAGCAAAATCACCTTCCTCCAGAGAAGGGATAAATTCGCCTCCCAATGTGGCTAATAAATAAATGGAAAAGAAAAACAGGGCGATTACCAATAATAAAACGGTTTTTGGGAAACCGATTACCCTGTTCAAAGCCGTTTGATAAACCCTCTCCACTTTACCCATTAGCTTATCTGAAAAGTTGGGTTGGTGTTTAATTTTTTTACTCAGGAAAAGAGCACTCATCATAGGAATATAAGTGAGTGAAAGAAGAAAAGCACCCAATAAGGCAAAAGCAACTGTTTGTGCCATTGGCTTAAACATTTTACCTTCTATTCCCTCTAAAGTGAAGATGGGTAAGTAAACAACAAGGATGATGATTTGGCCGAATACAGCACTGTTCATCATCTTGCTTGCTGATTGGTTTACCTCCTTATCCATTTCCTGTGGTGTAAGCCGGTTAGTGTGTACAAAATGTTTGCTATGGCCCAGGCGATGCATGACCGCTTCAACAATTATTACAGCACCATCTACTATTAACCCAAAATCCAAAGCGCCAAGGCTCATCAGGTTTCCACTAACCCCAAAGAGATTCATCATAATTACAGCAAACAACATGGCCAGGGGAATAACTGACGCTACCAGCAAACCCGCCCTGAAATTGCCCAGGAATAAGACTAATACAAAAACAACGATCAAAGCGCCTTCCATCAGGTTCTTTTCTACTGTGCCTATAGCATTATTCACCATTTTTGTACGATCTAAAAAGGGCTCTATAACCACACCTTCCGGCAGTGTTTTTTGAATTTGCTTAATGCGTTCTTTCACATTTTTAATAACTTCGTTACTGTTAGCACCTTTTAGCATCATCACTATTGCTCCGGAAACTTCTCCCTCGTCATTATAACACATAGCGCCATACCTGGTAGCATTACCAATTTTTACATCGGCTACATCCCTTATATACAACGGGGTGCCCCCTTTGGTATTTTTAATGGAAATATTATTAATATCGTCTATACTTCCAAGTAAACCTTCAGAGCGAATGTATAATACCGTGGGGCCTTTTTCTATATAAGCACCTCCTGTATTCTGATTATTATTTTCCAGCGCTTTAAATACATCAGAAATAGTAATGTTGTGTGAGAGTAATTTAGCAGGGTTTATTTCGATGGAATATTGTTTCAGTTTACCTCCGAAACTGCTTACCTCCGCTACTCCTTTTACTCCTAATAACTGTCTGCGGACAATCCAGTCCTGGATAGTTCTGAGCTCTGTTTCATTGTATTTATTTTCATACCCTTTTTTGGGTCTTACCACGTATTGATATATTTCGCCAAGCCCGGTACTTACCGGCCCCAGTACCGGGGTGCCGATCCCGGCAGGTATTTCTGACTGCACCATTTGCAATCGCTCTGCTACCTGTTGCCTTGCCCAGTAAACATCTGTGGCATCATCAAAAACGATTGTTACCAGCGAAAGCCCAAACCTGGAAAAGCTCCTGATCTCTTTTAAACCGGGAATATTATTATTTACCTGTTCAATGGGAAAAGTAACCAGGCGTTCAATATCAGTAGCACCAAATGAAGGAGCAATGGTAATAACCTGTACCTGGTTGTTAGTTATATCCGGTACAGCATCTATAGGGAGTTTTGTAAACTGGTAACTGCCATATCCTATCAGGCTGATTATAAACAGGCCAACAAGGAGTTTGTTTCTTATAGCAAACCCAATTATTGCATTCAGCATAATTTAATTTATTGGTTATTAAAATGAAATAATTGCTTTGTGGAAATATCCAAAAGCAGAAACTCATGAAGTGGAATGACTTCATGAAAGAGGAACTAAAAAATTAACAGGACCTGGGAGGTTGCCAGATTTTGGAATAATAAGAGGGAAGAATAGCATGGTTACATGCCCCGAAAGGGTTCTTTTTCTGAATAGTTGCCGGTTGCTGAATAATTACCGCTGTGGTGTAGAAAGGAATAAACGGAACCGATAAAGTGAAAATACATTCGTTGGAAGTTTTAAAAGGCAACTGCATATCCCTGTCTCGGTCAGCATCTTGTGGGCTTCCATGCATATAGTGAATGTCAAGAAATTTGAGAAACGTTATTGAATGATCCTTATTCTTATGTTCTTTATAATGTTCGAAAATTACTGGTAGTTTAAGCAATTGAATAGCCTCCGTTGTAGAGAACAGGTAAATAGCTAAGAATAATATGGCGGCTATCTTTTTCAACCGAGCGAAAATAACCCTTTTTCAGATTTTTAAGAAGAAAAATATAACACTCGATTTAAAACCAGCAGGGCAGTTGCTGACCAGAAAATGTTTAAATACATAATGAGTATAGCCTCCAGGTATTAGTATATAATTATTTAACTACGTATTTTAAGTCATGTGTTAGGATGGAATAGATGACATTTTAGTTCTGCTGTTTTATGGATAAATCCTCGCAGCCCATCCACCTCCGGGTGCCAGGTGAACCGTCAGCTTATCATTGCGGGTGATGGTTCTTTCTACCTTTTTATAATCGGTACCGTTCCTTTCAGCGTTTACCCCATCCCGGAACTGGACCATATGAAAAGTACCTTCCGGCAAAAAAGAAAAATCAATGGTAATATTACGGGCAGTCCAGTTGGTCATGGCGGCGGCAAAATAGTCGTTCCCTTTTCTTCGCGCTGTGGCTACATATTCCCCTACTTTTCCATCCAACGGAATGGTTTCATCCCAGGTGGTGGGTACACTGGTGATAAAATCAAGGCAGTCCTTTTCTTTTTCGTAGGCAATAGGATTGTCAGCCAGCATTTGCAGCGGCGCATCAAATACCACGTACATAGCCAGTTGCTGGCAACGGGTACCCAGGCTCATCGGGTTATCATTTATAGGTCTGAAATCTTTTTGCTGTGCATTACGCATAGCACCCGGCGTGTAATCCATAGGGCCTGCAAACATCCGGGTGTAAGGTAAGGTAACGGCCATCCATGGCGTTGCTAATTGATCGGTCCATTTATCCTGTTCCAGGCCGGGCACACCTTCAAAATTAACCACATTGGGGTAGGTACGCATTAGGCCTGCAGGTTTGTGAGCTCCATGATAATCGACTGTTAAATAATGCCGGGCTGCCGCCTCGGCGCACCGCCAATAAAAATTGACCACTGACTGGTCATCGCGATCCATAAAATCTACTTTAATCCCTTTAATACCCCATTGCTCAAAAAGGTCCATGGCTTCCTGCATCTGGTTGTCCAGGGTGCGCCATACACACCAGAGTATTACGCCTACGCCTTTTTGTTTTCCATAATCTGCAATGGCCTTTACATCTACGTCCGTTACCCGTTCGGTCATATTACCCAGTTGGTACCAGCCCTCGTCCATGATGATATAAGGAATATGATTGCGGGATGCAAAATCAATATAGTATTTATAGGTTTGTGTATTCACACCTGCATGGAAATCCACACCGGTAATGTTCCAGTCGTTCCACCAATCCCAGGCTACCTGTCCCGGTTTTATCCAGTCAGCATCTTTAATGCGTGATGGTGCTGCTAATTTGTAAACAATTTCATTATTCAATAACTGGTCATCCCGATCCGCTACTGCAAAAATGCGCCATGGAAAAGTGCGTGCTCCATTGGTACGGGCGATATAATCATATAATTCTGCCGGGCGAAAAGTACGATCCCAGCTTCCACTGCCCCGGATATTTTCCACTTCTGATTTTACAGCGGGCGGAAAAACTGATTGCAATGTATTGGTATTATCCCCTGTAAAATACAAGCCAGGGTAATCGTACAGGTCACTTTCCGTAATTAATACTTTACCCTCCTGCCCCAGGTCTAAGAGCAAAGGCAACTGGGCAGTCTTATCTTTTCCCAGGCTATCTAAAGGTTGTTTTTTATAAATATGTTCGTAGCTGTTCATCCACCGGTCATTATAGGCAAACCATGCAGTTGTATTTTGAGGAAAGGAAATATTGCAGCGTTCATCCGTAATTGTTATGCTGTCAGGATAATTGGTTTCAAAACGATAAGCCACTGCATCATTATAGGCACGAAATACCACGCTGTAATGATTTTTAAACTGTAAGTTTAGTTCATTATACTTGTCAGGAATAGTTGAATTTTTAATGGCTATCACTGGTTGGATGTTCGTGTTCACACTTTGTTTTATTGCTTTGCGAACTTTATCTTTTATCCCGGGAATGGCTTCGCTTTCGGCCATCATGGCGGCTTCCACAGATGGAATGATTGTTTTCCCATCTTTTTGCAAAGTAAAATGCAAAGAATTATCCTTGCTGATAAACACCTTCAAATGCCCGTTGGGCGAACTAACGGAGTATTGCTGCGCCGAAATATTGTGTGTAATGAATAAAAAACTCAGAAAAATAAAAACAAGCTGCTTCATAAAATAATGTTTAGAATAATTGAGGGCAAAAGATAAGATCATATCAAATGGGTTTATAATCGCGGGTGTAAAATAAAGAAAATAATTGAAGAGGTATTGATGTAAGGGGTAACCTTGATAAAAGATATAGGCCCTCTACTCCATTAGGAGGGCTTGTATCCTTCCTTCAGAAATCCTGAAGAATGATACCTGTCAAACGCAATAGCTAGTGGCTCCGATAAAAAAAAGAGTCATCCGACAAAAAACTCTATACCTTGCCCATTGCCGGATCAGTTCTACTATTCTGACCCGTTTCTACACGGCCTGCATATCTTTTTTCAAATATATTATTGCCTCTTACTTTTACAGAAAGATCATACCAGTTATGACTATCCGAAAGATTAAATGATTCAATTACTATTGATGAGCCTTTTCTCAAAACAACAGTCCGTACTCCTTTTTTATAACTCAGGTCAGCGATATCAAGTATATAGGCTTCATTTTTATTCATATTCCTGAGTGAAAGAAAAACATTACCACTAAGTTTGGTTGAAGCTCCTTTCACTGGCTCATAGCCAAGCGTAATAGTTATTTCAGGGTCGTTTTTACTTCCGGCAAATTCTCTGAAAAAACCATTGGGACCATATACTCTTAAATGATACTGATCGTTTTCAAAATCTTCTAACGGCCATTGGTTTTTTAACTGGTCACCTGCTCTCACTGCATAGTTCCATACTTTCACGTTTTCAAAACCATTTTTACGATTGTTTACATCATATACCGCATATTTCCCCGGGGCATATACGTAAAAAGGAGATCCCGAAGATTGAGCGCCAAACAATTCATTACCAGCAGCAAGATGGATATCAAATGTTTTTTTATCTTCACTTAACTGACCTTCAGCCTCTAATTGATAAGGCAGCGCACATGAATCCCTGGTGCCAGCTTCCTGTTTGGGTAATAACGGCGAGTTCAACGGATCTTTTTTTATACCTGCTGCTTTAGCCGGACTTAATGCTTCGTAGTCTGAAGGAAGCTTTTTAAATTTTGCATTGTAGATTTTTTCTACAAAAGGATCACGTTTTACAAATTCGGGCAATTTAATTTTTTCACCGTTATAAGGCCTGAAAGCCGAAGTAAGATCGCCGGAAACCAAACGCCGCCAATCACTGATATTGGTTTCTTTAATTTCTTTGCCGGTTTTCTTTGTTAGAAATTTTTCCAGGAACTGAAGTGTTGAAGTAATATCACACACCTGGGAATTGACCCATCCACCCCGTGTCCATGGGGAGGCAATCACCAAAGGAACCCTGAAACCTAAACCAATCGAATTTTCACGGACATCTTCTATATCAAAATTGTTTCGTCTTAATTCTTCTTCCATAGTTACATATTCATCAGAAGTATCAATACCTTCAGATACTTTTCCACTATGTGGGTCATTGGGTTTAGGAGCTGTAAAAGGAGGAATATGATCGAAGTAACCATCGTTTTCATCATAGTTTAAAATGAAAATTGTTTTTTTCCAAACCTCCGGGTTTTTAGTCAAAATATCCAATACCTCGGAAACATACCAGGCACCTAACCAGGGAGCACTTGGGTGATCTGAGAAATATTGCGGCGCCACTAACCACGAAACAGTCGGCAATTTCCCATTATCCACATCTTCCCTGAATTGGTGCAGAATATCACCTTTGGGCAACAGGAGGCTACGTTCTACGCCGTCATCTTCATAAGAAAAAAGCGCTGATTGGTGATAATCAGAATCATTGACATTGGTAGTAAAGGCTTTGTTATGAATATTTTTTTCAAAATCAGACAGCTTTTCGAAATTTTCAGGACTCCAGGTAATTGTTTCTTCTTTGAAACTGACCAGTTGATCTTTTTTTAGTTTCCATTCTTTCTCAATTTTTTCTGCATCCTTTTTTTCAGCCTTCTTAAGGGCTTCGTGCAATTCATCAATTTCTGCAGGGAGCTCAGCTATTCTTTTAATTAAAAAATCATAATGAGCTTTATGGAACCGTACATTGTATGCACTAAACCATTCCAGGTTATTATCTGTAAAATTAGATAACAGGTCTTCATTCTCTCCTGCCAGTTCAGTCTGGAGGCTTATTTCATTTTGGTATACCCGCCATGGAATACCATTCTCTTCTAATCTTTCCGGAAAAGTTTTCCAATGCGCTTCCCTGTTATAATAAGTATCTGAGTTAAGTACGTTGGCCTGTTCTCCGGGCTTTTCACGGTTCTTTCCCGACCAGAAAAATGTCCTGTTGCAGGTAGTTCCGGTTAATGAAGCACAAAAATGCTGATCACAAACAGTAAATGCATCAGCCAGGGCATAGTAAAAAGGAATGTCTTCCCTCTTGTAGTACCCCATTGTCAAAGGCATACCTTCGTACTCCTTATCGGGGCGTTTTGCCTCCAGCCAGCCATCGTGTTTTCCATTATTGAGGGCATCTACCTGGTTATCCCATGAATGCGGGAGTCCTCCCATCCAGGTGGCCTGGGTGTCCTTCATATTTAAGTGAAATGGAACAAACTTTTGTGCAGCTTTATTACTTTGCAACCAAACAGGATCACCGGTTGGTAAGGAAATAAAACGAGGATCATTAAACCCCCTCACACCTTGCAGGGTGCCGAAGCAATGATCAAAAGAACGGTTTTCCTGCATCAGGAAAACAACATGTTCCGCATCTTCAAAGGTGGTTCCGGGGTTAGGGTTAATGGCAATTGCTTTTTTAATAGATGCTGGCAAACTGCCCCAAATACCTGCTCCACCTGCTAAAAATGAAGCTTTTTTAATAAACTCTCTTCTTGTGTCCATAATAATAATGTTCGATTTATTTTTTCATGTTATTTATAATTTAAAATTATTTTCCTATCGGCTTTTAAGGAATAATTTATTTGCAGGAATAATCTCGCGGGGTACTCCAGGACCTTTATAGAAAGCATCTAACCAAAATCCCCCCAAGGAATTGAAATAATCTATTCGAATAATATGCCTTCCTGCCTTAAGGTCTATATCTCCTGATTTTCCAATTACACCATGAGAGCCGTCATTGTCCACAACTTTTTTGCCATCGATATAAAGATTACTACCATCATCGGAACTAGTATAGAATGTATATCTTCCCGCATTATCGATCTCTATATATCCTTCAAATGCTACACCGAAAATATCCGAATTTAATAAAGGTAATATTTGTTCCCTATTTAATTGGAATTCAGGTGAAATCCAACTTTTAAATGGTGTAAGCCTGCTAAAATCCGGTATTGATTTCCAGTTTCCCCCACGGTAGAAGGAAGTATGCAGGCCCATTTGGATATTTGATTTTAACACCCTGAAAAATGCTTTTGAAGTAAGACTTTCATTGCCGTTTTTGTCAAAAGATTTAGCCTTAACAACAGCAGTAGTGTCAAGGGTGAAGGGCGTATTATATACCATAGAGTTTGAATCGGGCTCCGAGCCATCCAGGGTATATTTAATAATACTTTTGTCAGCAATCGGCTCCATTTTTACAACAGCAGGAGTATCAATATATAATCCGCCGGCCTCAGCATAGAGATCAGGTTTTGGAAAAATAAGAGGAGCAGCTATGAGCTTTTTCCCTTTCCAAATATTTGCAGGTTCTGGAAAGCCATCGAAGGCACTTTTTACGGGTCTGCCTGTCCATGCATAAGGAGGCTCAATGCCAAGACAAAAGGCGATAGTAGCTGCCAAATCATAAGTGTAAACCGGTTGCTCTATAGAATATCCTTCTTTTACATCTTTCCCATTAAAAATCATAGCAATTTCTGCCTCTTCCGGAGTGGCCCCGCCGTGGCCGTAACCCTTACCACCATGGTCTGCAGTAACAATCACAAGTGTGTTTTTATCGATTCCTGCTTTTCGGATACTTTTCAGAATGGAACCGATCAAGCTATCTGCTTTGGAAACGGCATGATAATACTCTTCAGAGCCATGTCCATAGGCGTGGCCTGCTGCATCCACATTGTCCATTTGAATAAAACAAAATAAAGGCTTTTCTTTTTCAATATAACCAGATGCCAGGAGAATAGTACTATCAACATTTGAAGCGGTGGTATCATAATTTACGGCACTCTTTTCAAATAACCTTCCAAACCCCTCCCAATTATAAACTGCCCCGATATTTGCGTCAGGTTTATTTTTATGAATCACTTCAAAAATGGTTGGGAATATACCATCATCATCCATAATAACAGGGGGTAAGGAGTGGTCATCCCTTTCCCAGTCATTATCAGTAACGCCATGCTGTTCGGTGCCTGCTCCTGATATCATAGAAGCCCAGTTAGGAGAACTGCTTGAGGGAAGCACGGTACGCACATTCCATTTTACCGCTCCCTCTTTTATCATTTGATGCATAATTGGTGTGGCGGCATTTCGAATTCCGTCCGGGCTCATCCCATCCACGCCAATGACTATAATATGCTTTATTTCTGAAAGAGATTGATTAGGCGAAGAAGTATTGCAACCTGTTATAAAGGAGATTAGGGTAAAGAGCAAGATAAAAATATTTCTCATGATGATGTTTCTTTTTTATATGTATAAAAAATTTCTTAATTGTTCCATATGAAACTGCTTCATTATGGATGGTTAATTTGCAAGAAATAATTGATTCCTACGAACACTATAACCATAAAATGAAGGAGTAAAGAAAAATAAAAAAACCGGAGAATTTCTGTTTTGAAATATTCTCCGGTTTCAGAATTTTATAGAATTATTTATTCCACCACACCTTCGTCAGCAGATCATCAGGGCCCTGTGCCTGAAGTGCTGCATTATAATTTGCTGTATTTACCGTTTGTTCAGAAAGCGGGTAGCGCGTGCGACGGGGCCATGCACTGATTGCGCTGGAAGGCCCGATCTGAGTTTCTTTTGGAACACCTGTTCTTCTCCATTCAGACCAGCCTTCAAAGCCATTATAAAATAATGAGAACCATTTTTGTATCCTGATTTTATAAAGTTTCTCGTCAGTAGTACCCGTGTAAGCTACGCCTGGCTGAGTAAAATATGAAGGATCAGGAATAATATCGGAAGACTTGGCAAAGTTATGATCACTTGATGGAATACCCTGGTTCAGTACGTCTAACCTGCTTTCATCATAAGCAAACTGTGCAGTGATACCATTCATATAATAGGTTGCTGCATCATCACCAGCTGAAATCAATCCTCGTTCTTTTGCTTCTGCTAATATAAATTGTACTTCAGAATAAGTGAGTAACAAACCTTGCGCAGCAGTTTTTGAAGCATAATTAGGGTATCCAAGATAAGGCATCAAAATAGGAGATTCCTGAGATTGGTTATTGGAACCTCCGTTATAAGTGGACTCACTAGTACCAATACAATTGGGGACACCCGCATACAAAGGACTACCAGTTCCATAACTGGCCGGTGTAGGCATAGCAAAAAAAGCAATACGCGGATCATTCAGGTCCTTTAGGTTAGTCTCAAAAGTTGTACTCAAATGATAATCGCCTATCGGGGGATTATGATATGCAGGGAATTCATTATTTAGTTCATCTGTAAATTCTAAAGCCGCCTGGTCGTTATTAGAAGCAAAAAGTGGATAGGTTGCAGGATCACTTACAATGTTATTCATTTCTGTTCCTACGTCAATTTTTGCACCGGTCACACCTGACATACGCAATAATAGCCTTAGACGAAGCCCGTTAGCAAATTCCCGCCAACGCATTGCACTGCCTCCCATAAGTATGTCAGAATTGATGGGGTCCGTTCCCGTAGAAAGTAAAGTATTAGCCACTTTCAGCGAATCCATCAGACTATAATAAATATCTTCCTGCTTAGTATACACTGGTGCAAAATTACCTGCTATTTTGCCTTGAACTGCCTCACTATAGGGCATATCTCCAAAATTATCGGTCATGACCTGGAACATCCATGACCATAATACGAGAGATACACCTTCATTGTTTTTATCACCCTTTTCATGACTTAACACACGTAGGTTTTCTACATCTTTTAGTTGATTGAAAAAATTCCAAAGGAATCCTCCTTCAGTCTGGCTGGCTGTCCAATGATCATCAAATCCACTGGTATATTGATTTGCATAGTAGTCGCTCACTACACTTCCTCCAAACTGGGCCTGGTAAGAATAATTACGAACAGAAGTTATAATGATTGCCGGAAGTAAAAACTGCTCGTTTTTTACTTGCTGCGGACTGTTGGGATTTTCATTTAAAGTATCAAAATTCTTTGTACATCCCGTGAAAACCAATAGCGCAAAAGCCGCGCTTCGGATAAATAGTTTTGAGTTCATTATTGGTATAATTAATTAGTTAGAAATTAACATTCAGATTAGCACCAAAACTTCTCGTTGTTGGTAAACTAAGATTTTCGAAACCACCAACAAGGCCTTGCCCTGTGGAAGCTCCGGTTTCCGGATCAATTTGATCATTTTTGGTCCAAAGAAATAAGTTACGCCCAACAAGGGAGAAAGAGATATTCTGTATTGGAATATGCGAATACATCTTTTTTGGGAAATTGTAACCAATCTTCACTTCCCGCAATTTTACGAAGGAACGGTCTACCAATTGCTGCTCAGAATTATGATCATAATAACGTTTATAAAAATCGCGTGGGCCGGTTCCATTTAACCCTTTGCTATAAGAGCCGTCAAATATCTGCAGATTTCTGGCATAAGAGCCATCAGGTTGCAAAACTCCACCGTCCCTGTAGTAATCAGTATTATACACGTCTCCTGGTGCATGTTTTAGCCGTGCCCCTGCTGTTTCAATAAGCTGGCCAGCGCCTGTAGCTTTATTAATAAAGCGTGAAACCATTACCCCTCCCTGGTTTATATCAAATAGGCTTTCAAGGTAAACACCCTTAAAAGAAAAGCGGTTTGTAATTCCTGCAGTCCAGTCCGGATTAATATTACCCAGGTAAATAGAAGTGGGTGTAATCTTCGCCCTGCCATTACTTCCTATAATGGGCATACCTTTTAATGGCCCATCAGGTACACGTTGAAATCCAGGTCCATAAAGAGCTCCCATCCTTTCTCCTACACGTGCTTCGATAGAAGCATCTTCGCCTGGAGCCTCCTGTACAATTCTATCTACTCCTGGAGCGAGTGATACCACTTTACTTACATTCCGGGCAAAATTGATCATCATATTCCACTCGAAACCATTTTTTAAACGAAGTGGTACGGCGGTTAATTGAACCTCAATGCCTTTGTTGGATATTTCACCAGCATTAATCACCCTGCTGTTATATCCTGAAGAAATGGGTGTTGGTAATGAGAGAATCTGGTTTTTCGAACTGGTGTTATATAAAGTTACATCCAGGCCGAGTCTTCCCTGAAAAGCAGAAACTTCTGCGCCAATTTCAGTAGTACTACTCTTTTCCGGTTTCAGATTCTGATTATTCAACTGTGAACTTTCAGCCAGTGAGGGAATCCCATTCCATAATGGCTGGTAATTATAAGGTGTAAGAATCGAATAAGGGTCAGCATCATTACCAGCCTCCGCATAAGCCATTCTTAATTTCAGAAGGTCTATTTTGGGAGACATAGTAAATATCCTATTAAAAAGTATACTTGTATTTACAGACGGATAAAAGTATGAATTATTGGAAGCAGGTAAGGTACTTGACCAGTCATTACGTCCCGTTGCATTCACATATATTTTACCCTGGTAATCTGCCTGTAAAAATGCATACAAGCTATTGGTTCTACGTTTTTCATCGTAAGTTGAAGTCTGTACAGGTACGTTACTGTTATTCAGGCTGTATATACCTGGTATTACCAGTTGCCCAGCCGTAGCCTGACGGCTTCCTCGCCTCCGCTCCATAATATTACCCCCCGCCGATACATCAAAATGAAATTCGTTTATATTTTTTTTATAATTAAGAAGGAAATCATAATTGCTCTCCTGGTAGTTTAACGTGGTTTCCTGGTAGAAGCCTTGTGGTGCATTAGAACTACTCATTGCTTCTCTCCGGGGTCTGAAATCATTAAAATAATCTGTTCCCGCACGCCCCATGAGTGAGAGATTATCCGATATCTTGTAGTTTAATTTAATGTTTCCATACACTTGATCTTTGTTTTGTCCACTGGTATTTTCATAAGCATAAAAGAAAGGATTATCATGACCATTGCCATAATCCTGCGAGAACTGTTGAAGGCCCTCGAGGCCTGGCTGCCAGTAATTCCGAAGACTATTGAGATCAACGTTCCTGTCAAACCATACATATTCATACATAATAGTTCCATGGCCATATCCGAGGTCGGGACGGCTGATACTGTTCGTATTTGTATAATTGGCCACGGTCTGGGCAGTTAATCTGTCTGATAATTTAAAGCCTGCATTCAGATTATAAGTATTGCGGGTCAGGTTATTGTTAGGCACAATTCCCAATTCCTCATTATTCGTATAAGAGAAACGATAGTTAGCCACATTATTACTTCCTGAAAGTGCGACAGAATTAAAGCGCGTATGTCCCGTCACAAAAAAGTCTTTCATATTATTGGGATGTGGAATAAAAGGTGTGGGAATAATATCTCCCCTGTTAGGAAGATTAACATCAGCACCCCGGAAACCGTTTGAGGTAGGAGAATCAAATTGGGTAATCAATTGTCCATTAAGAGCAGGACCCCAGCTTTCATCCCAATCTTCATTAATACCATTAGGATACAAACCATTATTACTATAACCGAAATTTGATCCTTTGTATTGGCCATCAGTTCCTCCACCGAATGAATTTTGGAACTTAGGCAAACGCAATGGATTTTCCCAGGTATAGCCGCTGGTAAAACTAACTCCCATACCTTTAACTCCTTTACCGGATTTTGTCGTAATAACCAATGCGCCGTTGGCGGCTCTTGATCCATACAAGGCAGAAGCTGCAGCACCTTTCAGCACGTTTACGGATTCAATATCTGCAGGATTCAATTCGTCAATTGAACTACCAAAATCAGGGCTGTTACCTCCACCATTGGAAACAGCATCATTGGATACGGGTACACCATCTACAATAACCAGTGGCTGGTTTTTAAAATAATTCAGCGAAGATTCCCCGCGAATAGTAATACGTGCACTACTTCCTACCCCATTTCCTGAAATGATATTTACACCCGCTACTCTGCCAGATAAGGAATTAACAAAATTGTTATCGCGTGCCTCATTCAGTGTTGCCCCTTTCACTTGCTGCGTTGCATAACCCAAGGCAACTTTTTTCTGAACAATACCCAATGCAGTTACCACAACTTCATTTAAAGAGGAAGCACTTTCCTCCATTACCACATTTATTTCCGAACTTCCAATAACTTGTACTTCTTTCTTTGTATATCCAACATAAGTAAATACTAAAACCCCGCCATCAGGGACAGTAATTTTGTAATTTCCCAATTTATCACTTGAAGTTCCAATTTCAGATCCTTTAAGAGTAATACTTACTCCTACCAAAGGTTCCCCTTTTGTGTCGGTCACTTTTCCGTGTATTACTTTAGCTTCCGGTGTGTAAGTAACTTTAATTCCAGTTATAGGAATAGGGGTAAAACTTTTAAAATCCGAATTAGAAACCAATTTCTTTGAAGGCAATATCAAAATTTGATTATTAACCTGGCGATAGGTCAGGGATGTCCTGGATAAAATTATTTTTAGAATTTCTTCAACGCTTTTTGTATCAGAAGGTAAATTTAAATTTCGGATATTTTTTACTTCCTCATCCCTATACATGAAATGAAAGGGACTTCGCTCTTCAATTTTTTGAAATGCCTGAACAAGAGTTTCGTTGTTGAGCCCTATCCTAATCTCAACTTTACCAATAGGCTGGCCTCTCAGGGGAGAGGCTAGCAGCAATTGGAGAGAGGTAATAATGAGTATAGTAATTGTTACAATTCCAATACGCATGAGATTTTTTATAATTGATTTGTTAATTACTGGCTTTTGCTTAGGCAGTAATTTGTTAAGTTTCTGAAATTCTTCAGAAATTAAGTAAAGATTCATAATTTTGATTCGTTTTAAGTTAATTAAGGATCCTGCATTAGCAGGTAAAATTTAAAACACGTTATGTCCCGATGGCAGTCGAAACATAGCAACATTCCTCTGAAATTTATTTCAGAGGTTTTTTTTCTTAAGGAAAACCTCTTCCCGGATTTATTTTGTATAAATTACTTTTTAGAAGATCATATTCAGAAATCATAATTTAGGTTTTTGGTTATTGATTATCACTTCAGATTTATCATTATTATATGTATAAGTTACTCCATTAAAAATGCTTATGCTTTTCAGGGCCTGCTCAAGTTTTTCGTCCTTTGGAAAAGTTGCTGTGAAACGTTGTTCCCTGATTGACGAATCCTTTATTATTATTTTTATTTTAAATTGATCTTCAAGTATTTTCGCTGCTTCCGATAAGGTGAGATTATCAATGAATAAATCCTGATTTTGCCAATCCAAAAAACTATTGGCGTCAACAATTTTCATTACTGAAGTAGCTTTTTCTTTATTATAAGTTATTTGCTGATTGGGAGTAATAGTGCCCAGTATTTTAAGCTGATCTTTTACCTTCACTTTACCTCTCGTCACGGTCACGGTAATTTCTTTTTCACCACGTATGGCTTTTATATTAAAAGCGGTGCCTAATACAATAGTTTCCAGTTTTCCGGTATGCACAATGAAAAGCCTGGATGCATTATGCTTAATATCAAAAAAAGCCTGGCCATTCAGGAATACTTCACGTTTTCCCATTCCATCAAAAGAAGAGGGATAGTTGAGTTTACTGCCAGGACTCAAAATAACTTTACTTCCATCAGGAAGAAAAATAACGCGGTTTTCTTTTTGATGAGCCACTATCATCTTATTTTCCTGCAGCTTTGATTTTCCTTCAAGTGGTTTAGCGGCAACAAATTCAGTATTTGTAACCTTAGTGCCCGAATGATAAAAAAAGAGCAGGCTAAAAACAATACCTGTCAAAATAGCTGCAGCTATTGCGGTCTTTATATATCTTCTATTGATAAATCTTATTTTAGAGACAGAAGGTTCTTCGTCCAAAATACTTTTTTCAATATTTGCTCTTATCTCATTTCTAAGTTCGTTCTTCTCTTCGATGCTTAATATGTCTAAAATGCCAGGTTCATTTTGAAACAAGTCGTAATAGCTTTCCAGGAATTGTTGCTCTTCCTTTGTCAAATCCATTTGTTGGTATTTATGCAACAATTTTATAAAATAATTTTTGTCCATTTATCTAGTTGAAGTGAATTGCTTTTATACTATGACCTAAAAAAAGCGAAAAGTCCCACTCTGATTTTTTTTATGTAAAAAAATAAAAAAAGAGCCTAAATAATTAGTCTGAACACCATTGGGTGATATTTTGTAATAAAAACCTGGAGTAAATAGTGACAATATTATAAAGATTCAAATGTCCTATAAATGCAATTTGAAATATAAGATTAAGCCAATTATAAGAATCCGTAACAGGGTAACTTTTAAGGTATTTATTGCCTTACCAAGTTGGTTTTGAACCGTCTTTTTGGTTACCCCCAATTGTTTTGAAATTTCTTTTGTGGATAAGTCTTCCTGGTAACGCAATCGAAAAATAATTTGTCTTTTTGCAGGAAGAGAATTCAATAGCGTTTCATAAGAATTAAAAAATTCTTTCCAAAGCAAATCTGCATCAGCAAAAGAATTTTTTTCAGGAATATTATCCAGCTTATCAAAAAATGGGTGGATAGGTTTTTGTTTAGCAAGATAATTAATCACCTTATTGCGAATAGAAACATGCAAATATGCAGGCAAATTTTTTATCTTTAATGTCTGCCTGTTAATCCAAATATGAGCAAATATTTCCTGCACTATATCTTTGGCATTGTCCTGATTTTTTAATCGTTTATATGCCTCTGAGTATGCTTTTTCCCAATATTTTTCAAATAAAACATTAAAAGCCTGATTATTGCCTTCCTCAATAAGTTGAAGCAGTAACCCGTCATCAACGACAGTTTTGTCAATTTGACTCATAGCAATTTTTTATTAACCAAATATAAATTATTTCCAGTTGATCAAAGAGGAAGATTATTTTAACAGTTGTTGTATTGGCAATTATATTTCCTGGTACAATTCTGTAACTTCCTGTTAATGTGTTCCGGTTTAAGTTCTGCACTTTTTATATTTATTATGACCGCCCCCCGAATTCCCTCTTAGACTGTGTAATAATTGTTTCATGTTATATAATTATTTTTATCAGGAACAAAATTGTATTAAAAAATACAAATACATTGATTAAGTAATTGTTAACCAGATGGAGATTCAACGGTGATAACAATTTGGTAATGAAACCGTAATCTGTAGGTCAATAAACTTTTTGTTAGTACGGATGAATCTTTATGAAATAAGAACTGATAAAACTAAGGAGGAGGGAAAGCTTTACTTTCCCAAAATTATAATTTACTCTAACGGTGGGCTTTGGCTTTTTTTATACAGAAAGTTTCAGGAAAACGATGGGCTGGCTGCCTGCATTTATTTTCAGACTGGTAACATTTCTTTACTAGCAAACTGATGTTGAGGCTAATCAAAATAAATGTTGCACCGGAAATAGGATCGATTATTTATTAAAATGCTGTAGCATCACTTTGGAATAATCAGCCAATACTATTTCAGGTTCAGCAATTTCAGGATGCCATAATTTCTCCCATTCAAAACTGTAGTATCCTTTATAACCTCCATTTCTCATGGCATCAACAGCAGTAAATATTGGAACCTCTCCCTCGCCCGGCAAGGTATAATGTTCTTTGCCATCTATCATCTCCAGGTCTTTGATATGTGTATGCCGGATGTATTTTTTTAGTTTTTGATATACAGCAATAGGAGGTTCTTTGGTAATGGACCACATATTGGTTACATCCCATACAAGACCTGTGTGCGCATTAAAAGCTGACTGCATAATTGTTTCAATGTCTTTCGTCCACACAAGGTCACCATGGGTTTCCATCAGGACGCTCACGTTACTCCCTTTTGCATAATCTCCCAATTCCTGTAATCCTTTTATAATAAGATCCATCGTTGCATTCTTATCCTGGTCTTTTGGCAGTTCATTCGGAAACACCCTTACAAAAGGGCAATGTATCTTTTGGGCCAGTTCTATAAAACGTTTCGCCTCATCCAAATTTTTCTTTCTTTCTATACTATTGGCAATATTCAATTTTGTTGAAGAGCCCAGGTCAACAAAAGCCAGGTTTTTATCTTTCATTAAAGACAGCGTCGCCGCTATATTTTGCGGAGTACTGAATTCAGGACATTTGGTAAGATCCATCTCACGAAGGAGGCCGCGTAGTTCGATGCCAGTATAATTATGCTGCACAGCAAACTCGGTAATCTTTTTAAAACTCCAGTCGGGACAGCCAAGGGTGGAAAATGACAACAGCGGTTTATGCTTCCTGATTTCAAACGAAGCGGGAATAAAGGGCGCTACCATTAACACTGTAGTGGCTTTAAGAAATTTGCGGCGATTAAAATCTATCATCAGACGTATGTTTTTTGTTCCTGGCAATCAAGGGAAATCACCCCCTATCTATTTCTTGTTTGCAACAAGGACTATTTTTCCTAATTAACCCAAGTTGCTAATTAAAAAGGACATCGATAAAGAATAATTTTGAGTTACGACACTTAAAAAATCTTTACCGATGCTTAATGAAGATAAAATTATAGCAATTTTCTGTTTAGTGGATGATCTGCTAAAAGGA
>JAUZOE010000048.1 GCA_030706605.1 Bacteroidota bacterium
AGACCTCTTCCCAGGATCATTTTTTATTTAATCTTTTTTGTTACTAATAAAGTTTTGTTCTCATTCCAATTTAAACTTCCCTGCTTCTGCTATCTTATTTCATTGGTCTACAGGCCTAAATTTTTGAAGACCACATTTCATCAATACCAGGTTTATACCCCCCCGCAATACATTAAAAAAACGCATGCCAGAAATAGAGAGTGCCTCCATCGTTTCCTTTACATTTTTAGAACTTTTCAGGTACACGATCAGATCCTTTACATAATAAAATTCTGCCTTTCGGAGTATAAATTTCTTTTGTTTTTCATTTAAGGGAAATCCGGGAAGGTGTAAAACATCAGAAAGATATTTATAGTTGTAACATAAATAACTATACCTGTTATTAAACTCTTGCCCTTCATGTACGCGATAAAAGAAGAATTCTTTTTTGAGTAAAACCGTAGGGTAAAGGGAAGCCATTTTTAGGTTAAAATACATATCAGAGGGAACCCCATAGTCAGTATTGAAAAAACCGGCCCGCTCAAAAAGTTGCTTGTTTAAAATCGTTCCTGCAGGTCCGATATGGAGAATACGGCTTTCGAAAAAATTCTTTTGTATGGTATCCTTCGGCTCCAGGTATTCATCCCTGATATTATTTTTTAAATACAAAATTCCCATACCGGCCAGGGGATACCTTTCCATCTTTTCAACGCAATATTCCAGCGTCCATGGAAAAATGGTATCGTCAGAGTCAACATATTTAACATACTTCCCTATTGCAAGTGAAGCTGCTTTATTGCGATTCGGGAATTGAGACAGGTTAAGTTCATTCGTATATACTTTTACCCGGTTATCCAGTTTTTCGTATGTCCGTGCGATTGAAACAGTGCTGTCTGAGGATGCATCATCTACAATAATTAATTCAAAATTTTCATAACTTGATGCCAGTACGCTCTCTATTGCTTCTGCTATAAATTTTTCACGGTTGAATGCAGTCATTAAAACACTTATATAGGGTGGTTCCTCTATTTTCATCTGCTACCTTAATTATTTGGATAATAAAACCTGCGGAGAAGAAGCGAAATCAATAGTTGTAATATTTAATGGTATTCATCAGTTCGATCCAGGCCCTGTTACGCAGGTAAAGAATTTTATTAATCCTTTTGTTAGCATATATTTTATCCTGCAAAATATCAAGCGTTCTGCGAAAACGGGATAATTTTAAATGATATTCTTTTCTTATTCCTTTTAGCAGTAGGTTTCCTCTCATTTTATCAAGTTTATAGTCTCTGGTATCGCCTGCATAATGTACCATGATCTCCGTTTTGCCATCCAAAAATTTATCAAAGTTATTATTGGTGCTATTTAAAAAAAACTGGGGGCTTAAAATCATGAATGTCAAGACATTTATTTCTATATTTTGCTCTTTCCTTACAACAGGCATCACCATATTTAAAATGGGCTGATCAGCACATCGAAATGTTTTTAAATAATAAGGGTACCTCTTAGTTTGAAAAACCCTACTTAGCAAACTTTCTCTAAGTAAGCCAGGTGTAACTATCATTTGGCCTGAATTGAAAAAATATCCGGGAAATTCATAAGACGGATAATTTTCTTTTACTGTTTCAGGATCAAGATACAGGTCTATTGCTTCCTCGGAAAACGGCAGAGTTAAATAATGTGGATTAAACACAAAATCCCCTTTAGTCTCTCGTATTTTTTCTAATACTTTGCCCACAAAAATAACATCAGAATCCAGACACAAATATCGTTTCTTTACCAAATTTTCTTTCAGCAGAAAATGAAGCTTTGCAGCTCCCCAACCATAATAGTTTTTACCTAAATCTAGTATTTTAACATTATATACTTTTCTTAAACGCCTTGTATTGAAGTTTCCGTTTAATTTGTCTTTAACAAGAAGGATTTGGACATCCGGATAATAAAACCGGATACTCGTTATACATAATTTAGTAAGAAAAAAATCCTTTCTGTTCGCAAAAACGACAATTGAAATATCGTTGATCGTTGATTCCAGGTTGTAATAATTAATTTAGCTCGACTAGTTGTTTCTAATAAAGCCCTTCGTTAAGAATTTTCTATTCCAAAGAAACTTGAAAACTCCCGATTCCTCATATTTTTACAGGGCAATTTTTTGTAGCTGAAATCTCAATTAACTTGATTTATAAATTGCCTTAATTCCTGGCCAATAATATTCCAGTCATATTTACTTTCCACCAGTTGCCGCGCATTTTTTTGAAGCACCAGACGTTGTTCTTTTGCTTTTAATAAGCCAATAATACTCCCAGCAAATAACTTCTCCTCGTCGGCGATCATTATGTTAACCCCGTCAGTATAATCTATCCCTTCGGCACCTTGGGAGGTAGAAACAACCGGTAAGCCAAAACTCATTGCTTCCAGTATTTTTAAACGAGTACCGCTACCTGTTTTCAAAGGCACTATGGAAATAGCAGACTGGTTATAATATGGTTTTACGTCCTCCACTCTTCCTGTAAAATCCAATGTTGGGTCATGTAATAATGCATTCATTCCCGTAGGCAGCTTACCACTTCCTAGAACCACTAATTTCAATTGAGGAAACGCTCTTCTTACCATTGGCCAAATTGAATGGTAAAACCAGGAAAGTCCCTCACTATTTGGGTTCGTGCTTAAATAAGCACAAAAAAGTATGTTGTCCGGTTTATCTGATCTTACACCTGCATCGTACAATTTACCGTTTACTGTAACTCCGTTAGGAATTATCGATATGGTTAGTTTTCCGTTGTTTAACCTGTCAAAATCATCCTTGTCCTTTTTACTGCATGCCAGCAGGCCATCCACTATTTTATATAATCTACTTTCCGTTTTCCGGGTTTTAATATACCTTGCTTTACTGATTTCTTTTTTCTCCAAAAAGGCGGCGTCTAAATTGGTATTTACATTATGTGCGTCAAAAATGATCCGTACTTTTTTATCATACTTCCTGATAAGGCTAACGGCGTTCAATGTTGCAGGGCTTTCCAAAACAACCGTATCGAATTTTTCTCTTTGAAGCAGGTCTTTTACAACAGGGTAATAGTCAAGATAGTTTCCTTCTGCGGGACCTTTTATGTTTTTTTTATACCACCGGTATCGCAAAGCATTTTGAAGTTTTTGCGGAAATACATTAAAAATGTCTTTTGGCCTTCGGGTATCTTTTGTACTGAAAACGGTTATATTTTCAATAGCAGGGTAATCCTTTTTTGCCCGTAAAAATTCATCCCTTTCCTGTTTTGTAATGAGCGTTAATTCAGTGTATTTTGCCAACTGATGAATGATATGGAAAAACCTTTGCATACCCCCGTTGGTAGGTGGGTAAATTTTTTCAAAAGGAACAATGATGAGTACTTTTTTTTTCAAATACTTAGCTCATTTTAATTGCAGATACTATTCCAAAAGAATCTGAAAGCGGGTTATGAATAAGGATCTTAAAATGCAGTTTTTGCAATATCCTTTTAATATCATCAAATGAGCTCCCTTCCCTGGCCCAAAGATGATATTCCATGGTCAGTGATCTGATATTATCCCAGCTACCTTCATCTTCAAACAATTCCCATTCTGCCCCTTCACAGTCCAACTTTAATAAATCGATATTTCCGCCTGCCCTTTCTATCACTTTTTTAAAAGCAGTACCTGCTATTTCTCCATTAGAAGAAACTTTGGTAGTATTCTGCAGGTCAGTCTCTCCAAACTCTAATTCAACCTTACAATCTTCCTTTGTAACCGCCTCATACCAAACGTTAGCCTTTAATTGCTTTGAATTATGATCCAACACACGTTGAAGTTCCTTATTGGGTTCATAACAAAAAATTTTAGCCTTAGGAAATTGTTGCCTGGCTGCAATGGTAAATAACCCCTGGTTGGCACCAATATCAAGAACTGTTTTTACAAATCTTAATTTGTTTTTCAATTCTTTAAGGTGGTAACAATCATTGATACATATTTCCCGGAATTCGTATGAAAAGAAGCGGTGCTTACTATCTAAAAATTTAAATTCTTTATGATTCCCGTTTATCCTTAGCCGTTTCGGAATTTTGATATCAGAACTTTTCAGGTAATATATTCCTATGGAAGAATACCTCACCCGAAGCCGCAATCCATTGTATTTTGTTTTAAAAAAACCCATTGTCATTTCATCAATTTCAGAAATTGTAGGGGTCGCAGAATAAACCTTCCTATTTTATAACTTATACTTTGTTGGTAAACTCTATGCGTTTCATTTAGTGCTTTTTTTGATTCAGCAAGTGCCTCCTCACAAGCTTCCAATTCCAACAACTTAAGCGCATAGGGGTCTCCGCTATTTAGTATATCAATTCCTTCATGAACATCTTTATAAATAATTTTTGATAACAATTGCACAGAATAATTGTATTTGGGATTTTCACCTGAAGAGGAGATTCCGGTTAATGAGCATTCTCTTGCATAATAATTATATAAGACTCTATCAATGGTAATTCCCTTAAAATCTTTCAATATCCTGTAGATCCACTGAATGTCTTCGGCTACCCTGCCTGCAAAATAAGGGTGATACCCGCCAGTTTTTACCAATGCAGCTTTTGATATCATCATCGTACCACAGACAGTTGGAGAAATGCCTTTTTTCCTTTGATATGAATAATTCAAAAACTCATCCCGTAACTCTTCGTCGGTTAATGATATTTTGTCCGGCAAACCGGTCTTATCACCCACATACTTATAGTTTGTAAAACAAATACCTAATGCAGGATCTTTCGAAAATTCTTTTAGTTGCTTTTCTATCCTCTCCGGTTCTGACCAATCGTCTGCATCCTGGAAGATAATATATTCACCATTTACTTTCTGTAAAACTTCATTTACAGCACCCACCTTTTGGGTATTCTCTTTAAATGACACTACTCTTATTCTGTCATCCTTAAACGCCCTTATTTTTTCTAAAGTATCATCAGAGGATGCATCGTCAATGATCCAGATTTCAAGATTGGTATAGCTCTGAGATAATATTGAATCAACTGCTTTTCGAACATATGCTGAAACGTTGTAACAAGGAATTAAAACAGATACAAGCGGCGGTAAATGATTATTCATCCTTTTTCAAAAAAATATTTTTGATATTATGAATTTTCAACCCCCATTTATATGTTTTGGACTGCTGGTAAGCATTAATAACCCTATTCATCTTTTGATTTTCCTGGATTAATTGAATAGGCGAGGGGAAATATTTTTCATAAATGTCTATGTGATTCATATATAATTTTAGCAGGTCTCTGTATACACGTTTCCTATCTTTTAAAAAGGTATTAAAGACTGAAACCTCTTTTTTTCGATAATGATATCCTGTCAAAGGCAGTTCTTCTACAGCCCCCCCATTTTTTAACAGGTCAATCCATAAATTCCAATCTTCAAATCCCAGCATCGTTTCATCATATCCTTTTGTCTGTTCAAAATCACTCCTTCGAAACATACAGGTATTAACCAGGTAATTTACGATCAGCAGCGATCGCAGATCGTAAGCAGGCATTTTAATTATTTGACTTAGATCGCCAAATAATTGTGTCTGGAAGCAAGCAATTTTTACAGATGAACTTTTATCTAAAACGATAACTGCTTTTTCCAGAAAATATTCAGCTATTTTATCATCCGGATCCAGCGGTAAAATATATTTACCCGATGAACGTCTGATACCCAAATTCCTTGCGGAGGAATGCCCGCCGTTTTCCTTATAATGATATTTAAATCTTGCATCCTTTTCACAATACCGCAAAGCCACTTCTTCTGTATTATCAGGAGAGCCATCATTAACAATGATACATTCCCATTGAGAATAAGTTTGAGCCAATACACTATCCAACGCTTCTCCCAGAAAGTGCGCATAATTATAACAGGGAACGATAACAGAAACATGAATATCCTCAGCAGGTTGTAACATAAAAATTTCCTTTGTTAACTTTCATTGATCCCTTTTTATTGTTTTTTTATTATTAATTAGCCAAAGTAAGAATAGGCTTCAATAATATTGTAGTTAGCAGCCTCAGTCTCTTTGAATCAAAAAGCTTCGGTGGTTTTTTATAAAAGAATTATTTTTAAAAAACCGGGCCTGTATCCTGACTTTAAAAAACAGGATCAATCCTGCCAGGTGTTTGCCAAAAACAATTTGGCAGGAGGAATTGAAACATGAACTCATTATGAGAAAATACTTGTTTGAAAAGCTTTGAGTAATAAAAAGCTTAAAAGCTGATACCCGCTTAATGTGCTTTATTTTTTCAGCTCCCCAATTTGCTTCACAAAACTTTTGTATATATTTATTTTTGTGTGCCTTCACTGACCATTGAAACATATACTTCCACACCAAAAGCATGCTTTGTGAATTCTCACCATCTTTAGTTGTCCTATTTTTATCATGAACACCTCTCATACCAACCGGCCTGGTCAAAATACCCGGTTCAATAACACAATTCAAAGTAAGTTGCAGAATGAATACAGTATCCTCACGCAACTCCAGATCATTGAAGAGAGCTGTTTTTCCAAAAAAAATATTTCTTTTTACTGTAAGAGTGTCGACTGAAAAATGACCATTAACATTTGGATGAAGCCAAAGAATAGACAAAAATAATTCCCCAGGTGATACTTTACCTGGCATTGTTGTAAGATTACCGGTTTGCAGCTCGGGAAATTTATTTTTTTCCTTCTCAGAATAAAAATGAAACCCCAAAGCGCCATAAACACCATCAGTATTCGGTTTGTTTATAAAAATCTCTCTTTCAGCTTCAAAGCGATTTGGTAGAAAATAATCATCGGCATCTAAGAATGCTATATAATCAAATGTTGCATTTTTAATACCTAAATTTCTTGAAAGGCCGGCTCCTCTGTTTACATTATTTGGATGGGTGAATAATTTCACCTTTTCATATTTGTCTATTAATTGCCTGCATTCATCTAAAGAATTATCTGTGCTGCCATCTTCAATTAAAAGCACTTCTGCAACTTCAGGTTGAATCAATGCAGATTCAACCGCTTTTGTTACGAAAGAAGCTGCATTATAAACAGGAATTATTACTGATATGTTATTTTTCAGGTTCAGTTCGTTATTATTGAAGTGCCCGTCAAATGCTGTTTATAAGTCTGCAAGGCTTTTATTAGCTGTTCCAGGTAAGCAGTTCCAAATTTCTGATCCGGCTCGAGGTAATTGCCTTCCGCCCATTCGTTCCATGATCTTAGAATTACAATTTTTTCTTCTTCATTTTTATTTTCTGTGGCTCTAAAAGCTTTTGTGCACAATTGTCCAAATAATTCAGGCGTGGAACCATCAAACAACCATCCCTCCTCTCCTGCCCTTGGCGTATTATCCCAATCTGTCATAATCCAGGGATACTGATGTGAGTTTAATGGCAATTCGGGATAACGATTTACATACTTTTCATAAGAGGCTATTAAGGGCTCCTTATTAATTCCCTTCTGCTTAAATCCTTGTTTCAGTTTTTCAAAAAGCGGATTTTGCTTATTACCCTTGTTTATTTTATAATTATTCTGGGCAAAAAAACCCGGTATGCTTGCATTATATCCATATTCCGCAGATTGCCAATCAAAAGGCATATGCATACCGACAAAATGAAACCCTTTCAATCCTTCTTTTATTGCAAGTTCCTGCCATAATTCAATAAATTGTTTCGGTGCCGGTATTTCCATTGGCCTGAATATAAATACCAGTTTTTTGTCATTTACCTCAATATACCGATCGTCAGAAAAGGCATCAAGTAAGGAATAAAAATGTTTGCGATCATCTTCCTCGCCGGGATATGTTTGTTCCAATAAAGTCTGGTTTTGAGATAGGCCGTGCCATGTACCGGTCCATGATTGATTCGCCCAGGCTATACAGAAAGGGAAATCAGGTTTACGGCTTTCCACCATTTCCATAAAGGGCCTTTCGATAATCCGTTTACCCGCGAACCAGTAATGCCAATAGCAAAATCCATAAATGCCATACTCTTTAGCGAGCATGGCCTGAGCTTCCCTTACTTCTGATACTCTCAAATCATAAAATCCAAGATCGGCAGGTAACCTTGGCTGCCAGTGTCCTTTAAATAAAGGTTTTGCCTTTGTTACATTCGTCCATTCCGTAAATCCTTTCCCCCACCATTGATCATTCTCGGGGATGGGATGAAATTGCGGAAGATAAAATGCAAGAGGACGAATTGACATAAAAAAAGAACTAATTATTTACTATCTGATCAAATTGTTGAAGTATTGCTGATTTGGTTTGATGCATCTCCTGCACCCGGCATTTGGCCTTTTGCCCCTTTTCCAAAACCATTTCCGGATTATTTTTATATTCCAATAAACTAGTTACTACTGCCGAAATATCGAGGTAGGGAACTGTACTTCCTGCATCTTCCTTAACAAATTCCGGTGCTCCACCTGCATTTTCAAAGCAAATTATTGGTTTTCCATATGACGCTGCCTCTAATACAACCAAAGGATAAGGATCTTCCCTGGATGAAAGGAAGAAAATATCAATATCGTTATAAAAAGAATCCATTTCACAGTCTGCACTAATTAATGTTATTCTGTTACTCAATCCTGCTTTTTCAATATGGTACAGACATTGAGCATATTCACTACTATTAATATTAGCACCTTTCCATGTGAAAACAAAATACTGAAGTAAATCCATGGACAATAAACGACGTGCAACACCAATGAATATATCTACTCCCTTTCTCCAATCAAGTGTACCGCAACCGCCAACTATTAATTCATTTCGCGTTTTATGCTGCACCTCATTTTTGTCCATTACTTTAGTTGGTATGTAATAGGATAAAGACACGATTTTTTTGAGATCTATTGCATACCTGCTATTCAAATGATGTTTAACCGCATCTGAGGGAACGAGTAATTTATCAGATAACTCAAGTGTCAGTTTAATTCCCCGCGGAGTAGCGAAGCGAACAGAAGCCATTTCCAGCTCATGAATGTAACTAAATACTTTACCGCTAAAATCTTTCAAAACCGTTTCTAATAATTCCCCATTGGTAATCGTATTGTTGATGATCACATCGGTCTTCCTCACTTCTTCTAATATTTCACTGTTCTGCTCATCATCGCCCATAAATCTATTCCGAAGTCTTCTGATAATTTTTTTTCTTTTCGCCGTTTCAGGTACTCCAGGTTGATCCCATGTAAATGTCCTTGCGACTTTTGCAAAATCAGGTTCCATCGGCCCTCCTTTCCTCAATAAAACCGTTGATTCATAAATTCCTGATTCGTTTAATAATTTTATCAGATTCAACAATAAAATACTTCCTCCTGTAAGGGAAGCATCATGTGAAATAAAAAGTATTTTCAACAAACAGGGATCTGATTAATAATTGCTAAGGTTTAAGAGTAACGCCACATAACCCGGTTACCATAGGACGCTTGTTTAAGTCCACTTTGGTATACTTCTCAAGTTTAAGCAGGTATTTAATCACTGGCTTTACTATAACCGATACGATTTTTTTTCGCTGGTTACTTATTGAGGATCTTGCAACCCACAAGGCGAGCATCTGCGCCATTGAGGCGTGCCAGCCTCCGGTTGCACTAATTTCTGTATTGACAAAACCTGCCTCCTGCAATTGTTTTGTTAGAGAAAATAGGGTATACCTGTTTTTATCATTTTCGTCCAAAGGATACAGGTAAGGAATAGTAAAAAAGAAAACACCTTGTGTCTTCATTACCCGGTTTATTTCTTTGAAAAGTATTTCGGGCCTTGCACAATCTTGCAGTATTTCTACTCCAAGCACCGTATCAAATAAGTCGTTCTCATAAGGTATTTGAATTCCACTCCATAAAGGTTTTGATATTGTTGAAACATTAAATTGCCACGCTTTTTTTATATCCAGTTCACTAAAACCAGTAACCGAAGAATTTTGAAGGATGTATCGTTTGCGACTTTCATCAGATTCTCCCAGGTTTAAAAGATTTCCTTTGAAATAGTTGGAAAACCTTTTTATAGAATTTACAATAGCTGTGTTGGAAAAGTAATCAAGGGTAAACTCTTTTGAAATATTTTTTTGATCACCAGTATTTATGAAATCAATATTTACCTTAGGTGGTTTGTTATTACTGATTTTTGAATTTTCTATACCTGGAAGATCTATACCCATCAATTCTATTTCTGATGAATATTGATTAAGCGTCGAATAATAAGCTTCAAGGTAAGGAACCAGTAGGTCGTCCGAACCCTCAATAATACCAGTTATAGTGGCTTTTGAGAAATGAATAAATACAATGGAAAATTCATTGGCTATTAAAACGGCCTGGTTGTCCATAGCCTTTGAACGTTTACACTCAACCATATTCCAGTTGGCCACATTACATCCCTTATGTTTTATGATCCCAACGTTATCAAAATAAACCGGTAACATATTCAGGTGAAGCTGGTCATAATACATAAACTGTGAAGGATCATTTATGCAGATAAATTCGCAAACTCTTGCGAACCAGTCCATTGCATTCTTCCCTTTTTTGTTTACACCAATAAACCCTCCGTTAAAAATTCCTTCTTTATATAGAGATCTGAAATTAATTAAATCCGTATTTGGGTCCCGTGAGCGCCAATGTGGTGTTAGCAATACACCATAAATGTCCAGTTCGTCTAATAAAAAATTATAATCGTTATAAAAGTAGATATCAGCATCCAGGTAAATTACTTTTTGGTAATCTTTTACGTCTAGCAAATAATTGATCAATACCGGCTTCATACTCCACCTGAATGCGCTTATATCCTCATCATAATATTTATCATAAATGTTTTTACCTATGCCTGACCTACACAGGTCTTCTGAATAAAGTATAAAAATGCGGGGATATTTTTCTTCGATCTTAGTACTTACAATTTCCTTTCCATCCGACATCAAAATATAAAGTTTGACATCCTTACCAAAATCTGACAATGACTTATGTAACGCTAATGCGTAATGAATGTAGTCAGACGTAATAATTGTGCAAAAAGCCGAACTCATTGTTTAATACTCAGAAGGAAGATTTAAAATTTAGAGATTAATAGTCTAAAGTAAAACCTCAATAAAAATAAAAAAGGATAAGGAGGCCGTAATGCTTTTTTTAAGCCAAAAGTTTTCATTTTCAGCAACCATTCATCTATTATCCAACTATATGCCTTATCAAAGGGTTTAAACGGGTAGGCTGCCACGGAAGAAGTCTCATTAATTACTATAAAATATTCTTCTATTCTCCGTTTTTCTTCTTCAAAATATTTTATAGCGCGTGTAGAATCCCGGTGTTCTCTAAAATAATTTAATGTTTTATGAGAGTAAGCAATATTTCCTTTTTCAGCAAGTCTTATCCATAAAAGCCAATCGCCTGCATATCGCATTTTTAAAATATCGTCAACATCTGTAAAATACTTCTTCTTAAAGATTACGGCACTGGCGTTTGGAATTACGTTCCTGTATTTCAGGAACGAATTAATAAATTCTTTCCCTATAAAAGTGTGATCACTATTCCAAGTTTCAGGTTGCATTGCTTCGCCCCATTGATAAAGGTTTTGCCGTTTATCTTCGCCAACAACAACCGTTCTGCAATAAGCCAGCGATACAGTTTCATCTTTAAATTTATCAACCAATGTAGCCAAAAAATTTATGTCAGCATAGTCATCACTTTCGGCAATCCATATTAATTCTGCTTTAGCAAGCTCAATTCCTTTTTTCCATTGTTTAAAAGTTGAACCACTATTTTCTGTATTATAAATAATATGGCTCACTTTTAGATGGTTCCTGTAGGTTTCAATAATTTCCCTGCTGTTGTCAGTTGAACAATCATCCAATATTATCAATTCAAAATCCTGGTATGCTTGATTAAGTACACTATTTATTCTCTCCCTTAAAAAAGAAGCATGATTATAGTTTGGTATAATAACGGAAATACTCATTTACTGCAGGAATAACCAAGACATCAATTACTTTCTCTTTTTAAATTTGCTGTAATATTTAAAATAAAAAATTTTTATAAAAGTTCTGAAAGGACTATTCTTTTCTTTATTATATAGTAATTGCGCATTATTGTATAATGATAGTACATTATTGTACATTGATAATCGCTTTTGAAAATATTTATAATTTTTTCCATACAGGTATTGAATCATTTTCTCAAATTTGTAAGGGTCAGTTGCCTGCGTTATAAGTGAATTATTAGCCATCCTATATTCGAATACTACCTCATCAATAAAAAAGATTTTTTTATTTTCAATACCTGCTCTTATCCAATATTCCCAATCCTCATGCCCAATAAGTATTGGATTCTCATCCAGCATTCCGATTGAATCAAATAGTGATTTTCGAATCATCGAACACATGTCTATATAATTACCAGACCATATTTTATCCAAATCAAATTCTTCGGTCTTAAAAATACGCTCTTCACTAACTTCTCCAAAAAATTCAGGTTTACCATACACAATATCAATTTCAGAATTGCTTTCAAAAACTTTTATAGCAGTGCTGATAAATTTAGGTTTGATCTTATTATCGCTGTCAAGAAAAAGAATATATTTTGATTGAGCTTCACGAATTCCGGCGTTGCGTGCGGAAGCGGGGCCCTTGTTTTCCTGGTGTATTACTTTGATATTTTCTGAGGGCATCTCTTTTAATAACTTAAGTGTCTCAGTCTCTGTTGACCCATCGTTGATAATAATTATCTCATATTTGTGATCTCCTTTGGATAGTTTGACACTTTCAATTGCTTCAGACAAATAATTACCTGAATTGTAACAGGGAATAATTACCGATAAAAGAATTTTATCCATTAAGATACTTATTCAAAAACTAACGGGTAAAAAAAAATCTTTTTATTTTAAAATAGGCTTTTACAACCCTTGAATTGGATAACAAATTATATTTTTGAGTTACTAGAGTAAGTTCTTTTTTTGAAGCTTCCAATTCTTTTTGCAAATTTTGAAAATATTGCCACTCATTATTAATAATTGTTTGTCGTTCCTGTGCTATAATTTCCCAATTACCAGGAGTCGAACTTATACCTGAATAATCATATTCAACAATAACCTTATCGAGATATTTTGAAGTAACATTGTATTTGCATATAGCCTCTAAGAAAAACTTCCAGTCTGAACTTATTTGTAATGTTTCATCGTATAACCCTATCATTTTAAAAAGCGATTTTTTTATAAACGATGCCTGGTGTGGCAGTGTATCTTTAGTAAAATAATCAAATGATATCTGTTCGTTGTATTTTTTCACCCAACTCTTATCAGGTTCTTTTACCAGGATATCACCATAGACAATACCTGTACTATCAAGAAAAGAATTTACATATTTTAAAATATTCTCGTCATAAAAGTTATCCCCGGAATTTAAAAATAGCAGATATTTCCCATCTGATTTCAATATCCCTTTGTTCTGTGCATTAAATATGCCGCCATCCTTTTCACTCACCCAGTAACCCAACTTATTTTGATGTTCTTCAATTAGCTCCTTACTTCCGTCTGTGCTTCCCCCATCAATAATGATGTATTCATAATCAGTAAAAGTTTGTTCAAATACACTCTCCATGGTTCTCTGCAACCCTGCTGCATTATTGAGATTGATAGTAATGATGGAAAGTTTAGGCAATTTTAAAAAAACAGTTAAGCACCCCTCACCTCTATGATGGTGTACAGCAAAATTAAATCAGGCATATCTTTTCGCTAATTTCTTTTTTAATATTCCTGGCAGGGATTTAATTTGAACAGAGAAAATATAATTGTTTAACATCTTAAGATAAACATAATTTTCATTAACTAATTTTAACCACAAATTATTTGACTGCGCATATCTTATCGACTGGTCCAGTGAAAAAGATAAAGTGCTATTATGTCTTTGGATTTTTTTCCAATAGTTCAAATAAAGTTTTGCAACAATATATTTAGCCGTTGCCTTGTATTTATGCAGTCCATTAGATGCCCAATAATTATTATAATACTTGAAATCATGAAAATGATAAAATATTATTCTTTCACTATTTGAATAAAATTTATTTCCTCTTTTTGTTATTTTAAAATTATTCAAATTCCAGGGAGCCAAACCACTGACATAATCATTCAATACTTTTACTTTGCCAGGATATAAGTCGGTCCAATTATCCAAATATTTCTGATCAGCAAAGAGTTTTTTCTCTTCATCCGGCTGGTCGCCGCACCATTCAATGCATTGTGCCCGCCAAAATTGTAAACATTTAATTCCCGTTTCATCATTTTTAAATATTTGAAAACTTACGTTATAAATTCCATAAATAATTTTCTCCTTAATTTCATGAGAAAATTTATGGGGGGTTATAACAATTGAGTAATCATTTAAATTGTCAAATAAAGTATTTGGCGAATCGAGAAACAGAATGTCAGCATCTAAAGAACAAATATGCGGCAGGTTATATTTGTTTAAAATAAATAAAGGAAGACAAGGGCTTAGAGTAAAATAATACTCTATTAAACTCCTGTTTGTTTTACACGCTTTCAATTCACTATCGGAAGCCTCTAACTCGACCAGCGAAAGTGTTTTTATTTCGGGGTAACCTGCGGCATTCTTTTGGAAAAATTCAAAAGTAAATTCATCGAGACATAAAATGTATAATTCAAATTGCTTACAATGCTCATTTAGTGAATCGTACAATACAAGCCCTCTTGTAAGATAATTTTTATCAAAATAGGTTGTGAAGAAAAACATTATTTACTTAGCCCTAAAATGTGGCCCCTCCATTTTCCTTTATATGTAGAATTTATTAATTGCGGAGCATCACAAAAACTTTCAAAAGACCCTAGTATTCTGTAATTTTTAAATTTTGATAACATTTTTTTTTCGTCAAAAAACCACGCTGGATAACTTGCCTTATAAATTTCTTCAGGAACATTTTGCACAGTTAAGATGTCTCTTTCTGAGTTTACAAAAGCCGTTCGATCAATAATGATATAGGGAATTTTTAATGCAACATATTTTGCAATCCATTCATACGGTTTTTCTAAGTATTGCATTACACTGCTTAATAATAAAACATTAGGATTGTGTTTTGAAATACATTCATCAACAGTATGATAAAATTTTAATTGTTCATTTTCAAAATACATCTTACCACAATCAACAAAATTTGGTTGTTCAACTATGCACCACTGCAAGTCATCAAGGGTCTCCAGGAAATCTTTATTTTGATAATAAGTAGAACCCAGGCTGCCGCCAAAATCCAACACGCATAACTTTGCATTATTTTCCAAGGCAGCTCTTTGCAGTCCTGCAAGTAATCCCCAACTGTGCTGAATTTCGTCAAAAAGAACACTGTCACGCTCATATACTGCTTCTGCATTCTTTACTTTTAATATAGCTGTTTTACATTTTTCCAGAATAGTCACACTGTCATATCCTGATGACTGAGCTTTGGCTTCTAACCAGCTACTATAATTTCCAGACCATATCTCGCTTTCAGGTTTTTTCAACATTTCTATTTTAGGCTTTCTGAAAAGGCTGAGTAAAATTGGTGGAATAAATGCTTTAATAATATTTTTGATTCCCATTTTTTTTTAGTCTTTCTTTGCCCTTCTTTGTTTTAAGCATTAAATGCCTTATAAAACCATTCTGATTCTCTTACTTTAATTTTATTTACTTTGATAAAATCAATCGGATTCTGGGCAATCTGTAATGGCCCACAATGGATACCGGAGTTATCCAGACCGATATTTTTCACAATAGTCTTCGTAGGATGAAGACAATATTTATTTGCAAGAAATAAAGATGCATGCCACCTAATTGCCCATGAATCATTTGTACCATTTATTTGTGATTGCAACATCTCAATATATTTATGTGTTCCTCTCCTGTCAAACTCAAATTGTTGTTTTTTAGAAACCAACGATTGCATTAAAGCTTTGCCATCTTCGTCTAGAAAATCCCAACTCCTTTTCCAGGTGGCCCAACCCCAGCAATCTGCACCTTTCAGGAAAAAAGTTGAATCCCGATAACCGGTTGAATCTAAATCATAATTCCATGCATGAATACATCCAACCCTTTCATCATCTGAATACATGTTAAGCGCATCGTTCATATATTTTAAAAATCCTGGGGATGTAATAATATCATCTTCCAGCACGATTACCTTTCCATATTGATTCACTATTTCTGTTACCCCACTGATAATTGAATCAGCCAATCCCTTATTTTTTTCAGATTCAATTATATGTACCTCTTTGCACCATTTTTTTTTTCTAATGACTTGACGGACTTCTTCAATTTTTATTAATTGTTCTTCGGTTGCGTTTTCTTTTGGACCATCTGAATAAATGTATAAGACAGATTGATCTGCCAATTCATTTTGCATTAAAGCATTTAAAGTTTGTTCTGTATGCCAGGGACGATTGTAAACAAAAAGAACTATGGGGGAAATTTCTAACATATTCAAAATTCAATACTTTCCCAATGTGCAGGAATTATGTTGGCGGGATATTCTTTTTTGATCTTAAACCCAGACCAAAACTTTGGCGCAAATATTTTTCTTGCCTTCGTATTTAAATACGCTCCCCACCAGGAAAAAGAGCTATTTGCAACTACAATAATATCTCCCTTCATCAGAATTTGGAAATCAATTATTGATGATTCACTTGATGAAATTATTGGATTCAACTGATAAAAATTCGATTTGACAAAAGCAGGATCATCTGTAACGAACACAATATTATAATTAGCGAGGTTATTAATTTTTTTTAAACACAAATTATAATAGTCTAGAGGAAGGGTTAAATCTTCTCCACCCAAATTTTCATCTCCGTATTTTAAATAATCCGTTCTTCTTATATGTAAAACAACGGTAGGTTTATTCTTATTAATGTTCAATAAATCTTGGTAATTGATAAGGTGTTTTTTCATAATAGTAAATTCCTTTCTTACCAAATCTCTGTATTCATGGAAATAGAGTTCTGATTGAAAAAAGCCGTCGTAGAAACAGTTGTTATTTACCAGTAATCTTTCATTAATTGAAAAAGGATTTTTGTGATTGACTTCAATAAAATTCAAATTATGCTCCTTCTTGTAAAAGGAATTTCTTCGCAATTTAGAAAGCAGGGGATTTTTAAATCTTTTTAATTCAAAAAAATTACAAAGTTCATTAGAATAATGCTCATCGACGTCTAGAAAGAAATGTGTTTTTAATCTTTTGCTCGTTGACAAAGCAAAAGCATATTGAAACATTTGGTTTCCAAGTCTTCCCTGCAATTTAATTCCGATCATCTTTTATTCCATATTCTTATTATATCCCTTAATAATAATTTGGTTTTAGAATACCGGCTCAAACTTTTATGTTTGTTAAACTGTTTTATTTGTTCTCCATAATCTTTCCAAGCCTTAGTGGTTTTTTCTTGTAAAAAATCACAAAAACTTTCCTGTTTGTTCATGGGAACAATAATTAGGACATCCTCGAAAACACTTACAAACTGATTTTTTAAACAATTAACTATTTGATTAATAGTCGGATAAAACTTTATATGATTAGGCAAAGGCGGCGGCGCTAAAAAAAGCCTCGCATCATCAACTAATATAAAATTATTAAAAGGGGATGAATTAATAATGTTCAATTCCTCGAGTAATGGACATTGATCATCTTCTCCATATGACTCTCCAGAACACCAATGGGCATCCAACCAAAATAATATTGGTTCAGTTGCATTTACAATAATCTTTTTTAATTCCATTCTTGAATCTCCAAAAATCAAATTGATATTATGTACGTTATCAAATCTTCTTTTTGTTTTAAAATAAAGCATCTCAGACAATTCTATAGTATCAACAAATTGAAAATATTGAGAAGCCCAAGCGGAAGTATCTCCATGAAAAGTTCCTGTTTCTACAAAACGATTTAGTTTATTTGATTCTTTAATAAAAAGGGCAATATCTTCCGGAACTCCCATTCTAATGATTCCCATAAATATATATTTTAAAAATACCGATTATCTTATTTTTCTAAGATGATAGCAGCCCACACCCCAACCGTTTTTTTTCTCAGATAAAAATTGATTACCATAAATATATTTTCTATCAAACACTTGATAGTTTCGTAATAACTCATTTAATAAAAAATCTTCATTAAAAGCACGATGGGCATTAAAGTAAACTTTATTAACTTCTTCAACAGGTACTGACATATAAAAATTTGAACCAATTTTTAAAATTCTTGCAATTTCATTGAATGCTTTTTCAGAGCCACCTGGATCTAAAGTGTCACCATATCTTCCTAAACCAATATGTTCAATAACACAAAGGGACGATAACGAATCAATACTTTCATTTTCAAAAGGCAGGTTCAGAATATCGCCTTTGATAAAATTTATAGAATTCATTTCTAATGACAGAGGACGAAGGTCAACCATTGATAGATTAGTAATCTTTGATAATAGGGCTACAAATTTATGATGCGAGCCAATATCAATATGGTTAGATGGCCTTTCTGAAACTATTCTTTCAAACGCCCATGCATCCTGGTAAAAATAAATTGGTTCAATATTAGTCTGCTGTGTTTTATCAAAAAGACAAGGGTATAAAAATTCTTTGCTTGCCTTCTGATGCTGACTTGCTATTGAATTATACTTTTCAAAATCGGAAGTGAAATTTTTAAACAAAAGAGCATGTTCCGTCTTTTTTCTTTTGTATTCCATATAAGATTGACTTAATTTCTTAATTTCAGAAATCATATTTTTTTCAATTGAATATAAAAAGGCTATTAAGGCTTTGCAAACAAAACTGCAAAACATGCGGAATTTGTCTTGTTATCTATAGGAAAAATATTTTGGATTTTTGATACATTGTAAACTTTATAGCCTTTAAGTTTAAAAAAATCTTCAAATTCTGTTATTGTATTTCCCATATCGAAAATAGTTTGTCCAAATTCAAATACACATTGACTTATTTTTTTTTCCTGAAACATTCTCTCTGCACCTTTCAAAACATTTAATTCTGCTCCTTCTACATCTATTTTCAAAAGATCAATGCTTTCTATAAAATTTTCACGACAATAATCATCTATAGAAATTACTGGTACTACTATGGATAAAGGTGGCGCTATTTTAATACCATAATTTTCTAGTGGTCTTTTAGCGAAGGTATTCCAGCTTGAATATTCTTCTTCATAAACATTAAAATCGGCATTGCCTTTATGTTGAGCCACAGCCTTATTGTTTAATCTAACGTTTTTTTTATTTGCTATTTTTATAATAGTTGAAAGCTTATTAAAGGTCTCTGGTGTAGGCTCAAATGAATGGACTTGTCCTCTCTTCCCCACGGCGCTTGAAAAAAGTAAAGTCAATTCTCCAATATTAGCTCCCACATCAAAAACAATATTTCCCTCATTTATATTTTTAATGTAGAAAATTCGTTCATTTTTTTCTACTATTAACGGATCTATGCAATCTTTTTTCTTTTTGAACATTAATAATATATTAAGTTATGTTAGTTTGTAAAATATCAGAAAAATGATATAAGTTATTCATAACACAACTGAATAATTTAAAAGCAAATCTCCCTGGTTAGAAGGGACAAACTTTCCTGTTTTGTAATAATCTTTTTCTGTTACCGTGAATTCCAATACATTTTCTATCCAGTCAGCCACTTCTTTATTTATTTCACAATACAAATTGCAATCATAATCACCTGGGGCTATAGGAAAGTCAGCAATGCAAAATTTAATCTTTCCATTTGAAAGATCGAGAGTATGACCAATAGTATCTGAACTGAGCCACGCTACTCTATCCCCTGCATTATTATTGATACCAATATCTATCCTGGCATCCCTGATTCCATCCAATATTTCAGTGACAAATTCCAATTCAATTATTACATCAGAAAAAGTATCAATTACAGAATTAAACTCAGAATTCTTTGTTTTAATTGTTCCCCTTGTAAAGGTTAGTCTACTGTTACCAGTTCTTTCATTTATTTCTGAAAGAACAAGACTCTTCTTTTTATTTATTGAAAAATACTTATTGATAATATTTCCTGTCTCGCCTATTTCTTTAACCCTTCCATTTCCTAATAGCATAGCTTTTTGACATATGTTTTGAATCGCAACCATATTGTGACTTACAAACAAGACTGTTCTGCCATCCCTCGTACTTACATCTTTCATTTTCCCCAATGCTTTTTTCTGAAACTCTGCATCACCTACAGAAAGCACTTCATCCAAGATCATGATATCAGGATCTAGGTGTGCCGCAACACCAAATGCTAACCTCACATACATGCCAGAAGAATATCTTTTTACCGGTGTATCAATGTATTTTTCAACCCCTGCAAAATCGATGATCTCATCCAGCTTTTTCGTGATCTCATGTTTTCTCATTCCCATAATGGCTCCATTTAAATAGATATTTTCCCTGCCGGATAATTCACTATGAAAGCCTGTGCCTACTTCCAGCAGGCTGGCAATACGGCCTTTGATTTTTACCGAACCAACCGTAGGGCCTGTAGTGCGTGACAGTATTTTTAATAGGGTGGATTTACCAGCGCCATTTCTGCCAATAATTCCTAAAATCTCGCCTTGCTTTACTTCAAAATTAATATCCTTTAATGCCCATACATATTTGCTGGTACTTTTTACCGTGCGGTCATTTTCATCTCCAATAGTAAGGAAAGGATCTTCTCTTCCCATCATTCTATAACGCCACCTGATGAAATCATCTCTCATGGAGCCGGCACCTACTTCGCCCAGCCGGTATTGCTTTGAAAGATTTTCTACTTTTATTACTGTGAGGCTCAAATTATTTTGGATAACTATTTATTTAGAATTTTAAAAGTGGTTATGTTGTTCAAAAGTCCGTTTTCCAGATTGTAATAAAATTCTTTTATTTAATTATAAGTAACGACTAAATTATCTATCCTGCTATTCCTTTTAAGAAAAACAAGTTCAAGAAGCCACAAAGCATTGTATGTCGGGGTCCGGTTTATGTCTGTTATATCCAAAAGGCGGTAGCCATTTTTATCCATATATTGGATCACTGCGGCCGCACTATTGTTTATGTCTTTTGCCATCACTCCTGCTTCAACCATAAAAATTTCTGTGAGGCCAAAATAATCAGTAGCCCCTGCGAGAACTTCCAGATCAAATCCTTCTGCATCAATTTTAATAATATCAGGAATAAGTTTGTTTACTGCAGGTAAAAATTCATTTAAGGTAACAACAGGTATTTCCAGTTGTTGGTATCCTTTCTTTTTTGCTTCTTCCTCACTTAAAGTGAATGTACAGCTATCATCTCTTTCAACTATGGTGAACTTAAACTTTCCCAGTTTATTACCCGCGCCAACAGCATGAAAAGTAACTTTATCATCTACTTCCATTATATCCCGGATTGAAGATTTCATTTGCGATTGTGGCTCAAGCAAGGTATAATATGCCTCCGGAAAATACTTCAATGCTTCCCGTGTCCAAGATCCATGGTTGGCACCAACGTCAACAATATGTTTCGGTTGAAAATCCATCGCTTTTAAAAAAGTATAGAAGCTTTCTAATAAATTGTTTTTACTGAATTTATCAACTGTGAATGATATAGGCTCGGTCTTAAATGATTCAGTTTTTTTATATCCTAAACGAAAAGCGATAGGGTCGAAAAGCGTGAGTAATAATTTTTTCCTGTTTTAAGCGTTGGGACACCCTAAAAATTTTTCTCAATAATTTGGAATAACTCAGCCTGCTGCTCATCCATTTTTAGAAGCCTTGTTTTTACATGTTTTGATTCGGGAAGAGTATAAGTTATCTGATACATATTGTGCGTTAGTTCAGCGGCTTTCCTGATGGATAAATTTGATTTCTCTCTGTAAAGTATGCGCTCAAGTTCCTTATAAATGCTGTATGCGGTAAAGGCAATGCAGATATGCGCT
>JAUZOE010000049.1 GCA_030706605.1 Bacteroidota bacterium
AAATAGGATGCGGAGCTGATTATTAAAACAGTCCCCTAAAAACCATTTTTAGTTTTTTAGGGATACAGATTAATTATTAAAAATATTATGTAATAACTTTACTCACATATTGAACCTCTCTTAGAACCCCTTTACATAGGAGACGAGTGTTGTAGAGGATTACTAGGCATAATAAGATTCACACAGGTGTTTATGATTGCCATACTATGTAACTCCACAAACAGACAGCCTGCAATCTTTTATTATCCCGGAATGTTTTAATTTTGAAAATGGTGTAGAACTGCATTGCCCCAAAAAGATTAGGGTTAAAGAAAAACAAGGTTTACACTTTAAATTTTAAAATGCCCATAGCCAGTATTATCTTAATTATTGCAGGTCTTATTTATTTAGTAAAACCGGAAATCCACAAAGAAGGAATTGGGAAAAAGCCTACTGTGACCCAAAAATTATTATCCCCAAAACAATACATAATTTATATGCGTGTCCTGGGGATAATCTCTATTGTTCTCGCGCTAGCGATCGCTAGCATATTAAGAAGATAAAAACCTTTTTTTTATTTCGCCGGGGTAATAATAATATTCCTATAATCAATCAGACCATGATCGCCCTGTAAATAGATAGGTCCGGGCGCTCCTTCGTCACTATCTATAGCGCCTCCGGTAATACCCGGGATTTCCTGGTTACAGATAACTTTCTTTCCATTCACATATACAGTTACCATTCTTCCGACAAGGGTAACATCAAACGATTGCCATTCGCCGGGTGCTTTCGCCAGCATATCGCTTGGGGTTAAAAATCCATAAATACCTCCGAGCAATACGCTGGAGGGTTCCATGCCTTTGCTGTCGATTATCTGCACCTCGTATCTTCCGCGTAAATAGACACCACTGTTACTTTCTTTTGGATACCTGAATTCAATATGTAGTTTAAAATCATTAAAAGTACGGTTGGTAAACAGGTTGGAACCTGAATGAGGGCTTCTTAATAAACCATCTTTTACAATCCATTGATTTTCTCCTGAAGCATGCCATTCCTTCATATTGGTACCATCAAAGAGTTTTATCGGGGTTCCCCATTGAGGTTCCTTTTCCCTGCGAAGACGCGGGGCCCGTTTGCCCATCCAATTGTAAGTGCTGCCATCAGGCATGGTCATGGTTCCTTTCAGAATGTCGCCCTGCAGCGTTCCTTCTACTTTAAGGTCGTTTGGATCAGATTCCCATTGCGGGGGAATTGAAAAACTCATCTTTCCATCCACTAAATAAATTCTTGAAATAGGCCGTGCACTGCCCCCCATGCCCACAAATCTCCCGACTAACATTTTATATCCTGAATGATGAATCTCAAGCCAGGAAGGATGCATCTCTCCTCCTACATCAACCGTGATGTCCCATCGGCCTTGTATGGCTAATGTATCAGATACTCCATTTTGTAAATGATTTGCTTTAGCAGAGAAAGAGAATAAGAATAATAAAGCATAACAAAGCCCTTGTTTTTTGATAAGGCTAACAATTTTTTTCATGTGCTTATTTGTATTTTATTTTTGTCAAATTTTATGGTTGCCTGTCTTCAGCATTTTTTAAAATCCAATCTTCAGTAGCCGACCAAAATGCAATTTTCTTTCGATTCCAGGTATAGGTTACCGCTATGCTATCACCAAAACTAATGATAGCCGGGTACGAATATTCATCATCGACGTTTCCATTTTCCAAATCTATTTTTTTAGGCCATGTTTTTCCATTATCAAATGAAATAGCTAATGCCAGTTTTCCCCTCGATCCCCAGTCTTTGCCAGTCGGGTTATACGCTAATATGAGCGTGCCATCCGGCATTTTAGCTACATCAATTCCGCTATTAGGATTGGGTAAAGAAGTTTTATAAATAGGAGACCATGTTTTACCATAGTCTTTGGAATCACTCCTACAGATAATACCTGCTGAACTTCTGAGTAATGCGTGTACCTGTCCCGGAGCAGACTCCCATAACGTAGGCTGAATGGTACCTTTTCCTTTTATTTCAGTGCGGTCTATTGTTAGGTAGGGCGTTGCCTGCCATGTTTTTCCATGGTCATCACTGCGGTCAAAAAATGAATTCCATAAACCCAGTTCATTAGAAGCACCTGCAAGCCAGGTTCCGTTGGATAATACAATCATCTTGTTACGTACAGGGCCGCGGCCACCATGATCATTTTTAACCAGTTCTTTTGCTTCAGACCAGGATTTGCCTTCGTCATCAGAAGTCTTTGTCCAGGTTTCCCATTTAGGAATTTCTTTTCCTACTTTAAAGAAAAGATGGATTCTTCCATCAGGAGCCCTGAATAAAACCGGGTTCCAATGGGGATCATTATTAATTTTAGCAACCTCAAAAGGGCTTTCCCAATGGCCAGGTTTTCCTTTGGTCATCCAGATGGCTACATCGTCATTTTTTTCTTCGGTACCTCCAAACCAGGCCGCGAGAAATGAGCCATCTGGCAGGTGGATAATCGTAGAAGCATGACATTCAGGGAATGGCTGATGATCTCCAAAAAGAAACTCTTTATCCGGTAAAGAATCTACCTTATTCATCTCATTGACTTTTATATAGGTAACAGGATGCGAGAAACTCGCTGATTGAATAAAACAAGTAAAAAGAAGAGGATATAAAAATTTTAAATAGTTAGTATTTCTCATAAATGTATTTTGGTTTATTGAAGATAAAAAGGAATAAAAGAATTAGTAAAGTAACCTTATTATTGATTACCATTCTCCTTTTTTGTTGAATTTGTTTTTTACGTTATCACCGAATTCCTCAGCCGCTTTATTGATAGTTTCCAATACCTCCGAAGTGGGTTTGCCCCATGCGTTTCGGGCAGCGGGTATAAGTGTCCGGCATTCATTTGAATCCATAAATCGTGTTGCCTCAAGCAAATGCTCCTGGTCCTCATCGGGTATAACTAAAAAACCATGTTTATCCGCATGTATTAACTGGCCCGGATTTATTTTACGCCCAAATACTTCCACCTCGCAGTTCCATCTAACCGGTGTAGCATAGGCATGGCCAACACAGACTCCCCTGGCAAGCGCTTTGAATCCGACATTATTCATTTCGTCAATATCCCGAATAGCCCCATCAATAATGGCTCCTACACATCCTAAGGCTCTATGTATATTACTGTTTACCTCACCCCAGCCAGCCCCATACAAAAAAGGCTTATCTAAATCCTGAACTACAGCGATTTTAGGTCCGGGTACTGAAGCAACGTATTCGCGATATTGAGCCCATGCATTTGGATTATTTTTTGGGTGTTCTGCATTTCCGGGTTCAATAATTACCGTAATTGCATAACCAATCATTGGCCCCATGTGAGGCATATAATCTGTTGTAGGTTCAATATTAAATCCTTCAGAATTGATTTTGTGTTTTGTAACTTGTTCCCAACCATTATAAACGGAAGGTGTATTCCAGCGTTTCAATTCAAGCAACTGTGCATGTGTTAATTGTTTTTCCAAATTCATATTGAGTAGTTAATATATAGGCTAAGATAGAAAAATTTGGCAGCAATTAATTTTCTGATTTCTTTTATTTTAGACAGGCTATCCTGCTATCAATTGTCGAAGCAAATTGCTAACTATATATTTTTCCTTACTAATATCCGAATTAAAAAAAACAGGTTTAATTAAAAATAAGCGTCGTAAATATTAATTAACTATTTTAGTATTGTTTTCATCTTTTAAATACATCTTCATGAATATTTCACGCCGTACTTTTATTAAAAATGGCAGTATCGCAATTACAGGTGCGGCCTTCCTTCCCGCTAGTATTTTAGACAAACCGGAAAAAACTGATACTATTTTAGGTATCCAGTTATGGACTGTCAGGGATGAAATGGAAAAAGATCCGGCTGGCATATTGAAAAAGCTTGCAAAAATGGGTTATCGATATGTAGAACATGCCGGATACCAGGATCGTAAGTTTTATGGATACACTGCTTCAGAATTTAAAAAGCTTTTAAATGATCTTGGATTAAAAATGGATAGTGGCCATAGCTTCTTTGGAATTAATGCCTGGGACAAAACAAAGAAAGATTTTACTGATGAATGGAAATATACCGTAGAAGATGCTGCGGCCGTTGGAATGAAATATTTAATTAGCCCCGGGGTTGAAGAAGTCCTTTGCAAAAACATGGATGATTTTAAGTGGTACATGGATTTTATAAATAAAAATGGAGCGCTGTGCAAAAAGGGCGGCGTAACTTTTGGTTATCATAATGAGGATTATGAATTTAATCACAAGCTTGATGATACCGTAATATATGACCTTATTCTTCAGATGACTGACAAGTCATTGGTTTGTCAACAAATCGATATATGCAATATGTATGAGTTTGGAGGAAGAGCTATGGATTATTTAAAACGTTACCCCGGAAGGTTTTTATTAATGCATGTTAAAGATGAAGTAAAAAGATCAACCCCATCTAAAGATGGACAAATATTCGAGAATACGATATTGGGTAAAGGCATAATAGGGGTAAAACCCTTAGCGGATTTTGCTCGTAAAACAGGTACAAAGTATTTTATAATAGAACAGGAATCTTACCAGGATAAAACGCCACTCGAATGTGCCTATGAAGATTTAAAAGTGATGCAGAAATGGGGTTATTGACCTGTATAAATGAAGAAGCAAAAATCTATGTATTGAAATGATCAGAAGAACGCGAGAAGACCACTGAAATCCGGTATAGCAATTGATCAATAAATCAACACACTCTTTTATTAGAAAAATCTTTTTATACTTTATATTTCAATAAAAAAGATTCTTATAAAATTAAGTTTTGGTGATTTTGTGTAGTAACTTTTTCCATGTTATATAATTTTGATTAACAGAAATATGTACTTTCAAATCTTCAAAAAATTTAAAATGACGAATTGCTTCCGGAATTATTCACTTTTTATTCTTGCCTCTTTTGTATTATTCTCTAGCTGTAACAAACGCTCCGGCACACCTAAGGTGCTGGTGTTTACCAAAACGGCCGGTTATCATCATTCCTCTATAGCTGCTGGTGCAGAGGCCATCATCAAACTTGGGAAGGAAAACAATTTTAAAGTAGATACTACCTCTGATGCTGAAAAATTTACAGAGGATAATTTAAAACAATATTCTGCTATTGTATTTTTAAATACTACTGATACAGCTGATGTTCTTTTAAACAATTACCAGGAAAATGCTTTCCAACGTTATATTGAAGCCGGAGGCGGCTTTGTCGGCATTCATGCGGCTACAGATGCCGGTTATCATTGGGGCTGGTACACCAGGTTGGTGGGCGCTAATTTTAATGGCCATCCTGAACAGCAACAGGCAACCTTACACGTAGTTGACAAAAATAATATTTCTACCAAAGGGTTACCCGATCCATGGATCAGGAAAGATGAATGGTATAATTTTAAAAACCTGAATAAGGATGTACATGTTTTATTGACTATTGATGAGAAAAGTTATTCAGGTGGCACCAATGGGGATTATCATCCTATGGCCTGGTACCATAGCTATGATGGTGGAAGAGCATGGTATACGGAATTAGGACACACAGAGGAATCGTACAGTGATTCCAATTATTTAAAACATATTCTTGGTGGGATTAAATATGCAATTGGAGAAGACCTTAAACTCAATTATTCAAATGCAGAAACACCCCTTATACCTGACGAAGACCGGTTTACGAAAACACAATTGGTAGAAGGAACTTTTACCGAACCAACAGAAATGACCATTCTTCCCAACCTGGATATTTTAATTGCACAACGGCGGGGAGAAATTATGATGTATAAGAATGATACCAAAAAAGTAAAGCAGGTGGGTTTTTTAAATGTGTACTATAAAACAAAGACACAGGCCAATGCCGAAGATGGTTTGCTGGGCATTCAGAAAGATCCTGATTTTGCTAAAAATCATTATATATATATTTATTATAGTCCTTTTGATACCTCTGTTAACCGCTTATCCCGTTTTACTTTTAAGAATGATTCGATTGATCCTAAATCAGAAAAGATCGTTTTAGAAGTGATTACCCAGAGAGAGATGTGTTGCCACACAGGAGGATCTATTGCATTTGGGCAAAACCGCTTGTTGTATGTATCCACAGGTGATAATACGACCCCGTTTAATGAAGGTAATATACCATTTGACACTCATAGCTATGCACCCCTGGATGATCGCCCCGGGCATGAACATTATGATGATCGTCGCAGTGCAGGCAACACCAATGATTTAAGGGGAAAGATTCTTAGGATCACCATGAATGAAGACGGCACCTATTCCATTCCCGATCATAATCTATTTCCTAAAGGAGAAGCCAAAACAAGACCGGAAATTTATGTAATGGGAGATCGTAATCCCTATCGTATCACAGTAGATCAAAAAACAGGCTTTTTATACTGGGGTGAAGTAGGCCCTGATGCAAGAGAAGACAGCATGGAAACACGTGGCCCACGTGGTTATGATGAGTTCAACCAGGCAAGAAAAGCAGGTTTTTTTGGATGGCCGTTCTTCGTAGGAAATAATTATCCTTACCGGGCTTATGATTATGCCACTGGCAAATCCGGCGCAGCATTTGATCCGGCAAGGCCAGTTAATAATTCAAGAAATAATACAGGCTTAGAAGTATTACCACCAGCACAACCTGCCTATATCTGGTATCCTTATGGAGTGTCAAAAGATTTTCCACAGTTGGGTACCGGGGGAAGAGCGGCAATGGCAGGCCCGGTTTATTATACCGATATGTACCCTGATTCAACCAGGTATCCGGCATATTACAATGGTAAGTGGTTTATTTACGAATGGATACGAGGCTGGATCAAAGTCGTGACCATGAAGCCCAATGGCGATTTTGATAATATGGAACCCTTTATGTTGCATACCAAATTTGCAAATCCTTCAGATATGGAAGTGGGGCCTGATGGCAGAATTTATGTATTGGAATATGGCACGACATGGTTCGCTAAAAATCCGGACGCCGGGCTGGCCCGTATCGATTACAATGCCGGTAACAGACCTCCGGAAATTACTTCGGTAAATGTGGATAAAACATCAGGTGATTTACCATTGAAAATTACCGCTACTGTAAAAGCTAAAGACCCTGACAATGATAAGATTTCTTATGAGTGGGATTTAGGTAAAGGGGTAAAAAAGGAAACCACTGAGCCAAAATTAGAATACACGCTCACTACTGCCGGTGATTATGCCATCTCAGTAGAGGTGAAAGATGATAAAGGGGCTTCCTCGAAAAGCAACCCGGTAGATGTCTATGCGGGTAATCAGGCGCCAACAGTAAATATTAAAATTGAGGGAAATAAAACATTTTATTTCCCCGGCAAAGAAGTGAAATATGAAGTGATGATTGAAGATAAAGATGATACTGCCAAAGTAAAAGATTTAAGTAATTTAATTGTTGCTGCCGACTATACTGATGAAGTAGATAAGGCAGGGCATATAATGCTAAGTGATGCCATAATAGCCAAAAATAAAATGCTGACATTAGATTGTCAGAGTTGCCATAAAATAGCAGAAAAATCTATCGGGCCGGCATTTACATCCGTTTCAGAGCGCTATCAAAAAGATCCTGAAGCCCTGGCCCGTCTTGCACAGAAAGTAATCAACGGGGGCAGTGGTTCATGGGGAGAAGTGCCAATGGCAGCTCATCCTGATTTGAATGAAAATGATGCAAAACAAATTGTATCATGGATCTTATCGCTTGCATCGAAGGATGCAAAAACAAAATCATTGCCTGCAAAGGGAGCACTTAATGCAACTTTAAATAAACCGGTAAAAGACCAGGGAGTCCTGTATATTTCTGCTGATTATACGGATAAAGGAGGACTTAATATTAAACCGCTGATGGGCAGCGGTTCTGTCGAATTGCATAATAGTAAAGTAACGTTTGATAATGCAACTCATTTGCAGGCTTTTAGTAAAGCAACTTTTAATGATGTCACTTATTTAAAATTACCACAAAATACCGGGTCGTTTAGCATTGACAGTATAGACCTTTCCGGTATTTCACGCGCTGCAATAACAATGGGTTGGCTAAATACACCTGTTGCCGGTTACACATTTGAGCTACACCTCGATTCACCTGGTGGAGAAAAAATAGGTGAATTTAGTTTTCCAGGCAAAGGAGAAAGTCCTGGCAGTAAATCTACAGAAGCACACCCGGAATTTGCAACCCTCACCTCAACATTAAAAAATGTAAATGATGGAAAGTTGCATGACCTTTATATTGTCAGCAAAACAAAGAACCCGGAAATTAAGACACAAGCTGCTTTGTCATCTATACAATTCTTTTTGAAATAGATTTTTTATAGAAGAGGCTGATTCAAGAGCAGTCAGCCTCTTCTTTTATTCCTCGTAAGATTACGGCTGCTAATTTTTACTAAACAGTTTGCCTAAAGCCAATATTAAAATATTAGGAGGAAATCTCAATTATCTGACCTGAAATCATTTAAGCTTTTCAATCGGGATTTAAATATAACCGACCTGAAATTTTAAAATAGAAATTAAATTTTAAACTCAATGAAACTAAGTCACCAACTACTGATAGGAATTTTTCTTTTAAGTTCCTGTACTTCAAACAAAAAATATATGAAAGAAATTCAGGTAACCAACGATACTACTAAAAATCATGACCTGGACAATAATGACAACTTTTCGCCTGACGGGAAATGGTTGGTTTATGATACCCGGACTAATGCCGGTGGCATTGGTGGAAATTCTTCTATTGAAAGAGTAAATATTGAAACCGGAGAAACCCAGGTAGTTTTCAATATCCCGGATAACCATAATTATGGTCCGGGAGTGGGTGCTGCCAGTTATCATCCTTTGGAAAACAAGGTTATTTTTATTCATGGCCTATCCAACTGTACTGAAAAAAATCCTTATATGTTCTGGCGCAGGACTGGTGTAATAGTGAATGTTGGCCAACCTGATTCGCCCATTTATATGGATTCAAGAGACGTGACATTTCCATATACTCCGGGAGCCTTACGGGGAGGGACTCATCGACATGAATTTAGGCGCGATGGTAAATGGATCGGATTTACTTATAATGATGCAATAATGAAAAAGCTGGAAGATTCAACAGGAGTTAAGTGGAATATGAGGACTATAGGTGTTGCCAATCAGCAACATCCGGTGGCAGTAGATAAAGATAGCGCCGGAGAAAATGTGAATGGCACCTGGTATAGTGCAGTAGTAGTAAGAGTTACTCCTAATCCTAAACCTGGAAGCGATGAAATCAACAACGCCGCTGCCGATAGTTGGGTAGGCACCAGTGGTTATAAAAAGCCGGACGGAACGATGCAGGTGGCAAGAGCATTTATTGGGAGTGTTCGCGATAAAAATGGAAAACCTGTTGATGAACTTTTTATAGTGGATATTCCCGACTCATTAAATGTTCCGGGCCAATATGGTCCACTTGAAGGAACTCCTGAATCTTTTCCGATGCCACCTAAAGGAACTGTACAAAGAAGATTAACTTATACAGCAAACAGTAAATATCCCGGTTGTGTAGGGGTGGTAAGGTCTTCTCCTGACGGCACACAAATTTCATACCTCGCTAAAGACAAGAATGGTATTCAACAAATTTTTTCTATTCCGCCTTCAGGAGGAGAACCTGTCCAAATCACTTATCATGATTCAAATGTACAAAGTGGTGCCAGGTGGAGTCCTGATAGCAAATCAATTATATACATATGGGATAACAACATTGTGATGTGTGAAGTTTCGGATATCCCATTTGAGAAAAGATTTAAAAGGCTCACCCCAAAAACTTCAGAAGCACCATCAAACCTGGTATGGTCTGATGATGGAGCAACAATTGCTTACAACCGTTCTGTTAGCGCAAAAGGTGAAAAGGATCAGAAACAACAAATTTTTGTTATCAGGCTGGATACAAAAAAATAAATTAAGACGATCTATGTGCCACCAATAGTAAATGTCATTCAGTAATCCATTTTACATTTATTTAAATACCTCACATTAAATACTTATAATTGCCTGTATTTATTCAAGCTGATCATGCTTCTATTTTTTATTGCTGTTATTGTGAAAATTTCACCTTTTACAGTATTTCTATCATATAAAAAGGAGGCTGGTGGAATTAGTGGTTGAATGGTAGCTTTGTCTGAAATAACAGGCTTTTTTATATCCCTGGCTTGGTAAAACGGGTTAGAATTTACCCCGGTAGCTTCCTGCAGGCTTTTACCACTTATAGGATTAGGTACACGTAATCTGCAATTGCCTCCCAGTTCTGATTTGATTACTGCTTTAATTAATTTTCCATTATCCCATTCCATACTGATTATTTCAAAACCTCCCCTTGCTCTCAATCCTTTTACACTTCCCTTTTTCCATACATCCGGCAATGCAGGTAAAAGATGTAACGCTCCATCCTGGCTTTGCATCAGCATTTCTACAATACCTGAAGTACATCCAAAGTTTCCATCAATCTGGAATGGCGGATGTGCATCGAACAAATTCGGATAGGTGCCTCCCCCACCCAGGTTTCTACCTAAAGGTGATAACTGGGTTTGAATTAATTTATATGCATGATTGCCATCGAGCATTCTTGCCCACCAATTCACTTTCCACCCCATGCTCCAGCCGGTAGAAATATCTCCACGCTCTATGAGGGTTGTTTTAGCGGCACTATACAAATCAGGCGTTCGATATGGAGATATTTGATTGGAGGGAAATAATCCATAAAGATGGGAAATATGCCGATGCTTATCGTTAGGGTCATCAATATCTTCGAGCCATTCCTGTAATTGACCATATTTTCCTATATGCATCGGTGGTAACCTGTTTCTTGTCTTCATCAATGTGTCTATAAAACTCGCATCTATCTGCAATTTTTTTGCAGCCTGCATAGTAATACTAAACATATCAAATACAATCTGGTTGTCCATGGTACACCCGGCATCGAAAGAAGAGCCTCCAAGCGCTTTGGATGAATTTTCAGGAGAAGTGCCGGGATTGATCACTAACCATTGGTTACGGGGATCTTCCACTAAATCATCCAGGAAAAAAGTGGATGATCCTTTCAATACAGGATATATATCTTTTAGATATTTAATGTCGCCATTATACATATATTTTTCCCATAGTTGTTGACAAAGCCAGGCTCCTCCCATACTCCATACACCAGAGTAGACTTTATCGACAGGACCCGTAATCCGCCATATATCTGTGTTATGATGTGCCACCCAACCACGGGCACCATACATTACTTTAGCCGTTTCTCTGCCTGTTTTGGATAGATCTTTTACCAGATTAATTAGAGGCTCATGCATTTCTGCAAGATTTGTTTTTTCGGCAGGCCAATAATTCATTTCTGTATTAATATTGATGGTATATTTTGAGTCCCATGCCGGTTTCAACTTATCATTCCATATACCCTGCAAATTGGCAGGTTGCCCGCCAGGTTGAGAACTTGAAATCAGCAAATACCGTCCATATTGAAAGTAAAGGCTTACCAATTGCGGATCATTTCCTGAAGCAAAATTTTTCAAGCGTTCATCGGTTGGATTTTTTACAGCTTCTGTTTCACCCAGGTTCAACCGGACACGGTCAAAGAATTTTTGATAAAAAGCTATATTGTTTTTTAATAGTATTGAATAATTTTTGGTATAGGCTTTTGCCAAATAAGTTTCGGCTCTTTTATTTTCATTACCACTGATATCATGATAATTATTAAAATTGGTAGCAATTGAAATAAAAACGATAGCCTCATCTGCGCCAATAATAGTAAGGTTAGAATCTGTTTGTACTAACTTCCCTCCTTTATTTTTTACCTTCATGATAGCGTTAAAACGAACCATTCCCTTAACGCCTTCATGATCGGCAGTAACACCATGTACAACCACTTCATTCTTGTTATTGGTTGCTATGGATGAGTTAATAATCGGGGTGGTAAGAGATGCTGTAAATGTGATACTTCCAGGTTTATTCGCCGTCAGTCTCATTACTATCACCTGGTCGGGAAAAGAAGTAAATACCTCTCTCGTATAATTGATATTATTTGAGGTATAGGTAGTTTTAGCTACGGCTCGTTCAATGTCAAGTTCACGATAATAATTAGTGTATTGCTGCTGGCCGTCAAAATGCAACCTGGCATTACCAACCGGCTGGAACATCTGTCCTTTGTCTTCACTTTCCATGGTTTTGTCAGCTAAATTTTGTGCTTCTTTTTGTTTTCCTTCAAACACCAATCTCCTTATTTCGGGTAAAGCAGACAAGGAATTGGGGTTACCGTTGTTGCCTGGACTACCTGTCCATACCGTAGCCTCATTCAACTGAATATTTTCATCTACCACATCACCATACACCATTGCCCCAAGCCTTCCATTTCCTAAAGGCAATGCATTTTCCCATGTATCTACAGATGGATGATTATACCAAAGCTTTAGTAAGTTATTTTTTTGTGCTGATATCCCGGTTACTATCAGCAATGAAAATAAAATAACGACACATTTATTCTTCATAATAAAGGTTTATTCTTTTCTTCAAAAATAGGTTTTAAAATTTCTGGAATTATATTCATCAACTACTAATTTTCAATCTTTATATTTTGAGACTTCTGAAAATTAAACTGTCATAGCTGATCGATAAATATGCCTGTCTATCGTATAAGTCATTAATTATTTAGTAAAATAATGAGAAGATCTTTCCTACTTATGTTGCCTAAACATCCATTCCATCATCAAAGGATCGCTGTATGCTCCCAACCATGAAAAATGTCCTACCTCAGGATATTGTGTGAATCCCGGATGAGCTCCGGATTTAGTTAAGGCTTCTAACATATTTAATGAAAAAACAGGATTTACAGTTGGATCTTCTGCTCCAAGAAAAATCCAGATAGGAATGTGGGCTATGGAAGCTACCCTGGATACATTGCCACCGCCGCATACCGGAACTGCAGCAGCAAATAAATGTGGATATCGCTCAATAGCATCATAGGTGCCAAATCCTCCCATAGAGAGTCCGGTAATATAAATGCGGTTGGTATCAATCGGCAATTCTCTTTTTAACTTTTGAATAAGTTCAATCAGTAGTTCCATTGGTCTGGAAGGAGTTGGTTGCAGGTACAATTCGGTATTATGTTTTGTACGTGATAAATTAGCCCAACTCATTTTTTCAGGACATTGTGGAGCAATAATAATTGCATGATACATAATCATATTTTGCTCTTTTGCAAAATTCATCACTCCCCATTTTAGTTGCGCCTCATTATCACTGCCCCGCTCACCTGAACCATGTAAAAAGATGACAAGCGGGTATCTCTGCATTGTATCATAATCAGGAGATAGCTGCCGGTAGTTAAGTGTATCTCCGCTTTCGTTAACATATTTCTGAAAACTAAAAGGAGATGTTTGAGAATAAGCAGGAAAAATATTTGCCAGAAATAAAAACGATACAAATAAAACAAGCAGTTTTGGTTTTATAAATTTCATTTTTTATATTTTTTGATTGATGGTTTCAAAAATTTCATACCCTTCCCCAATGCCCCTACCTTAATTTCTTAATAGCGACTCTCCTGATTTTAGACTTTTTTACGGTTTACAAAAAAGAAAAAAGGTTTGGACATCATTACTAATTTATCCTGAAAGCATTAATGGCAAAGGGTTTCTAATACAAAAAAACAGTTATGCCACAATATTATTTGAATAAAGATCGTTATTTTATTTTACCAGTTCAGTTTAAGTTTGTGAAACAAAAGAGTCAAAAAAGCAACAGTGAATTGAAGAAGAAAGTGATCAGACTTTTGCTCTTTTAAGCTGTATTTCAGCACAAAAATAACAATTTAAGAATCTCATATCAAGCAATCGTAAAGGGTCGTCCTGTTTCTACAGGAGGACCTGTTTTTTTTAAAGTGTGAATATAGATTTTATTTTTTAATAAAAATAGAGTCTATTCTATTAATCCTGGGGATTCTCTTTTATTGTATGACTACGTGCTTCAATCCCTGGCACATCTCTTTTATTTTTTTATAAGAATGTTCTGAATTTTCATCTTTATCTAATTTTATTTCAAGCCGCCCTGGAGATTTCTTTATATAAAATACGGTATGATCATCTAGAGCCATTTTGCCATCTATTTCTGAGTTTCTAAAAGACATATTGCTACTACTACCAATTTCATCATCCATATAGTCTTCCACATCCCGCATTTTATTTACATTAAAATGTGCCTGCATCGAATAATAATGATCAGAATCACGATATTTGAAACTGGTATCATGATTGTCAATCAGATTGCATGAAATAAAAAGGCTTAAACAAAGAATTCCGACCAAACATGTAAGAGATAATTTTTTCATTAGACAAAAAGTTTACCTGTTAATAAATAATAATTACTCAGAATTGACATAGGCCATTTCTGTTAAGATAAAATTTTTTAAGGTCTGAACGGGAATTAAGTCGTCGGAGTTTGAAACACAAAAATAATAATCCCGGCAATAGTACTTTTATTAATTGGATAGGCGGAAATGAGGCTTTATAAGCGGATGTCAGGTATTTTTAATAAAGAAAGATTTTCAGGAAACTCACTTTATTTTCTTACCAATAATCAAAACGTTTTCCCGCTTTAGTATATGTTTCAAAAACAATTTTATATTGTTTCTCCATTGTTGCCATTTTCTTCCTTCATAATCTTAATATCAAAAGTGGGGGCTTTGTAATCTTTCTTTAAATAATCGGCAGGAATGGTGACCATATTCCCATCTCTCAACTGGTTGTAATGTGGCGAAAGGATTTCTATTCCTCTTTCATTACAAACGTCCTGAATATTCTGATGCAGATTGGAATAAATTTCCGCCTGTTTATTGGCTTCCCTGATATACGCATTAATCTGATAAGATACATAAAAATCGTCTAGGCTGGTTTGTAATACAAATGGTTTCGGGTCATTCAAAACCAATTCTGTTTTGGATGCCGCATCAATTAATGCCTGGTGCATATCTCTCCACGGTGTATCATAACCGATAGTAACAGTAGTGTGTATAATCAAACCTTTATCAGGAGCATCGCTGCTGTAGTTGATGGTGTGGCTGCTCATAACTGTAGAGTTAGGTATAGAAATAATCTCATTTTTAATAGTCCTTATCCTTGTAACAAGCATAGATTTTTCTATAACATCGCCGGTTACGTCGCCGATTTTTACCCTGTCACCTATTTTAAATAAACGCATATATGTAAGCACCAATCCCGCAATAACATTGCTTAAAGAACCTGTGGAACCGAATGTAAATAATACTCCCAAAAAAACGGATACTCCCCTGAATACCTGGCTGTTGCTTCCCGGCAAATATGGAAAAATAACAATGAACATAAAAGCAAAAAGGAGTACACGGATGATCTGGTAAGTCGGGTTGGCCCAATCAGGATAAAATCCGGAAATACGCAGGTTGCCTCTTTGAATTTCATCTTTTAAGAAATGGATTCCTTTTAACAGGTATCTGAAAACAAAAATTATTACGATAATGGTTATCAAGTTGGGAAGATAATTCCATAAACCGGAAGCCATTTTCTTTACCGGATTAAGAATGTAACCAAACAGAGTAGTTGCAAAATTTTTTGTCCATGGGAAAATTCCGAAAAGTATGGGTAGTGCTATATATATAGCAAGCAGGATAAAAAACCATTTCAAAATCGTATTTACAGTCAGCAATACCTTCACCTGTTGTTTAGCATCAAATAGTGTATAATTCTTTATTTTAATTCCTTTAATGCCCCTGCCTTCCTGAAATTCTATTTTTTTTGAGGTCCATTTAAAAAATCTTCCTATATATTTTACCAAAAAAATAATAATAGCGAGCACCAATAATGCAAGCCCGATTTCTTTGGCCAATGTTCTCAAACTGGTTTCTGATCTGTATTGTTTTATGGCATCACGAATGATTTGCTGATATTTTCTTCCCAGCGAGTCTCTGGACAAGTTATTCCATAAAGCATCGTTTTCAGAAACACTCATAATAGTGTTATCTCTAAAAACAACATCAGTAGTGGTTTCGTTTGGTAATAGCTGGAGAGAATCAGGTCTGAAGTTGAAGTTATCGGCCAAATTATGAATACGGTTGCTGATGGCAGAGGCCCTGTCCTCAGCCGAAAAGCTGCCGGATTTGTTAAAAATTAAAAACAAAGTGTCTTTAAAAAAACCTATTACCGGGTATCCTTTTGCAATATGCCGCAAGGAATCTATTTGCGCTTTTTTTTCGGCAATTCTCTCAGCTTGTTTATCGTTTAGCTCCTGTAGTTGTTTTTGTAATTCCTTCTTTTTAAGATTATCAGTGGTTTTTAAAGAGTTAAGCTCTACCTGCAATTCGGCCTTTTTTACTGAATCGTCTATTCGTTGTTGTTCAATTATGCCAATTTTTTTACTATAATCCTGGAGGAGAACTGCATTTAGAGAATCATTTTCAAGATTGATGCTATCTTTCTTTTTTATAGTATCATTTTGAGCGTACAAATTTTGATTAATAAAAATGAATAGCGCAAAAATGAATATCGATATTGAATTTCTCATTTAGTGATGTTTGTTTATAAGAGATGCTAGGCAGAAAATTTATTTAATAACATTTAAAGATAACCAGATTAATAACATATAAGATAATCAGGAAAGAAGATACATTTTTTTGTCCATTAGTTTTTAAATAAACCTTTGTTTGTCTTCACGCTTTAAAGCTAAAGATATCCCGAACAAAAAATAGAAGTTTGAAAGTGATTTGTTTTTGTTTTAGAAATCAGCGGCATACTTTCGATATTCTTTGCTCCTTACTTACCTTTACAGTAAAACCATAAAATCATGAAAGCATTTTTAGGGATAGGATTACTGGGATCCGGTTTTGTAAGAGCCATGCTCAGCAAAGGTGAAGATGTGCAGGTATGGAACCGCACTCCGTCAAAAGCAAAAGAACTGGAACAATATGGTGCAAAGGCTTTTCTCAACGTTGAAGATGCGGTGCGTAATGCAGATGTTATTCATGTGGCATTGAAAGACGATGCGACCGTAGATGAAGCATTAGCAAAGGCTGAAGATGGATTTAAACCGGGAGCCATTATTGCAGATCATACGACTACCTCTGTAGAAGGAGCCAAAAAAAGAACAGAAGAATGGAAAAGTAAAGGCTTTCTATACCAGCATGCGCCGGTATTTATGGGACCGAAGAATGCGCTTGAAAGCACAGGCTACATGTTGGTTTCCGGCGATCAGCATCTTATAAAACAACTGGAATCCCAGTTATCTGCCTTGACAGGTAAGCTTTTAAATTTTGGTGAGCAAGTAGGTAAAGCAGCAGCAATGAAACTTACCGGGAATCTTTTCCTGGTGGCCTATAACGGAGCTATTACCGATACACTTTCGTTTTCGCGTGGAATGGGTATTTCCGCTAATGAACTCTCACAGTTATTTTCTGAATGGAACCCCGGCACCTCATTTCCTGCAAGGCTAAAACGCATGACCGGCGATGATTTCAGTGATCCTTCGTGGAGGCTGGAAATGGCAAGAAAAGATACCGGCCTTTTCTTAAAAGAAGCTGAACTCAAGGGTATCAGCCTGAATGTAATTCCGGGCGTTGCATCCCTTATGGATGGCTGGATTGAAAAAGGGTATGGCAAAGAAGACTGGACAATTATAGGAAAGGAACAATAGGCGAATGAAACCGTTTCTTTTTTTCAAATTGCGTTTATGTGTAGCATGTCTTTAATAACATGAGCATTTCTTCCTCTTTGAATCCTATCTCTCTATCAGTATGGCATTAGCCACCCGGCGTTCGCCGGTATGATCCCACTTGTTGGAATCTGCAGGTAGGTTATCCAGGTCCATTCCGGGTTTGTATGCATTAGTATGCAGCCATGTTCCATTATCTGAAGGGTGATTAACTACTCCTCCGTAAGGGTATTTTTTTACCCATAAGGTAGTAGAGCCACCACCATCCAGATTGATGGCATCATCCATCTTTAACCAGTGCATCAATAATGTGAGTTCATCAATACTCATTCCTGCGGCTTTATTATTTCTTCCATCCACCGTAACAAGATAGAGCCTTTTCTTTCTGATGCCTAAAACAGAACGCGGATTGCGTCCAAAAAAACCTTCTTTCGATGGCCATGGTATTATGCGTTGATGGTAAATCAACAAAGGCCCCGCCACCATCACGTCCTTGCCGGGAAGATGATCTTCCCAATTGGCAGAACTATCCCAACTGGCGATAGACACTTTTTTTGGATTGATGATAATGGCAGCTTGTTGATGAAAAGTACGCTGGCCATTGGCACCCATATGCGTTTCATTAATCGTCTTACCATCAGATCGGATATAATCTTCTGAGCCTCCATCTTTCATATTAAAGAAGGTGCCATTCATAGCGGCAATGGCATTTTTTTCATTGGCATATTCGTGCGTAGGTTTTAAGAGGTGGGCGTCATACCCAATATCTGCCCTGTTTTTATGATTCAGTTTCACTTCCAGGATACTGATGTTTTGATTGGAGTGGAACAAAGAACTGTCAAACCAGTAATGCTTCAGGACGACACCAGGTGCTACTTTTATCACCTCCCACCTGGCATTGACTAAGGTTGCCGAATCTGACTGGGCAAGTACCGCCTGGCATGCAAATCCGGCAATTAAGAGAAAAATAAATTTAATGGTAATAATAAATATTGATCGTTGGGACTTGTTCATGAATGGTGAAATCAAAAATGAAAAAATATTTTCGTTAACTGCATATCAAATGTAATTCTATCGCGCGAAAATATGTCCATCATGCGGGATTATGTTATTATTACGGTAAATAATATACGCCATTTACCCCTAATGTTCCCGTTTACAAATGGGAACTAATTTTAGCACATGATAACAACCATTCATTATTCAAAGATTACAAGAGTAGCCTTTAGAATTTATTTTTCTTAAATTGAAATTCATTTTAAGTTATTGGTGATTGCAGGGCTATATCTAATAAAATGGTATCTCTTGCACTAATTCTGCCACTTTCATTTCATAACTGGTGAAGATATGGTATCTCTTTATTTTAAAGTGACGCAGGTACAGATGATCGTGAAATAATTCATGATTAATTAACCCAAGTTGCTAATTAAAAAGGACATCGATAAAGAATAATTTTGAGTTACGACACTTAAAAAATCTTTACCGATGCTTAATGAAGATAAAATTATAGCAATTTTCTGTTTAGTGGATGATCTGCTAAAAGG
>JAUZOE010000005.1 GCA_030706605.1 Bacteroidota bacterium
AGGCTTGGTGGATGGAAAGGTTATGTCTCTCAAAGATGCGCTGGCTTAATTACCATCAGAAACGGGTTAGAAAAATTTTATCTCATCTATGAAGGATGGATGATAGCTAAAGATGTGGGTACACGGTAGGTTGCAAACGAGCAATTATTGGGGCTTAATTCATCAACAACAATTAAAAAAGGTATATGAAAAAGGTGAAATTTTTAATTCTTTTGAATTTAGTTTTTGTTCTTACAGTGAGTGGACAAAGTAAAACACGAATAAACAATTTACTATCTGAAAGTGATTTAGGTTATCTGAAAGGATTAACAAAAGATGTATTGGAAAGCTCTCGCATCTATCCTAAACAAAAAATTTCTCCTGATTTTGGAGTTAACAATACCGGGGGAATATTGATCAGGCCCGGAGGAAGGAACAGTTATCCTGCATTCTGGATTCGGGACTATGCAATGTCATTGGAGTGTGGTTTTATTACAAGAGACGAGCAAAAACACATGTTGCAATTAACCGCATCTACACAATGTGATCAGACGTGGATTACTAAATCCGGAAGCATGGTTCCTTTAGGAGCCATTGCCGACCATATCAGAATTGATGATAGCAAGCCGATTTTTTTCCCGGGCACATACGACTTTACTAACCAAGGTGGAAAAACCTGGGGGATGTTCCCTCCTTATTGTGATCAATATTTTTTCATTCATATGGCTTATTATTACGTAAAAACCACCTCTTTTACCAATTTTTTACTAAATAAAATCAATGGGGTAAGATTGATTGACCGTTTGGAAATGGCTTACAAAGTACCTCCAACACAGCAGGGTGGTGTTCTCGTTTATACAACAGATAATTTTAGAGGTGTTGATTTTGGATTTAGAGATGCCATTTATATTACAGGGAATCTTTGCTTTCCCTCTTTGCTTAAATATAGAGCGTCTATGGAATTAGCTGAATTATTTGATATGATTAAATATAAAAATAAAGCTGAGGGTTACAGAATTATTTCAAAGCGACTGAAAAATGAAATTCCCAGGGTCTTTTCCGACAATCGGGGAATGCTTTTAGCTTCAACTGGAAAAAGCAAACAAGCTGATGTTTGGAGTACCGCATTAGCCATATATTTTGGTGTTTTAGAGGGTGAGAAAATGAAAAAAACCGCCCAATTTCTTAGTGATGCTTATAAAAATGGCACATTAGCCAACAGGGGTAATATCCGGCATATTTTAATCTGTGATGATTTTAGTGATTCAACGGCATGGGCGATAAGTTTGGCTGCTAAAAACAACTATCAGAACGGAGCCTATTGGGGAACTCCGACCGGATGGGTTTGTTATGCTATGGCTAAAGTTGATATACAGGCTGCAAAACAACTTGCAAAAGAATACATTGACGATTTACGTGCCGGGGATTATAGAAAAGGACCTGAATTTGGTGCTCCCTGGGAATGTTACAATGCAGGCTCAACACAAAACTCTGTATATCTCACAACAGTTTCCTGCCCTTATATAGTATTTAAACAGAAATGATGATTGATACTATCTTAAAAAGCTACAGTTCGGTCTAACTTTCAATAATCAACTTTTGTACATATCTTCATTGTTAGTATTTCAATTGGGCTAACGTTGTGGGCTGAACGAAAATAAAATTCCGGCACCCCAGCAGGCCCTACCGTTGTATGCCACCAACATAATCCCTTTATGGAAAAATTAGGTTAATGCGTCTTATTTGTTAAAAATGTTTTATTCCTATATTTCATTCAAGCTATGAACCATTATTTACATTACAGGTTTTTAATGAATAGAATTGCGTGTATAGTATTTTGTTTGTTATGTCTATTATTTGCAATCAATTCAAATGGGCAAGACACACAATGGAATAACTATTCAATAAACGGCACAATTAAAGGAATAGATTCCGGAACTGTTCGTATGCTATCTATTGATAACAATACTGTGCTTGATAGCTCTAATATTAGAAACAGTAGATTTTTCATGCATGGAAAACTTAACACGCCTGAAAGATTAGTGTTTAATGTTTCTCCTGGCAACTGGAATTTTAGAGTATTTGTCGAAAATGCTGCTATTACACTTTTAATCGATACAACTGGCGCTCAACATTATGGTAAAGAAAATAATAAATGGTCTCTCATCTGGAACATAGATGAAAGAGGTTCTAACCTTTCAAATGTTTATCAACAATTCATTGATGAGACAAATTTCAAGTATTTCAGTTCAATTACTTCTTCATTGCACGAAAAGCTAAATGCCAATGAAAATGACACAATAGCTAAAGCTAAAATTTCAATTGAAATAGATTCCGCTCTTCACCAAATGAATAAAGCTCAAAAAGTTTGGATTGAAAATTACATAAATAAAAACTCTTCATCAATAGCTGGTGTGTACATATTTTACGAATACTACAATCAACCATTATCTGCTATCACACCTTCTTATCTAGATTCAGTCTTACATATTTTCTGTGGGTTGGCAAAATCTTCAGTTTATTATGATGAGCTTTCTAAAGTTGTTCTCAAACTTAAAAATCTTCGGCCCCATATGCCGGTACCGGATTTCACCTTGTTACAAAGGAATAAATCTCCTTTTAAACTTTCTTCGAAAAAAGGAAATTATATATTGATAGACTTTTGGGCCAGTTGGTGTGCACCATGCAGAAAAGCTATACCCTTTTGGAAAGAAATTTACTCGAAGTATAAAAACAAAGGCTTAACAATTATAAGCATATCTGACGACAAAGAATGGAACGATTGGATTAACGCTTTAAATAAAGAGCAAATGCCATGGACGCAGCTTATTGATAAGTTTCCAGACAAAAATAATCCTGCTATTGTAGCCGATAAGTTTGGAGTTAAGACATTTCCCTTTTATGTTCTGATAGATAAAGAAGGGAAGACGATAATATCATCTGGTGAACAAGATATTATTAAGAAAAAAATAGAAGAGATATTTTGAATATAAGTTGTGGTAATTAAATAACTATAGCGGCGTACAACAACAAAGTGGTTTGCTACTATGCTGGCTAACCTACATGCCCTAATCTTTTCTAATGCTATCAGTAGCCCTTGCAGACTTTCAATATTCAGCATTTGTGGATATCTTCATTAATATTTTTTAATTGGCCTAAAGTTGTAGGCTGAACGATATAAATTCCGGCACAGCAGCAGACTGAAACCATTATTGGCAAATTTGAAACAAATGCTCTTTTTGTTCCTAAGCCTGAATTTAAGTTGACTAAGAAATGAGTTAAATTTGGGAAGAGAAAAGAAATATGCGCATTTTACTTACAGGAGCAAATGGTTATATTGGTATGAGGCTGCTGCCCGTACTTGTAGAAGCAGGTCATGAGGTAACCTGTGTCGTAAGGGACATCAACCGGTTTCAACCATCCACCGACCTGATGAATAAGATAAGCATTATTGAATTTGATTTTCTGCATCCTGAAAATGCAATACAGAATTTTAATCATAAGAAATTTGATGTAGCATATTACCTGATTCATTCCCTAGGAGATACACACACTACATTAAAAGAGTACGAAATAAGGTCAGCAGGTTGCTTTGTATTGGTGGCAACGCTTACCCAGGTAAAGCAAATCATTTACCTGGGTGGCATCTCTAATGAAAAAACCCTGTCCAGGCACCTATTAGCGCGGAAGGCAGTGAAGGATGTGCTTATTCGTTCGGGCATAGCCTACACTATTTTTGAAGCAGGCATTATAGTGGGCTCGGGCAGTCTATCCTTTGAGATCATACGTGACCTTACAGAAAAATTGCCGTTTATGATTGGCCCCCGATGGTTGAATTCACGTTGTCAACCGATTGCCATTCGAAATTTAATAAACTATTTACACTTGAGCCTGGGGAATGAAGAAACATTATTTAAATCCTTTGAGATCGGGGGGCCTGAGGTGCTTACTTATAAAGAGATGCTCCTGGGATTTGCAGCCGTGCGTGGATACAAACGTTACATATTTTCTTTACCGGTACTTTTCCCTAGTCTTTCCTCTTATTGGCTACATTTTACAACCTCAGCCAATTTTACCATTGCACGTCAATTGGTTCAAAGTATGAAAAATGACGTGATCTGTAAAGAACATGCTATTCGTGAAATTATCCCACAGGATCTGATTCCCTATAAAGAAGCAATCAAATTGGCTTTTCTGAAAATTGAACAAAACATGGTATTGTCAAGCTGGATAGATGCCGCCTCAAGCAGCCTCAGAAGGTTGGACGTTAATCAATATGTAGAAGTACCCATTAACGGTTGTTATAAGGACCGCCGATGGATAGAAATTGATAAAGATAAGGTTGAGGAAGTTGCCGCCCGTTTCTTTGAAATCGGGGGAAATCAAGGTTGGTACTATGCTGATAAATTATGGCGCATCAGGGGATGGCTGGATAAATTAGCCGGAGGTATTGGCATGTCAAGGGGAAGAAGAAGTAATGTTGACATCCAGCCCGGCGATGCGCTTGATCTATGGAGAGTACTTTTAGTAGATCGCAAAAATTACCGGTTGCTCTTATTTGCAGAAATGAAACTACCTGGTGAAGCATGGCTTGAATTTTCAATTGTTCAAAACGAATACCGCTGTATATTAAAACAAACAGCTACTTTTCGTCCCCGGGGAATTGCGGGCCGAAATTATTGGTATCTCATGCTACCCTTCCATTATTTTATTTTCAGAAATATGCTAAAACGCATTGCAGGCAAAAAATAAAAAAGGTGACATAAAATGGAGACTTGACATTATGTGCGACATGGCTTAAGAGCTCTGCTACTTTAAAAGTACATTTGTATTTTGTTAAAAAAAATCTTTCAACATGTAATTATAAAAAATGAAGTCAATAAAATTATTAATCATTGCTTTCACAATAATTATCCCTTCTGTCTGTAGTGCTCAAAGCGGCTATACACTTAATGCTAAAATCTCCCTGCCGGGAAATGGAGGTTGGGATTATATGAAAATAGATGAAGCTAATCATCGTCTTTTTATTTCACATGGCGACAGAGCAAATGTTGTAGATTTAAAAACAAACAAAGAAATTGCTGAAATACATAACCTGCAAGGGGCACATCATATTATTCTTTTGCCCCAGTTTAATAAGGGATTTATTTCCAATGGAAATAATAATACCGTCCTGGTTTTTAATTATAAAACATTAGACAGCATTACCACTATTAAATTAAATGGTGAAAACCCGGACCCTGTGTGTTATGATAATTTTTCAAAAAAACTATTCGTCTTTTGCGATAATAATCTTGCCGAAATAATTGACCTGGCTACCAATAAAATAAGTGGAGAAATTCATTTAAAAGGATCCCCTGAGTTTGCTTTACCTAATGGCAAAGGACTTATCTATAACAATCTTGAAGACAAAGATGCCATAGAAATAATTGACATAACGAAAAAGCAGGTCATTCAATCGTACCCACTTAAAAGAGGGGCAGCACCCACAGGCATGGCAGCCGATTTTAAAAACGAAAGGCTATTCATCGCTTGCAGAGGAATCAATGAATTAGCCGTGTTAAATAATAAAACCGGGAAAATAATAAACTCTGTTCCTATTGGTAAAAAAGTGGATGGCGTTTATTTTGATGAACCCAATCATTTAATTATTTGTTCGGGAGGAGATGGAACTTTAACCTTCATAAAGCAAAAAAATAAAAATGAATACGAGGTATTACAAACCTTACCTACCAAGCCAGGTGCAAAAACAATGGTATTTGACACAAACACAAAAAAGATTTATGTAGTTGCTTCTTCTTCAAAAAGTGATCATGAAATAATACCCAATTCATTTGAAATGCTTGTTTATAAAAAATAAACCAACCCGGTCAATAGCAAACCCTCTTGCGCAGGACGGCAAAACTTTTTGATTTCAATTAGAGGCAAACTAAAGATAGCTGTGCAAATGAAACTTTGTTAGGTGCAAATTTTGTGGAAACTCGCGGAGGCAGCATCTTATTTAAATTATGAATGAAATAAAACAGCTAATTGCTTTCTTCATATTATTTAACCTGCAAATTATGCAATCATGCAGCGGCGTTGATAATACTAAGCTTTCAAAAGAAATTAAGAATGATACAACCCAAAACAATAGTATCAGTCTTTCATCAGATAAGAATTTTTCTATAAATCCAGAAGATATTTTAATGGACTTTAAGACCTGGTATAGTTATACTTATTATAACATTGACCTGGCACAAGACTTTATTGGGCTTGACCCGGATTCAACAGAACTACCTAAACCTGAATTTTTAAAAAGACTTACGACAGGAAATTTTATCCCATTTAAAATATTAATAAGAAATAAGGTGCCTGTCTATAGATTATACAAGCTTAAGAAGGCAGACTCAGCCATACAACAAACTATTGAACAATTAGCTTCACAAGAGTTGTCAAATGATAAGATGGAAGGTAAAGAGTTTACGAATTTTAATCTAACGGATTTGAATGGGAACATATACAATAAGGCCACTACTGATAAAAAAATTATTGTTGTAAAATGTTGGTTTATAAAATGCGTTGCCTGTGTAAAAGAATTTCCTGAATTAAATAAGTTAGTTGATGAGTATAAACAAAATAGTAATGTGCTTTTCATTAGCTTAGCGATGGATCATAAGAATGAGCTAAAATCATTTCTTACTAAGAACGTTTTTAAATTCGCCGTTGTTCCAGATAAGGAAAAGTATATGAAGGATACGTTGGGCATTTATTCATATCCTACACTCATACTAATAAGCGATAATGGTAAAATTGTAAAAATCGTAAATTCAGTCAAGGATTTAATTCCCTTTCTTAAGAGAGAAACAGGAAAGGCAATTTGAATTACCTATACACAACAATGAGCAACAGTGCCTATTGTAGAAACAATTCGGGGCTGAGACACGGAGGAGGAAAAACATTATTGCTCCTGCCCAGGTATTTGCAATGGCAAATGAATCCAGGCAAGTCCTATGTTTCTCTTCATATGACTAATACTATTTCCCCCAGGAGCATCATAAAATAATGCCAACTTTTTACCTGCCTTTATTACGGAAGGCATGCCTATTGCCCCTTTGGCCCAGGTACAATTAGAACTGTCCAACACTACGGCTTTATTTTTGGTATCCCACTTATTAATATCTTTTGACCAATATACCCAAATGGCATCTGTGTATTCTTCCCTGTTTTGATTGATACCAATATGATTAGTAAACAAAAACCAGGTTTTAATTTTCTTTTCAAAAAAAAGCGAAGAATTTTCAACTTGTTCACTTAAAGGGAAAATAGGATCATTGTCAATTTTCCAGGAAATGTCCAGATTACGGGTACGGGCAATACCAAGCGTTCTTTTGGTTCCCTCCTTGTTTTGTATTGCGCCACTAAAAAATTGCAGGTATTCATTTTTATATTTTACAATAAATCCCGGGCTGGCCGTTACCTCATAAAAACTTCCTGCTTTAGGAGGAAACGGTGTTACGTCATATTGCTTTACCCATGGCCCTTCCAGGGACTTCGACCTGGCTTTCATAGTCAGGTAAGGAAAAGATGGAATACGATTCGGTAGCTTGGTAGTATTGGGCGTACCTAAATAAAACATATGCCAGATACCTTTTTCCTTAATCACCCAGGGCGATGAGGCACTTTTGGCATCTTTGGTTCCGGGAGCTCCCAGGGTAAGAATAGCTCCTTTTTTAATCCATGTTTTTAAATCTCTGCTTTCTGCAAGGCAGGAAACCCAACCATCTTTACCAGCACCATCATAAAAAAGATAATAGGTATCCCCTACCCGGTTCACTACCGCTTCCCTTGCTCCATATGCATCACAACTATCCGGGCCATTACCATACCTTACTATTATCCCTTCGTCTTTTACAGGCATTCGCATGGAAGCGGCAGGCCTTCCATCAATATAAACAGGTGCCTGCGCAAATGCATTTGAGGAAAATATAAACACGAGGCAGACAAATACGGTTGTATAAAGTAGTATTCTTCTTTGCATAAGTATTGAGTCTAAAAAATTATTCTTACCAGTTATCATTTCACAATAAATTTAGTGATATTCCTTAATCTATTTGCAAGTACGCATTTCTGATAACAAAAAATTTACCCAATCAAAATGAGATGATTGGTAAGAGATTGGTGGCGGCAGGAAAAACAAGCTAAAAGATTGAACACTGCCAGGCAGGATTTTGACTACTAATAATAAGTGTATGTTTTTATAACAACATCACCTGTTGTGTCTTCAGTTGCTGTTTCTGTGCTTAACCTATTTTCTGAATCAAAAGTATAAGTATGATTTATCGTAGTAATGGTACCTCCTATATTACTGGCAGTCGTCTTAACAAGATTTTTACTGCCAGGTAAATATGGAGTAAAAATGTGAACATCGTTTACCAGATTGCTATAGTAATCATAAGTGGTAACTGAATTATTATCTGATTCTGTTGACTGGATCATATTCCCATTACTGTCATAAGTATAATTTTCAACATTAAACAATATAGCGCCTGTCAATTGAGAATAATCATATTCCTTTAAGGTAGTCAATTGCAATGCACTGTTGTATATATATTTTTCTGTCATAGTATCCTGCCCATCGTCATACTGAACAGTACTATCCACAAATTGATTGCTGTTAACGAAGAACACTTCGTGTATTGATACCACATTGGAATTGTATAAATCCATAGTGTAACTGCTATTGGAATATTGAAACACAAATTTATCTCCTGAAGATGCAGCAGAAATCATACTGGTTAACCTGTTGGAGGCATCATATGCCAGGTTAAAAGTAATAGCTGAATGCGTACCGCCTGAAGTAATATCTTCGGTATAGGTTTTTACTTTTAGTATTGACTGGGAAGTTCCCGGGTCATTATTACTGAATTCTTTTTGGCATGAAGCAAATATAAAAACAATAAGAATGTAGAATAAGTTCCTGGATATACTCATAACAAGCGTTTTCAATTAGTAATATTCAAATATAATCAATTCATTTTATGATATAATTCATTGATAACGAACTCACCCAAACTAATATTGCGGAAACTGTCATAGTAATCAAGACAAAATCAATCTTTGTATTATCAAAAAACTCAATTATCATTGTTATTGATAATTGAAAACCAATATTAGTATGCCATCATTATTCAATACACGCAGGCAATTTATGAAAAATACTGCGGCGGCAAGCCTGGGATTGGTAACACTCCCCTCCCTTCTTTTAGCACAAAAAAATAATCCCCCCGGGAACAAAAAAATTATTTGCCTAGGTGGGCATCCTGATGATCCTGAAAGCGGATGTGGCGGCACGCTGGCAAAATTGCAAAAGGCAGGCAATGACATAACCATTATTTATTTAACCACCGGGGAAGCCGGCATACCCGGCAAAACCCATGATGAAGCGGCTGCCATCAGGAAACAGGAAGCCATCAATGCATGTAAAGTGCTGAATGCAAAACCAGTATTTACAGGACAAATAGATGGAGATTCAGTTTGTAACAATGAGTGGGTAAGCAGGATACAACAATTGATTGCCGATGAAAAACCTGACATCGTATTTACTCATTGGCCATTAGACAGACACAAAGATCACCAGGTAGCAAGTTTACTCACCATACAATCGTGGCTGCGATTGCCTCAAACATTTTCACTTTATTTTTTTGAAGTATGCACAGGTGAGCAAACACTTATTTTTCATCCTACAGATTACGTGGATATTACTGATACACAGGAGCAGAAGAAAAAAGCAGTTTATTGCCATGTAAGCCAGGATCCACCAGGTATCTATAATTGTGGCCATGCAGCTATGGAAGATTTCAGAGGCCGCGAGTTGGGCGTAAAAGCAGGTGAAGGTTTTGTAAGAATGAGTGGGAAACTACAGGGCGGCATGGGTTTTTAAATAAAATATATTCCTCTAAAATAACTCCACATTCCAGGTTCTTTGCCAGGCTTCACCTTTGGCTAATTGATTGATACCTTCTTTATGTATTAGCTGGTAATCATGATGAATATTATCCGCTATACCACACCATGGTTCCAGGCAAACAAAAGGTGCATCTTTGGCAGCCCATATACCCAGGTAAGGAAAGCCTTCAAACCTAAATGTAAGTCCATGAGAATCTTTATCAGTATATAATTTTATCCTGTTGCTATGGATGTGTTTTAATACGATAGCATCTTCATAAAATAAAGAAGACTCAAGGTGCAATTTATTTTCGTCTAACTGTATTGTTTTTGTATCCTCTGCTATTAAGCCATTTTGGACCATGTAATGTTTTAAAATAGTATCCTTATCAAAAGCCAATGAATAATCCTTGTATTGTAATTCATTTGACATAGGAACCCGGAAGGCAGGATGGCCTCCGATAGAGAAGTACATATCATTATCATTAGTGTTTTGAACGCGATAAGTGCAGTATAGTTCATTATTTTTTACCTCGTACTGAACCTGCAAAATAAAATGAAAAGGATACACAGCAAGTGTTTCATCATCACTTTTTAATGTAAAAACAGCAGAGGAAGCAGACGTTTTTTTTGCCTCAAATGTTTTATCTCTTGCAAAACCATGACGGGATAAATGGTACTCTTTATTATCAAAAATATATTTACCACCTTTCAATTCTCCAACTATAGGGAATAATACGGGAGAATGTTTGCTCCAATATTTTGTATTAGCCTGCCATAAATATTCCAGGCCGCTTAACTGTATGCTTTGTAGTTCGGCGCCTTTTTCATTTATGGCAATAAAAAGTTGATCGTTTGCTATTTGTATCATACCTCAAAAATACAAGTATATGGTTTTAGAAATCATATTTTCTACCCCTGTTATTGTACCTCCCTCAGAATTACTTATAACAATTGAGGGTGATATGATATTTTTCATTTGTGTTGTAAATAAAAATAAATGGTATAATTATTTAGTATAATTTTAGTCGCTTAAAAAACACACAAAATTTTACTACTGATTATGAGACAAATACAGGCACTGATTTTTGGTCTTCTTATTCTGATGTTTAGCAATTGTAATACTATTTCCACTAAACATGGACAGACAGAAGACGCTCAAAATTCAAAAAATATTACCACAAAAGATTCACTGGTTTTTAAACTTGAGGAAGTAACCGATAGTTTATATAGCCCTTTGGCTTTAGAAAATGCTCATGATGGTTCAGGCAGAATTTTCATTGCAGAACAAGCCGGAAGAATTATGGTTTTGAAAGATGGTAAGTTATTAAAAGAACCATTCCTGGACATACAATCTTTGCTGGTGCCGCTGAAAAATGTAATGACCGATGTAGGTCTCCTGGGTTTTGCATTTCACCCGGACTATAAAAATAATGGTCGCTTTTTTGTTCATTACTGCGCACCCTCTAAAAAAGGCTTTAACCATAAAGAGGTATTAGAAGAATTTAAAGTAAGTGCCAACAACCCCGACAAAGCCAATCCTATTGGAAAAGTAATACTTGAAGTAGAACAACCTGACAAGAGTCATAATGGTGGCAATATTGTATTTGATAAAGAAGGCTATTTGTATTTGGGTTTTGGTGATGGTGGAGGACCGGGAGACCCGCATGGTACTATTGGAAACGGGCAGGATCTGAATCAATTATTGGGCAAAATAATACGTATTGATGTGGATCATGGAAAACCCTATAGTATTCCCAAGGATAACCCTTTTGTGGGCAAAGAAGGAAGGGACGAAATCTGGTGTTATGGTATGCGCATGCCGTGGCGCATTTCATTTGATGAAAAAACAGGTGAACTTTTTTGTGGCGATGTAGGCGAAAGTAAATATGAGGAAGTAGACATTATCCAAAAAGGTAAAAACTACGGCTGGAGGGCTATGGAGGGTTTCCATCCTTTTGATAGTACCCTGTATGCCAAAGGAGGTGACTTTACTCCTCCTGTAATTGAATATCCACATCCTGAAGGAATCTGCATCATAGGTGGTTATGTTTACAGGGGTAAGCAGTTCCCCGCCCTGGAAGGAAAATATATATTTGGAGACTGGGCTTCTAAAGTTTTTTACATGGATAAAAATGCCAACCAGCAATGGGTAAAACACGATTGTAAGTTTGAAGGTAATACAGATAATAAGTTTAAGTTCAAAATCAACAGTTTTGGCATTGACGAGGCAGGCGAAATATATGTGGTGACTCAAAATGAAGCAGGAGCCATTAGTCCTTCCGGAGTAGTTTATAAACTTACTTTAGCTAACCAATAATATGGAATATTAACAGGAGGAGATTTTGATTAGTATTTTAAAAGGACAAGCTTGATTTTTTTGATTTGATAATCTTTTTAGTATAGCTTCTACAGTAGATATAATTTAGCCCCCGCTGGTCTTCTTTAGTGTCTCAGCGGGGTTTCCCACGTACAAACTTTCTAAATAAAAATCAGTTGCAGGGAACCCCGATGCCGAAAGAATTAGCGCATGACCGAAGCCTGACTTTCCTGTTATTTGAAGTACGAATATGCGTCGGGGTTACACGGATAGTTTATAATAAGTTAAATACTCTACTGTGTAAACCCCGCCGAGACGCTCTTTGTGATACCGTATAATCTTGTGTTCACTTCAATCAAATCATTAATTGATTCAGTTAATTCTTTAATAGCTTCAATTAGTTCCTTATCCATCTTATAAAATTTTAGCCTTCAAGATAAGAGATAATTATTATATTTATTTTATGATACTCGAAGTAAATATAATTTCTATAGGTATTTTATTGGTGATCCCTTACCTCGTGTATGTTTCATATAAGATACCAAAAGAAACAGGTAAAAAAATGCTGGCTTTTCTATTACTCCTTTATGTAATTAATCTCGAATATCTGATTCATTGCCTCAGAACGCTGCATTAATCGCTTCGCCCATTATGTATGTAGTTGCCAAAAGTAATGGTTACTGCCGCAATAGAATTAAGATTTATTATTTTTGAACATAATCAAAAAAAAATAAAAGGTAACTTTATCAAAATAATCACTCCCTTCGATGTATGAATTAGCCGGTTCAGACTACAGGTCTTTTTTGAATTATTTTTCTATTAATTATCCTGAATTAAGAAATAAATTTCCAAAGGAATTTGTATGGAGGTTAGGTCCGCCGTTTCATGGAATGGAAAAACCCGTTGACATGTCTGATTTTGATTTTAACTCTTTTAGGGAAATTGAGTTTCGTTGGCTTATAAGAGAAGGATTTATACAAGTTCCGAAAGACCACGTATCCTTTATACTCCCCACTGGAGGAGTTGCCTTTTTTGAACCTCATGAAATATTAAGACTTGAGAAGGTCGATTCTAATACTACAAAAGTTTATTTGAGCGAAAATGGTTTTGAACATTCTTTAAACATATTTGGAGATATAGCGTCCTTACAAGAAATACTTAATAGCAGCAAGTAAAAGCCCTCTCTTCGACCCTGATTTACTACCCCTTTTGCTACCAAAGTATTTATAAAACAATAAAACCCTTACTGAATAAGGGTTTTATATTATAGTTGGTGGAGCTGCAGGGAGTCGAACCCTGGTCCAAACACATCCGCCGTAAGCCTTCTACATGTTTAGTGATGCATTATTTGTCGGGAAAAAGCCGGGGCAAAACAAACCAACCTTTTCCGTAGCTGTATCGTCTTAAGCAATTGTCACAGCCTTCAATTGCAGCAGCCCGTTTTATTTTGAGTCGGCGGAAGAGCGTGGCAACAGGCCTGGCCAGCTCAACGGCCCTAATGGATGCTAATCTATCGATTAAGCAGCCATGGCATACTGAGTATTGCCATTTGAAGTTTTCGTATTCATATTTAAGTGCTAATTACGCAACGCACTACATGCTTATACTTACAAAGAACTATGCTGTCAAAACCGGTCAGCCCCAATATTGTGAACCTGCAAATTTAATGTAAATACAGGAAATTGCAGATTATGAATTAAGAACATTAACTTTCAATTTTTAATTTTCAAACAGCAAATTTTAATTATTGGAACCAATACCATTTTATCAAAAGAGATTAGAAGAATTACAGGCGCAATTAAAATTATTACAACAAAGAAAATCCTCTTTTGCATGGCTGCGCCTGGGCGCTATCGTGGCTATTATAGCTGTTTTTTATTTATTATTTTCCTTTGGGTTTATCTATGTAGCGCTTGCTACCATATTGCTGCTGTATATTTTTATCCGGTTGATTTATGCAGATTTGAATAATCAATTCAAAATAGATCATACTCACCATTTAATTCATATTAATGAAGAGGAACTAAAATGCCTTGCAGGGGATTATTATGATTTTAAAGATGGTGCTGAACATATTCCCAAAGATCATCCTTATGCCAATGACCTTGATATTTTTGGAAGGGCTTCTCTGTTTCAGTATATTAACAGAACTACGTCTGAACCAGGAAGCAAAAAATTAGCCGATTATTTAAAATCTCCTTCAGAGCCTGAACTTATTTTACCAAAACAAAAAGCCATAAAAGAATTATCCCAAAAACCATTGTGGATACAGGATTTACAGTCTTTAGGCAAAAAAAATACAATTACTTTTTCTACAAAAAGGCGTCTTGATGAATGGATGGCAGAATCCCCTGTATTCATCAATTTCAAGCCGTGGAAGTGGCTGCGTTATATTTTGCCTGCAATTATTTTGAGTATCGTTACGCTATATATTTTTGACCTTGTAGGCAATAGTATATTTTATTTATCATTGTTCATTTTTGCCGCCATTGCCTACCAAGTTAATAAAATAGTATCTCCCATTCATGAAAAACTATCCAAAATAGCCGGTGAATTAAATACCCTTTCAGAAGAAATTGCTCATATAGAAAAAGAAAAATTTGAAAGTTCATTTTTGAAAAAATTACAATCCGGTTTTTTAAATGATGCTAATAAAAAGGCTTCTGAAGATATTTACCGCATAAAAAAGATTTTAGACAAACTTGATCTCAGGTATAATTTGGTACTGTCTGCCCCACTGAACATCTTACTTTTATGGAATCTGCAACAAGTGCTTGACCTGGAAAAATGGAAATCGGCTCAACAGCATAATATCAATACATGGTTTGATACGCTGGGAACTTTTGAAGCACTGAGTAGTTTCGCCATATTAAATTTCAATCAGCCTGGCTGGATTTTTCCAACCATTGTTCCCGGATATTTTTCAATATCAGGGAAAGAAATCGGGCATCCCCTGATTGCCCAAAATAAAAGAGTCAATAATTTTATTGATATTCCTGAAAACGGGGAACTCATGCTGGTAACGGGTTCCAATATGGCTGGCAAAAGCACTTACCTGAGAAGCATCGGTGTAAATGTAGTATTGGCCATGGCCGGCGCTCCTGTGTGTGCTACCCACTTTAATGTATCTTATGTTCAAATGATCAGCAGCATGCGCATAACTGATAATCTGGAAGAAAGCACTTCTACTTTTTATGCTGAATTAAAAAAATTAAAATCCATTATTGAGAAAGTAAATGCCGGAGAAAAAGTTTTTATTCTACTTGATGAAATATTAAGAGGCACTAATTCTTTAGACAGGCATACAGGCTCAAAAGCATTAATCAAACAGTTAATTAAACATAAGGCTGCAGCGATCATTGCCACCCATGACCTGGAACTCGCAGAAATAAAAAATGCAACTCCGTCCAATATCCTGAATTATCATTTTGATGTGCAGGTAAGCGGTGAAGAATTATATTTTGATTATCGCCTGAAGCCTGGTGTTTGCAATAGTTTGAATGCCTCTATTTTAATGAAAAAAATAGGAATTGAATTAATGGATAATTGACAATTCACAGTTTACATCTTAGATTATAAGCAATTAAAATTCTATCTATTTGCTTTTTGATAGCCGAATACAACCCCGGCAGAATAATTTCCTCAATTTGGAAAATATCCTGCCGGGGCTCTATCAGTTTTTGTACCAGTCAAAAACAGGCAGACAGCATCAAAAATTTCCGGGGCCAATAACGTTTCATTGTCCGGGTTTTAATTGATTAATACAATTTTGGCATTGCAGGACCATCATATGGTTTGGCTCCCTGTTGTCCTTTTCCTGACGAAGGCGAAACAGAAATCAGTACCGGATCAGTAGTTTCGGGAGCCTTAATGAAACCATGGAAACGGGCCATCCAATACTCCATTATAAAACCTGATGGGTCCCGGACTACATTTCCGTTGGAACCACCGTCTAGTTGAGTAGTACGGGACCCGAATGAAATTTCACGGGGAGAAACAGCCCGGATGGCTCCTGCATAAGAAGTATAGCCGGGTTCCATATATAAATCGTCACGCGATGAATTGTTATAGTTATAATCCTTACAGTCCAATACTTCTTCACGCATCTCTTTTACGGACTGAGGCAACTCACAATCATTCCCGGTAATAGCGCCATAAGTAAAATTAAACCATGGGTTGTGCTCCATACGCAAAACTTCCCATGAGCGATCGAGGCTGCGCAGGTAAATTGATCTCAGTTTAGGATCGGTAGCATAACGCATCAGGGTATAATAACTCTGAATAGCCAGTTCATCATCCCATGGAGCAATGGTTGCAGGAGGAAAGACATTTTTCTGCCGGATGGTATTTGTCGGGTAACCCCAACCGACCAACTGCTGGTAAGCATCTTCATATTTTTTTTCACCTGTAATTCCAAAGGCTGATTTGGAATAAGCCAGTGATTCCAAACCATTTAAACCGCGATCACTGTAACCATACGTCCGAAGCAGGTATTCGGGATTCCAACGACCCCAGCGGGTTGGTTTACCGTCCATATCTTTGAGCATCCAGCCATTTTTGATAATATACGAAGCAATCCGGTCGAGATGCTCCTTGGCCATTTCTTTATCCTTTCCTTCAGCTATGAGATCGTGAAACAACGAAACAGCGTAAAAATGTGCTGTAACTTCGTCACTTGAAGCGTCACTTTTCCAAAACCATTTTCCATCTTTCGTCGGGTACCATTTGGCCGGTAACCCACCTGAACCTTGCGTGCTTTTTGGGTCTTTATCTGCAGGAGACCATACGGCCCGGGCAAATAAACCGTCAATCGGAGTAATACGTTCCAGCCATATTAGGGCTTTAAAAGATTCTATGGCTGCTTTTTTAGCCTCCGGATCGCCTGTCACTGCATATTTGTAGCACATGGCGGCCAGGTATGGAGCCGTGTTTCCTCCATCGTTATCACTGATTTCCCGAATCCATTCCCCATCTTTTTTATAAATATTGTGAAGAAAACCAAGTCGTTTATGTCCCCATTCCCGGATATGGCGTTCGTAATAAGCAACTTTTTTCTCAAGTGTGTAAGGTTCATACTTTATGATTCCAATACCTTTATCAGTTGCAACATAAACGATGTGATCCCCAACCGCAATGCCGTTTACATGGTTACCTGGCAACCACATTTGTCCGGCGAAATAATGCCAATCGTTTGGAAGCATCCTTACAACCCCGCGAGCTGTCCCGATCCATACATCATCTGCAAATCCTTTTGCCAGGCAAGTTGTATTTTCAACCGGCAGTCCATCAGTTCCCTTAATTGTAGAAAGAGCCGCACCTCGCAAAACCCCAAGGCCTCTGTCAGTACTTATAAACAGCCGGCTTCCATAAGAAAGCATGTCACGGGTTACTTTCGATGGCAATTGTCCCCAATCAATACAATCTTCATTTACCTGTAGTCCATCAAAGGAGACCAGTTTCCCGGGACGAAGTACATAAAGTGTCCCACTATATGAAACGAGCCGGCTGATTGGACCAAGACGCACAGGATCTGCATGAACCTGAGTTCCATCCTCCATCACCACAGTAATATCGCTGGAATTATAGCCACCTTTTGGTTTTGTTGAAATAAATTGATCGTTTTCAATTTTGTAAATTTCTTCCTTAGTGGCAGCATATACAACTCCATTATGCACACACAGATCTACATAATCCTGGTTATCGATAATCTTCCATACATCATTTTTCATCCTGGAAATGCCATCAGAAGCCAATGCCCAAAGACTTCCGTTTGCGATTTTAATTCGATTGACTCCAGTCGGGGCATTTTTCACCAGGTTTAAGTTGTCGTTTTCAACTGAATAAATTTTTCCCTCCATCAAAGCGTAACAATGATTATCCAATACAGCTATGCCTTCAATTGCTTTATCAGTAGGTATTTTTTCTGAAACTTCCTGTAAATACACTTCATCCTTTTGGGGTGTCCACAATTGCTTAGTAGTTTTAAAAAGGTTTTGAGCAATTAGTGAGCCCGATAAAAGGCTCAACGAGAAGGCAAAAAATAGTAATTTAAAGTAGGGTTTCATGCTGTTTAGTTTATCAATTTAAATTATAGTATATAAAATTACAGTTCATTGCCCGAACCTCCCTTAAAATGGGAAATGTGTTTAACAATGAAACCTGGTATATTTTGATCTTTAAAGAATAATATTTGTGACCTTACATAATACCCAATCACCCATTTATAATGGTTTAAGGAGTTTTCACTTCAAACGATTTTGGATAAGTGCAATCCAATAACTTCGCTCCACCTTTTTCACGAATCCAGGTCTCAAATTCCCTTTTTCCTTCTTTCAATACAATGACTCTCCCACCAGAAACCGGATCATCCTGCCTAACTATTTTCGAAGCCCTGCCATATGCCAACGCGATGTTATGATAATCGATGATATAATCATTGTAATGGTCGTGCCCGACAAATGTGCCCATCACATCACCACATTGAAGCATTGCTGCAAACATTCCACTATTGATATCAGGGGAAGACACTCTTTCTCTTTTCTCTCCAAACCGTATTGCTGCTGAGTCGTTCCAGGCCAGGTTGTATTCTGGTAAAGGAATATGAAAAAAAGCCACTGCTGGCAAAGGTTTTCCTCCATTCTTATGAGTATATTCACTGCTTTTCTGACGATACCAATCAATCTGCGAAAAATCGAACCAGCCATACCCTTTTACCGTAGGTTCTAATGTACTGTAGGAATTAGAATCCATGCAATACAAAAGGGCTTCCGGTTTTTTTGATTTTCCGTAAACAGGCAAAACAAAATTTGTTCCGCTAATAATTGCGCCATCCTTTTTATTCAGGCATAAAGGAAGACTTTCAACAAGTTCTGCCAGTTTTTTCCGAGAAACATTATGCTCTGCATCGTGATTCCCAAATACAACTACCCAAGGAAGATTTTCTTTTTTAAAAAGATCGACAAAAAGCTGGTAAGCCTTTTCGGGATCATCCTGAGTTATAACATCTCCTGTTAATATTGCTAAATCAGGTTTTTCAGTTTCAATAATCTTCTGCAGAAGTTCAAAAATATCGAGGTTCTGATTTTTCGACATATCCACATGTGTATCGGTAAACTGAACAATCTTAAATTCACCATCCTTATTGAATTTTAGCCGGACTCCTTTTTGTGCCTGTATAGAAAAACTTAGAATGAAAAGAATCAGGAAACTATAACCAAACTTCTTCATAGCTTATTTTTTAATCAAAAATGAGTCAATCACCTTATTGTCAGAATTTACGGCTTGGAAACTCAATGTACTTCCATCAATTTTTACATATTGATACAAGTCTCCATGGAAATCACGCACGGCTGCATAAGATTCCTCCGGATGTTTTTCCGGGATGGTAGGAATTCCAATAGATTCGACATAAGCCGTTCCCTTATTATAAGACTTGACAACTTTTCCTCCCTTCATTGGTTTTGAACGCATGTAATAATGAATATGGCCATTCATTACCATATCTACATGGTATTTGTCGAAAATCGGCACCCAGGCTGCCTGAATGTCGTAATACGGTTCATCCCAGTTATAAGGCGGAAAATGGAACATCGCAAACTTCCAGGTGGCATCACTATTTTTAAGCTGATCTTCAATCCACACTTTTTGCGAATCAATGGAAGCTGTGGATTCAATCATCAGGAAAAGAGCATTTTTATACTTGAACGAGTAAGTGTGTTCCTCATGTACGCCAACCGGAGCATTTTTCGGATAACTGAACAACTCGCGATACATCCATGCTCCCAGCCCCTGGCGTGTGTCGTGATTACCGATCACTGCCATTAACGGCTTCCGGCAAATCACATCTTTGGTGAAATGAAAAAGATCATCCCACTGATCACGATGCAATCCTTCGCTAACCAGGTCGCCTGCAATAGAATAAAATGCCGCGTCCGGATGTGTCTGATAGGCAAGGTTATACAATTTGGTTAGTGTGGGCGAATGGTGTGTATCACCAGTCCAGATGAATGAAAATGAGCTATCCGGGGCTGCTGTTGAAAATGTATAATTTTCTGACCAGTTGGTTTGCGGCGGTATTTGATACTCATAAGTTGTTCCCGGTTTTAAATTCCGGAGTTGTGCTGTAAAACGGTTGATATACCTATCATTCATCAGATCACGATCTTCCATCCGGTATTTTTCGGCAGAAACTGAATCAAAAGTATTTGAGCCTTTTTCCCTGTAATGTACCATCCCGACCTCAACAGTGGTATCTGTCCGCCATTGGATATCAATACTGTTTGATGGATCAGAACTCCAGGTCAGCATAACCTGGTCGGGTGTTGATGAAGATGGATAAACTGTTTTACGAAAAGCCCCTACCAAATGTGATTCAGTTCCCCTTCCACGGACAGTTGTGAGTAATTTTTGACCTTTCATGTCATCCGGTACATTCATCAATACCAGCTCCGTCCAATCGTGATAAGTAAATGCGCTATCCTTTAATACTCCAACATACTGACCCGCAGGAAAGAAATTGGTAAATTCAAGTTGATCATTTTTATTTTGAGGGGCAACAGAAACAAAATAATGCAGCGTATAATCTGCAAAGCCATTTACTCCTAATCCTACATGCCCGGCATTAAACTTTTTCTGCCACACTTCGTACGTTATCTCCTCGTTTTTCATGGTTTCACCAGTCTTCACAAATCCGGTAGGAACCAACCAAAACGGCACATCTTTTTGCTCTGTGCTTCGCATAACCGAAACCACCACAGGCACATTTACATCGAACATCCAATGTTTGGTTGCCAGTACCTGTTTTTCCTGATCAGTAAACAAATCCATAACCTGGTCGTTGGTCAGTGAGTCTAACTGTTTTTCACTCATGGTTTTGTAAAGCCGGGTAATGGTATGATCCATTACTTCCTTTACAGTGTTTTCCGGAATACTATTATTAGTACATGAAATAAATGTTGTTGCAAAAAACAAAACGAGAATAACTAATAAACTTAAAAAGTTATTTTTGTTCCTATTAAGTTGCCTGCCAGGATTATTCTTTATTACTTTAATCATGATTTTTTTGTAAAAACTACATTATTCAAAGTTTCCCCGAGACTGCTTTTTTTTAACAGCGTCCAATAAACTATATTAAAATTCTATAAAAAAGAAATATAAATGGCTACTCTTGCTTCGCAGCAAAATCTTCCATCGCAAAAGAAGCTTATCTATTTTTTAGGTGAACTAATCACATTCAGATAGCGGCCCATCCAATAAGGCAATAGCCAAATATCGCCTGCACTATATTCAGACCGACCTCCACCATTTTCGTCAAGTTCAAAGCGATTGGCATTATGTCGGTTAATAGGCAGTTCATCTGGTGGCAAAACCTCTTTTATAGTCTGGTTTCTGAAATTTTCCGGAATGAACTCAATATCTTTCCGTTGGCTGTTTTTTTCAGTCCAGTTTATCAAATCAAGCGGATATTCCTGCAGGTACCATATAGCTTCTTTCAAATCAAAATCTTTTGTTCCTGTTAATGCAGTCATAATATCCCAAAGCCCTTCTTTTTCAGGGCGCTCAATTTTCCAATGATCAATGATGGCTTTTTTAAAATCAGCTTTCAGGGTATCATTCAGCGCATATCGATACAATCCCCAGTAACCACAGAAATACATTTCGTCATCCGAATGATTCCATCCGTCTGACAATCTTTTGCTTAATTCATCAGCATTATCAGGTGCATGACCAATTGTTGCCATTGGCCGCATTAAGTTTTTCAAATATCCCTTTTCGTTCATCAGGTAAAAAGCAGCTTTCTTATATTTCTCCTTTTTGGTAAAATGATAGGCTGTCTGAAGCATAGCAATAATGTTAGAGGAATTAATCTTACGGTCACCTATATTTTCAGGGCGTGCATTTACATAATCAGGATTCCACTTACCCCATTGTGTTGGTTTGCCATTCCAGTCTATCATATAAAAATCGTTTTTGACAATAGTTGACATCAATGTATCTATCAATATGATGGCTTTATTGCGGATTTCAGGAACATGAACCAATTCGGCAATTGCCCCAAGTGCAAAAATGTGCCCAATGGCTTCATCACTGCTGGTGGTTGATTTCCAGTCCCATTCCGGATCTTCGGCCCTACGCCAGGGTTTGTCGTCATATTTGTAACCACGGCGCTCAAACGATCTTGAAGGAAATCCGGGAATAGAATTGATGGTGTAAAGCCGTTCTATAGCATCCAGCGATTCCCGTACATTTTCCAATGCATCGGATGATTTGGTTACAGCATAGCGAAATGTTTCGCCTGCCAGGTACATCGAAGTCCACAAACCATCATTATCAGAATCTTCCATGCTTCCGGTAGTTACATCACCATCCTTCATATTGGAAACAGTAGCATTAAAACCCAGCCGGATGTGGCGATCGCGTACCTGTTTTTCAAAAAACATGGCTTTATCATACAAAGTCATTTTTTTAAAATATATCTGCCCCAATCCTTCATTGGTCAGTATAAGTACTGAATTTTCAGGTCCCATGGCTATGCTCACCACCGTATCAGATGGAATCCAGCGTTTGGATGCGTAATAATTAAATTTACCATCATTGCGAAGTTGCATAGCTCCCCATGTTGATCCAAACCAGAGTTCGCCATTAATCTGGCTAATGGTAGTTAAATCCGTCCAGGGCATTTTTTTCTGAATAGTGCCGATTTGTTTTTTTGTTTTTGCATCAATTTCGAAATAGCCATCTGTTGTTCCTACAATCAGTTTCCCGTTGGCAGGTTCGATACAGGTCAGATTATTTCCACTATACACTTTATTTATTTTCTTATTTGCAGGAGAAAAAGTGCTGATTGACTCACTCCCCAAAATCCAAAAGAGATTATTGCCCTGATCGAATTTGATGTCTTTTACTTCTTCACCAGGAAGAGAGCCTTCCCACAATTGCTTTGAATCTTTCAGAAGATTCAAACTTTTACCATCAGAAATCAGGAAAGTAAAATCTTTACCTCCGGCAAAAATTTTAGCTTCAGGCATGGTATGCCTCGAAAATAACTTCCCGGCCCAGGCATTGCTTAATACGGCCTGGTTGTCAATATAAACCAACTGATTTTGATAAGTCTCTATTCCTGCAATTTTCTTGTCTGAAGTTTGTTTGTCCTGTACGTCAGTAACAAGAGTTCCTGGAAAAAGGAATTGACCGGCACGGGTACGTAGCAATCCCTTTGACGATAGTACCTGGATATAGCCGTTTCGGTCAGAAACAACTTTCAACAATTGTGCATCTTTATCTGCATTTACAAATTTGATACTATAATCCTGTGTATAAAGATTATCCTGGTGTTCCGGGGTTTGGCTTTTTGATACAAGTGAAGCCCCTGTAAAAGCGAATACAAGGAACGCAATTTGTTGTATTTTCCGATTCATTATTATTGGTTTAATTAATATATTTTAATATTTATTTTGAATAAAAGCTTCCCCGGGGTTATATAAACAAATTCTGGCAAGATGTAAAACCAAACTCAGTATGTTCTCTCCAATGTTTATTTTTCCGGTAACTAAAATTTCAATTTTTATCTTTATATGTCTGAGTCAAAACTCCACTCTTTAATAATTGACAACTCATTTTATTAAGTATCCATACTTTACAGCAGTCACATCGGCCCCCCATGTATTCGAACCATAATAACCACTTGAACCTTCAACCCCAATGGCTATATCAATTTTTTTACCTTGATACATTATGCTTTTACCGGATTTATCTTTAAGGAATCCTGCCAATTCAACCCTTACTTCTACTTCTGAACCATCAGGTGAAAGAGCAATATTCATATCCTGGCTTGTTCCAGGAGTAACATCATGAGTAATAAAGCGCGAATTTCCCCGATTTATATATTCAGTTTTATAGCTTTTCCTTTTTATTCCATCCTTGCCTTTTTCTGAGTAATATGAAGGTCCCAATTTTAACTTCCCGCTCAGGACTTCTTTCTCTGCTCCTATTCCTGCAAATCCAAAAAATGTTTTTACAAACCGATTTCCTACAAACTCAAACTGAGCCTCACAATCGTCACCAATCGGAATTCCAAAATAACAGTTATCGTCTCTTGTAGGAACATATCCTGTTGCCGGATTGCTATCAACGTCAATAAAAGAATACCAATAATATCTTCCTCCCTTTCCTGTTCTACCATAAGCTCCGGCAACGCGTGAATATAGGTAAAGATATTTATCGTCATTTGTGATCTTAAATTCCAGGAGATCAGTATCCGGATTTTTAAAAAGATAAGATACATAATCGCCCCTGCTGTCTGAAACTCCGGGGATATTTCTCCAATCCTGGAAATCACCATCAATGTTTATTGACCCGGGTTTATCTGGTGAATCGTAACTTAAATATTTCAACTCTTTATTTAAGCAGAGTTCCCCATTTTGAACCAAAATATTTTTGGAATAATTGCCTTGGAATGTAAGTGTAACAACTTTACCATTCGCTGGTTGCACACAACCTTCATTCAATTCTGGTTGGTAACCTTCCCTGCTATCCGTTATTTCTGAATTTTTCAAATTACAATTGGCTACTTCTATTTTTTTCCCATTAGAAATTAAATAAAGAACCAGTGAGGAACCGGCATCTTCATTTTTAATTTCAAAATCAGGTTTCTGCAATGGTTCACCCTGCTCTCCATAAATCCTGAGCGGAAGGAAACTACTCTTACTCTGTTGAATCACCTTACCATCAGTAGGTAATATTCTAAAGAGTTTCCATTCAAAAGGATCGAAAACAATTTGTTTTGCTGGTATATCCAATATTGGAAAATATTTCGAATCAACACCATTGAGTTCAGGAAGAAACCTACCCCGGCTATCAATCCTGCCAACAGGTCTTTCATTAAATTTTGCAGAATATCCACCAACAATTATACTATCCCCATCTTCGTAAACCCTGCCATCCCAAATTGGAGTAGCAATGTTGGCAGCATTTTGTTTGGTAATGGTATTTACATGAAAATCCAAATTCAATGGCCTGGCTGATCCTTTAGGGATATACTTCCCGTTTTCTTTAATAACGTCACTAAGTAAGTAACTAACTGAAAAATATGGAGTAGATTCAAAATTGATGTTTTTCGGATATAGCCCATTCAATTTTAAAAATACTTTATGCGAAGTATTTCCGTTTGCATCTAAATAGAGCGACTGGATTTTTGTAATTTGTTTTTGAACAAAGGTTTTTGATTCATACAAATTGTTATTGGTCCAATTAACTTGTGCTATGGAAGTTCCGATGACAAATAAATGCAACATAAATGTCATTAGAAATCTATGCATTCTAATATTAAAGACAGTCATAAGCATTTTATTTTAGTTTTAGTAAAAAAATAATTATGAACAATATTTATATAACCCGGATATTTTTGTTTGTCTCCAGGATCTATATAAATAATACTTTGAATTTTAACTTTCGATAAATAATTATCCTGGTTTTCTTTAAAAAATCTTGACCAGAATTAATTAAGAATAAAAAATATTTTCTTCTGACTATATATTAATAACACTCTGTAATTCATATTGCAGAATTGACGGATTCAATTTTACATTATTTTTCCATTGTTTTTAAAATTATCAATGCCCTTTTCCCCAACCGAACCAGTCATTCCCATTAGCAAAAAGCATTAGTGCGAGAAGAATAACCATACCTACAATTTGCGCATATTCAAGAAATTTATCGCTTGGTTTTCTTCCGGTAATCATTTCTACCAATGTAAACACTACGTGGCCGCCATCCAAAGCAGGTATCGGCAAGAGGTTCATAAATGCCAATATGATTGAAAAGAAAGCCGTTATTTTCCAGAAGGCTTCCCAGTTCCAGCCGGTGCTGGGAAAAATAGAGGCCATGGTTTTAAATCCACCAAGTCCTTTATAGGCACCCGTCTCAGGATTCAAAATCATTTTAAATTGCTGAATATAAAAACTCAACTGCTCACCAGTCTTTTTTACTCCTGCGGGAAAAGAGGCAAGCAAACTATATCTTTTTGTTTCCTGTTTAAAAATACCAAGGCTGTCATATTGATCACCAGTGAAACCATTTAATCCAATTTTGCCACTGCTGTCTACTAATACTTTTATGGCAAGCAATTGCTGATTTCTTTCTACTGTCAGGAGTACTGAATCATCTTTTTTATTTTGCAAATATCCAGCCAGTTGATCAAAAAATGTAACCGGTGTGGAATCAACTTTCACAATTTTATCATAGCCTCTAAGCCCGGCAGTTTTTGCATTTGAAATTTCCTTTGAATCATAATCTCCTATGATAAGCGGAGTTCGCGGCATAATGAGCGTGCTGCGTTTTCCTTTTTTTTCTACCAACCGCTCAATCATATTTATCGGGATATTGATATTTTCCGTCTTCCCATCCCTTTCCACGGTAATCTGCTTTCCTAATAAAATTTTAGCAGGAATATCATCAAAGTATTTTACGGGCTCCCCATTTACAGCTTCAATTTTATCACCATTTTTTAAACCAATATTATACATCAGGCTATCAGTAACCCAAATGCCATATTTAGCATTTTGAATCGGTAATTTTGTTTCGCCCCACGTGTACAATATCATAGCATAAATAAAAAATGCCAATAACACATTCATCGTTACGCCCGCCAGCATAATGATAAGTCGCTGCCACGCAGGTTTACTTCTGAATTCCCAGGGTTGGGGAGGTTGCGCTAATTGTTCTTTATCCATACTTTCATCTACCATACCGGAAATTTTCACATAGCCTCCCAAAGGAAGCCAACCAACTCCATATTCTGTATCACCCACTTTCTTTTTAAATATTGAAAACCAGGGATCAAAAAATAAATAGAATTTTTCCACACGACACTTGAACCATTTCGCAGTGATGAAATGACCGAATTCATGTATGATTACTAAAATAGAGAGAGAAAAAATAAGGTAAGATGCCTGCAATCCTACTGCAGGCCAATTGATTGATATTGCTAATGTCATATTTTATCTAATCCGTATAATACGGTCTTAATTGTTTTTTAATTATTTCTTTTGAGTATAAACACACTTACATTTTAACTAATGAAGCCGCGAAATTACGAGCCTCGCCGTCGCTTTCAAAATAATCTGCCAGATTTGGCTTTTCTATATAAGTTATTGTTTGCATCGCTTTTTCTACCACAGCAGTTATATCTAAAAACCCAATGCGGTTATTTAAAAAAGCCCACACGGCGATTTCATTGGCTGCATTCAAAATACAGGGCAGGTTTCCTCCTTTTTCTAAAGCCTGCATAGCCAGACTCAGGTTGCGAAATGTTTTTATATCAGGTTGTTCAAAAGTAAGGTTAGGTATTTTTCTAAATTCGGCTCTTGGACTATCGTTCTTAATACGATGAGGAAAAGTAAGTGCATATTGAATAGGTAGTTTCATATCTGGCAATCCCATCTGGGCTTTTATGCTGCCATCTTCAAACTGAACCATACTATGCACAATACTTTGAGGATGTATAACAACCTCTATCTGATCGGGTGTAAGATTAAAAAGCCATTTGGCTTCTATCATCTCAAGTCCTTTATTCATAAGGGTTGCAGAATCAACAGTAATCTTTGCTCCCATATTCCAATTAGGATGCTGAAGCGCATGATGTCTTTTTACATTGACTAAAAAATTAGGTTTTTTACCAAGAAAAGGGCCACCGCTTGCCGTTAGTATTATCTTTTCAATTTTATTCCTGGTTTCACCAACAAGGCACTGAAAAATAGCTGAATGTTCACTATCAACCGGAATAATAGGCACCCTGTTTTCCACTGCCAGTTGCATTACTATATCTCCGGCTACTACCAGGGTTTCTTTATTGGCCAACGCGATCGCTTTTCCTTTTTCAACAGCTTTTAAAGTGGGCTTTAATCCGGCAAAACCAACAATAGCCGCAATCATCATATCATACGTATCAAAATCAGCCACTTCTTCCAAAGCAGTATTTCCTGTAAAAACTTTTATATCTTTTGAAAGAAGGGCAGATTTCACCCCTTCATATTTTTTTTCATCACCTATAACAACTGCATTGGGACTAAATTTGAGCGCCTGTTCAATAAGAAGCTTATCATTGGTTTGTGCAGTTAGTATTTCTACTTCAAACAAATCCGGATAAGCTTCAATTACCTTTAACGCCTGCGTTCCGATAGATCCTGTGGAACCGAAAATCGCGATTCGTTTTTTATGGGATTCTGCCATAATATTTGTTTATTAACAATATTAAAATGAGTTTTTATGGTACTCAGGTTGGCAATTTACTGTAATAATTTTTGTAATGCATCATTCACTTTATTAAATCCAAAGCGGGCAATTACTTTATTCATCATTATTTTAATTTGTTCATTCTGCAGATTCCCTATTGATCCTTCATGAGAATGATCCAGTTTCATATCGGTTTTAAAGGTATTATTTTCAACCTGGGCCCCTATTTTTTTATAGGCATCGCGTAAAGGCACTCCTTGCAAAACCAACTTATTCATTTCTTCAACTGTAAATAAATATCGATATTTTTCATCATTGAGAATATCTTTTTTTACCTCAATATTTTCAATCATCAGGGTTGCCATCTTCAGGCAATCTTTCAAATTTTTTAATGCAGGGAAAAGATGCTCTTTCAGTAATTGAAAATCGCGATGATAGCCTGAAGGAAGATTTGCCGAAATTAAATATATTTCGTTAGGCAATGCCAGTATCCTGTTGGAATGTGCACGAATCAATTCAAAAACATCGGGATTCTTTTTATGTGGCATAATGCTGCTTCCTGTGGTAAGTTCATCCGGGAACGAGATAAATGCAAAATTTTGATTGAGATAAATACAGGCATCCATGCTCATGCGCGAAAGAGTAGCCGCAATGTTTGCAAGTGACTGCGATAAAATCCTTTCTGTTTTGCCGCGGCTCATCTGTGCGTAAACCACATTGTAATTTAGATCTTCAAATCCAAGTAATTCAGTAGTTAATTTTCTATTAATAGGAAATGAGGATCCAAATCCAGCTGCTGAGCCAAGAGGATTTTTATTAATGATTTCCCAGGCGGCATGAAGTGTGATCATATCATCAGCCAGGCTTTCTGCATAAGCTCCAAACCATAGCCCGAATGAATTGGGCATGGCAAGCTGCAAATGCGTATAGCCAGGTAACAAGTAATCTTTATATTCTTCACTTTGCGATAATAAAAGATCGAAAAACCCATTGACCAACTGTACCAATTCTTCAATTTCAGACCTGAGAAAAAGTTTCAGGTCCAGAATTACCTGGTCATTACGGGAGCGGGCTGAATGAATTTTTTTTCCTGCATCTCCCAGTTTTTTTGTTAACAGAAATTCTATTTGCGAATGAATGTCTTCCACATCATCTTCTAATGAAAATTTACCGGCATCAATATCTTTATAAATATCTTTTAATGCCTGCTGCAATTCATTTAATTCGTCATTAGCAAGCAGGTTAACGCTGTTTAGCATTTTAATATGCGCTAATGAACCCAACACATCAAAAGGAGCCAGGAATAAATCGAGTTCCCGGTCTTTGCCTACCGTAAATGTATCCACTTCCTTTAATGTTTCACTATTTTTTTGCCAGAGTTTCATTAGCCTTTATTTACAGAATGTTTTAATTCAATTTCAAAATTTTGCAATAATTGAATATACGTTTTTATGCCTTCTTTTATCTCATTTACAAAAATAAATTCATCAGCAGAATGGCTGCGTGCCGAGTCGCCAGGACCGATTTTTAAAGAAGGGAAATGCATTAAAGCCATGTCAGAACAGGTAGGCGAGCCATAAGATGAAAGCCCCATTCTTTTCCCCGCCAACACCAATGGATGATCCTCTTTGATAAAAGAGGAATTCAAACGGATAGAACGAGGTTGAATCTGGCTGCTAATATTTTTCTTGATTGTAGCAATCACTTCATCAAATGTATAAAATTCATTTACCCTGATATCAACCAAAAAATGACATTCATCAGGAACAATATTATGGGTTTGATTGGGAGTAGTAACAGAAGTAACCGCAATATGAACCGGCCCCAAAAGAGAAGATACTTTTGGAAATTCAATAGTACTCAACCAGTTTATATCTTTCATTGCAATATACAAGGCATTTACTCCTTCATTACGGGCAGCATGCCCGGCTTTTCCATGCGCAATACAATCCAGTACCAAAAGCCCTTTTTCTGCTACGGCCATATTCAATAAAGTGGGTTCGCCCACAATGGCGCAATCAATTTTGGGCAAATAATTTAAAAGAATTTCAACGCCATTTTGCCCCGAAATTTCTTCTTCTGCAGTTCCGGCAAAAAGAAGATTAAAAGGAAGGGATGCTTCATAAAAATATAGGAAAACCGAGAGCAAAGAAACTAAAGGACCACCAGCATCATTAGATCCCAGCCCGTATAATTTCCCATCTTTTTCTATAGCCTCAAAAGGATTCAAAGTATAGCCATTATTGGGTTTCACCGTATCGTGATGAGAATTTAATAAAAGCGTTTTTTTATTTTCATCAAAATGCTTGTTGACCGCCCATACATTATTTAAATACCGGTTGGCTTTAATATTCTTTTGTTGAAGAAAATTTTCTAATAGATCAGCCGTTTTATTTTCTTCTTTGCTAAATGAAGGGGTACTGATTAATTGTTTTAACAGACCTACCGCATCGGAAAATAATTCGTCAATATTTTTTAATTCATTCATTTCTTAGATATTTTAGTTCCGCTTTCTCCATTTAAGAGAACAGATAATTGGGAAGAATTACCAATCAAAACTTCTTTAACTCCTTTATTAATTGCATCGAAAGCATTATCAATTTTTGGCAAGATCCCCGCAAAAAGACTTTTACTTTCTTTTAGTTGGTGATAAGAATCCGGATCCAATTGCTTCACCACAGAATTTTCATCATCCACATTCAATAACACACCATTTTTTTCAAAACAAAAAACCAATTGTACCTCATAATAGGAAGACAAGTTCACCGCAAGTATAGAGGCTATCGTGTCCGCATTAGTATTAAGCATATGACCATTGCCATCATGCGTAAGCGGCGCTACTACGGGTACGAGATTGTTTTCTAAAAATAAGAGCCACATTTTAGAATCAATATCCTCCGCACTAACATCGCCTACCCATCCATAATTGATTTCTTTTACGGGTCGCTTTTTTGCAGGTAATAGATTGGCATCTGCACCCGTAATCCCGATAGCATTACAATTAATTGATTGCAAATCTGCCACCATTTTTTTATTTACCAACCCACCATAAACCATCGTTACCAAATCAATAGTTGCATCATCAGTAATTCTTCTGCCATCAATATATTTTGATTGAATACCGGATTTTTCGCCAATTGCTGTTGCAATTTTTCCACCTCCATGCACTAATATTTTTTTAGCTTCTATATTTGAAAATGCTCTTAGAAAAGAATCAAGACCTGTGGGATTATCAATTACATTTCCACCAATTTTTATAATATAAAGCGGCTCTTTATGATTGGCTAAATCAGTCATGTTAGTCCGTTTAAAATATTTGACAATACTGACTGGGCAGCCCATACCCGATTACCCGCTTGTTCTGTTACAATACTATTGGAGCTATCCAATATCTCATCACTTAATTCAATATTCCTACGTACCGGAAGGCAATGCATCACTTTTGCATCATTGGTCACTGAGAGTTTTTCAGTAGTCAGCATCCAGTCATTTTCAACTGGAATTATTTTACCATAATCTGCGTAACTGCTCCAGTTTTTAACATATACAAAATCAGCATCATTAAGTGCTTTTACAGGATCGTGAGTAATCAATGCATCTCTGATAAACCTTTTGTCCAATTCATAACCCTCAGGATGGGCAATCACAAATTCTGCCTGATTCCATTCATTCATCCATTCTGCAAAACTATTGGCAACACACTGTGGCAAAGGCTTTACATGAGGAGCCCAGATTAAAACCACCTTTGGTTTTGTTTTATCTTTCAAAGGAAGATGTTCTGAAATAGTAATGATGTCAGTCAAACTTTGCAACGGATGCACTGTTGCACTTTCCAAACTAACCACAGGTATGTTTGCGTATTTTACAAATTGATTAATTATTTTTTCAGCATAATCCTCATCACGGTTTTTTAATGAAGGAAAAGTACGGACACCCAGGATATCAAAATAGTTTCCAAGGATAGGTGCTGCATCTTTTACATGTTCGGCAGTAGTTCCATTCATAACAGCGCCATCCTCAAATTCGAGAGACCATCCATCCTGCGAAGCATTAAAAACAATCACTTCCATCCCCAGGTTCTGAGCGGCTATCTGTGTACTTAATCGTGTACGCATACTCGGGTTTAAAAATAATAACCCCATACGTTTTCCCTTTCCTAAAGCCTGGTGTGCAAAGGGATTTTGCTTATAATGCAAAGCTAATTTTATCAAATCATCTATATTGCCTGCATCCTTTACTGAAAGAAAACTCCCTGAATCCCCCCAGGGGGGACTTTGAAAGCTTTTATTTAAATTATCCATAATTTTTCATGAATTTTCCAGGTATGAAAATATCGTTTAAAAAGCTTTCTTCGTCGTATTTACGAAGCCACTTCTTCTTTTAAAGCTTTTAAAAATTTATCGGCATCAATTTTAGTTAAAGCGAGGGAAGGTAATAATCTTATTACATTCTGCTTGGCCTGCCCGGTAAATATTTTATGTTTCTGCAAAAGATTTTTTCTCAATTCACTTAGTTTGGGCGGCACATCAAATCCAATCATCAGGCCTTTCCCCCTGACATCCTGTAGTTCCGGAATTTTTTTCAATTCTGTCATCAGGTAATTACCGATATCTTCCGCATTTTGTAGCAGGTTTTCATTTTCTATGACTTCCAAAACGGCTATTGCCGCGGCGCAAGCAAGATGATTACCACCAAATGTTGTGCCCAGCATAAAATGTTTTGGAGCAATAGTGGGAGAAATTGAAATAGCACCTATAGGAAATCCATTACCCATCCCCTTGGCCATAGAATAAATATCGGCATTAATCCCTGCATAATCATGAGAATAAAATTTACCACTTCTTCCATAACCACATTGTACTGAATCTGCTATAAAAACGGCGCCATATTCATCACAAAGTGCACGAATCAATTGTAAAAAAGAGTCTGAAGCAATTCTTATTCCACCGACACCTTGTATACCTTCTACAATAACTGCACAAACATCTTTGCCATTGTTCTTAAAATAATTTCTCAGTGCCTCCTCATCGTTAAAAGGAAGAAAAATCACATTCTCTGTTTCATTAACAGGAGCAACAATCGAAGGATTATCTGTAACCGAAACAGCGAGAGAAGTGCGACCATGAAAGCCGTTTGAAAAGGCAATGATTTTTTTTCGCCCATTATGAAATGAAGCCAGTTTCAATGCATTCTCATTGGCTTCTGCACCCGAGTTGCAAAGAAATAACTGGTAATTATTTTTCCCGGAAACAGTACCTAATTTATCAGCCAGTTCCTGTTGAAGTGGGATTTTTATTGAATTGGAATAAAAGGCTATTTTCTCCAACTGATCTTCAATTTTTTTTACCCAGTGCGGGTGCGTATGCCCGATACTAATCACCGCATGACCGCCATACATGTCAAGGTATTCTGCACCTTTGTCATCCCAAACATAAGACCCGGCTGCTTTTACAATATCTATATCATTAACTGGATAAACGTCAAATAATTTCATGATAAATCAAGAATTTTAATTTAAAAGTACTCAATGGAGTATCACTACCTAAAAATAATTCGCTTTTAATTTTAATCCTTCTGTTTCTTCGATGCCAAACATCAGGTTCATATTTTGTACTGCCTGTCCGCTAGCGCCTTTAAGCAGGTTATCAATTTCGGAATGTACTACCAGGATATCATCTACTTTTTCCAAATTGATAAAACAATTATTAGTATTTACTACCTGTTTTAAAAAGATAGGTTGACGGCTTATTTTTACAAACGGATGATCTTTGTAAAACTCTTCAAAAACCTCGTAAAAATCATGCAAATTCCCGGTGCATTTTATTTGTGAAGTGATAAAAATACCTCTTGTAAAATCACCACGCCATGGAACAAAATGAATAGACGAAGTAGGCTTATCTGAAACCGAATTCAATGATTCATTGATTTCAGTAAGATGCTGGTGTGTTAGTGATTTATACGCCTGCACATTGTTTTCGCGCCATGAAAAATGCGAAGTGGCCGATGGAGATTGCCCTGCACCCGTAGAGCCGGTAATGCCGGTTGTAAAAACATCACCCAATAAATTCATTTTTGCCAATGGTAATAATCCAAGCTCTATACTGGTAGCAAAACAGCCTGGATTTGCAATGTTTTCGGCAGATTTTATTTTTTCACGGTTAATTTCAGGAAGGCCATAAATAAATTTACGGGTATTAAATACAGACTTTCCCTTCAACCTGAAATCTTGTGATAGAGATATTATTTTTATGTGGGCAGGAATATCATTTTCTTCCATGAATTTTAAAGAATCACCATGGCCTACACATAAAAAAAGCACATCAATATTATTGTCTATTTCCTGCGAAAATTGCATTTTAGTTTCACCAACCAAATCCTGGTGAACAGTATGCAACTCTTTCCCCGCATTGCTTTTGCTGTGTATGAATAAAACTTCAGCAGAAGGATGGTTAATCAATAATCTTATTAATTCGCCTCCCGTATAGCCAGCTCCGCCAATAATACCTATCCTGATTTTATTTTTCATCCGAACTATTTTTTACGGCATGATAAATTGCTGTTTGATTGCCAAATATTTTACTAAATCCCCTTACATCTTCTCCACTCCACCCGGTATTCATTTCTCCATATTTCCCAAATTTACTGCTCATTAAATCAAAAGGAGATTCAATACCCGAAACCTGGTAGCGATAAGGCATTAATTGTATGAATACATCACCCGTTACATTTTGTTGTGATGAAGTAAAAAATGCTTCTATATCCCGCATCACAGGATCTAATAATTGTCCTTCATGCAGCCAGTTTCCATAAAAATCAGCCAACTGGCTTTTCATAGTTAACTGCCACTTTGTTAGCACATGTTTTTCCAGGGCATGATGCGCTTTAATAATTAATATAGGAGCAGCAGCTTCAAACCCTACTCTTCCCTTTATGCCAATAACGGTATCGCCTACATGTATATCCCGTCCAATGGCATAAGGTCCTGCAATACTCTGTAAATATTGGATAGCGGCTACAGGATGATCGAATTTTTTCTCATTAATGCCTGCCAGGTTTCCTTTTTCAAAATGCAATTTTACTTCTTGTGGTTCGTGGTTACTCAATTGTGTCGGCCATGCTTCTTCGGGCAACATACCTTTGGATGATAAAGTTTCTTTTCCTCCAACACTAGTACCCCACAAACCTTTATTAATTGAGTAAACTGATTTTTCAAAATTCATTTTTACCCCTTTCGACTTCAGATAATCAATTTCTTCCTGGCGGGCCAGTTGCATGTCACGAATCGGGGTTATTATCTCTATTCCCGGAATCATAATATGAAAAATCATATCAAATCTTACCTGGTCGTTACCGGCTCCTGTGCTTCCATGTGCCACTGCATCAGCTCCTATTTTTTTTACATGCTCAGCAATATGCAAAGCCTGGGAAACTCTTTCTGCACTCACACTCAGGGGATAAGTACTGTTTTTTAATACGTTCCCATAAATAAGGTACTTTACAATATTGTCATAATAACTTTTGGTAGCATCTACCGTAGTATGAGATGTAACACCAAGCGCTTTTGCATGTTTTTCAATTACACTCAATTCATCTTCAGTAAAGCCACCGGTATTCACAATAATGCTATGTACTTCGTAATTTAAATCTTCAACAAAATATTTTACACAATACGAAGTATCCAGTCCGCCGCTGAAACCTATTACAACTTTTTTACCCATTATTTAAAATTTACAGATTAAAGAGAAAACCAAAGAAGGATTTAGTTTTTTCAAATTTTTTCTTTCTCCAATATTGAATAAGCCTGTTTTGTTTCAGGCGCATAAACCGTTCATAAAGCTTGGATTTTTTCTTAAACTCTTTAGCGGTTTCTTCAGGCTTGGGATGATCCTTGGGATCAAAAAGCATAGCGGTGCACATGCAATTTTTCCTCTCTTTACTCATCAATATATCATAGTTGACACAGCTTTTGCAACCTGCCCAAAAATTATCATCATCCGTAAGCTCGGAATAAGTAACCGGCTCATAGCCCAGGTCACTATTAATTTTCATCACTGCGAGCCCGGTAGTAAGACCAAATATTTTTGAATCCGGGTATTTCTCCCTGGAAAGTGCAAAAATTCTTTGTTTAATTTTTTTGGCTATCCCGGTTTTCCTGTATTCAGGAGCGACAATTAAGCCACTATTGGCGACAAATTTTCCATGTCCCCAGGCTTCAATATAGCAAAAACCTACCCATTTATTATCTTCAGTAACAGCAATAACTGCTTTATTTTCTGTTATTTTCTGAGAGATATACTCTGGCGAACGTTTTGCAATTCCTGTACCTCGCGCCTTGGCAGATGAAGCCATTTCATCTGTGATTGTTTGGGCGTAAATTATGTCATCCGGAATTGCAACACGAACAATAATATTTGATTGTTCCAATTTTGCAAAAATTTTAATTATGAAAAAAGGTAGTGAGCGGGGGATTTTTCTTCACTGATAGGGGCAGCTTCGACTACTCGGCCTATCAGCATCCACGTCGAGATAGATATACCGTTGCCGGGGAAAAGTAATTATATAAATTATTTTTTTTCAAGGCTTATACTTGTAATTAGTGACAATTAAGATGCAAAAATAATATATTAATTATTACGAAGGTGCTTTTTAAGCAAATATTTTGTTATGAAATTGGCTAATCCATTCCTGTATAAAATTCAAGCCTGGGGGAACTAAACTTTTTGGAGATTAATTTATCAGGAGACAGGAGCTTCAGCACTGCTGGGTATTATCCATTTACGCAGTGCTGTGGCTAGTTTACGGTCGTTGCTGAGACGAGGTACTTTATTTTGCCCTCCCAGTTTTCCTTCACTTTTCATATAATTAATAAACCCGTTTTTTTGCACTACTTCTATCTTCAGTGGTTGCAAAATATTTCCCTTGATCAGGTCATCATAATAAATATTTTTCTTCCGCAGGTTATTATCAATTCTTTCAGCTAAGTATTCTAAATTTCCAGGTGTTTTCTCAAATTCAATATACCATTCATGAAAACTTTTTTCACCGGTTTTGGAAATATTAGGTGCTACTGTAAATTCTGTGATCTTAATATTTTCAGAATCAGCGGCTTTCATAAGCGCCTCTTCTACTTCTTCGCCAATTACATGCTCTCCAAATGCAGAAATAAAATGCTTCACTCTGCCGGTGACCACAATACGATAAGGATTTAATGAAACAAACCTGACAGTGTCGCCGATATTATAGGCCCACAAACCTGCATTACTGGTTATTATCAGCACATAATTTTTATTTAATTCTACCTCTTTTAAAGTAAGGCGTCTGGGGTTTTCATTTTCAATATCTTCAACAGGTATAAATTCATAAAAAATACCACTATCAGTATTGAGCAATAATCCTTCGGCTTCCTGGCCATACTGGAATGCAAAAAAACCTTCACTTGCCGGATACAATTCTATAACATCGATCTTTTTGCCGATGCTTTCAAAAAGTTTTGCTTTATAAGGTTCAAAATTAACTCCGCCCTGTACCATCACACTAAAATCAGGAAAAATATCTTTTATTTTCTTACCGGTTTTCTTTTGTAATTCATCAAAATACATTTGCATCCACGGTGGAATTCCACTAATGAGAGTCATTCTTTCATCAAGGGTTTCTTCAACAATTTTAGATAATTTTTCTTCCCAATCATCTATGCAGTTGGTTTCAAACGAAGGCAATTGATTAGATCTTAAATATCTTGGAATATGATGATTTACAATTCCGCTCAGTCTACCAGTAGGTACTCCCCCAATTCTCTCCAGTTCCGGCGTTCCACTCAAAAAAATCATTTTCCCGTTAGCAAATTGTGTATTGCCGGATTGTGCCATATAGCACAATAAAGCATTCCTGGCGGTATTGATATGATTAGGAATCGAATCTTTTGTAATAGGTATATATTTAATACCACTTGTAGTTCCGCTTGTTTTAGCAAAATAAATAGGCACTCCCTTCCACAATACATTATGTTTACCCTGCTTTATTTTATCAATATATTCTTTGAAATCTTCGTATTCTCTTATAGGAACGTTTTTAACAAAATCTGCATGAGTCTTAATCTTTTCAAACTGGTGTTCTTTCCCAAATTCAGTTTTGGTCGCTGTTTTAATCAATGAATTAAAAATATTTTCCTGATCAGCGACAGCAGTAAGCATGGATTTTTTTATTTGCTTGTTCGCATATATCGCGTATGGTTTCGCCAGGAAAGATTTTATCTTCATTTTTCTTTAAATAATCAGTTGAAACAAATTTACAAATAAAAAATTATAACAAAGAGTAAGGTTTAATAACAATTACATTGCCATTCTTTATTAAGATCTATGCACGTAATAACCACCAGTCCATCGTTTTCAGGCGCTACCACTACCCGTATGTGTTGATTTTCTTTGCTATAACCTTCCAGGGCGAAAGTACTGTCTCCTTTTGAACTTAAACCACTTTTAGCATAATTAACATTGCCTTTTTCCAATATCTCTTTTATTTCTTCAAGTGTAATCTGCCTGCAATCCATTCTGCATTTTACATGTTTGGTAAGAATAAGATGGCTGACATTTCTGTAATTTTCATTCCCTGTATTGCTTTCCCCCGTTTTGAACCAGGAAAATCCTTTCACTATCAAAAAAGCAATGATGACAATTATGAGAATATTAAGATTTTTTTTCCTGTTCAAATTTAATTTTTTGTTCACAAGTTAAGTTTAATCCTGAAATGATAAGAAGCGACTTATAGAAGAGCTTGTCAAACATAAAGATAGATTTGATTATTTTTGCCGACTTATGTCAAACGGAAGAACAGTAGCACTGCACACTTTAGGCTGTAAATTAAATTACTCGGAAACTTCAGCTATTGAAAGATTGCTGGAACAGGATGGCTTTGTGCGTAAAGAATTTACCGACAAAGCCGATGTATATGTGATTAATACCTGTTCGGTTACTGACAATGCAGATAAGGAATGCCGCCAGTTGGTACGCCGGATTCAGCGAAAAGCACCGGTAGCAATGGTTGTGGTTACCGGTTGCTATGCACAATTAAAACCAAAGGAAATTGCGGAAATTCCCGGCGTGAACCTGGTGTTGGGTGCTGCCGAAAAATTTAATATCGCTTCTCATTTAAAAGAACTGACTTATGGTGATAGCGCAAAAATCTGTAGTTGCGAAATAGAAGATGTGGAAGGCTTTCATTCATCATTCTCCCTGGCTGGCAGAACCAGGACATTTCTAAAAGTTCAGGATGGCTGCGATTACAATTGTTCTTTTTGTACCATCCCAATGGCACGCGGAAAAAGCCGGAGCAACACAACCGAAAATGTTTTATCAGAAATAAAAAAAATTGCTCAAGCAGGCGTAAAAGAAATTGTACTTACCGGGATCAATCTTGGCGATTTTGGCAAAGATGGAAGTGGCGCCAGGTCAGGAGAAACCTTTTATTCCTTATTGCAGGCAATAGAAGAAAATGATGGTGTAAAAAGATACCGTATTTCTTCAATAGAGCCTAATTTATTAACAAAAGAAATCATTCGTTTTGTTGCCGGCAGCAAAAAAATAATGCCTCATTTTCATATACCGTTGCAAAGCGGGAGTAACAAAATTTTAGGTATGATGCGCAGGCGTTATAAAAGAGAATTATATGCTGAAAGAATAGAAATGATTAAAAATTTAATTCCTGATTGTTGCATAGGCATTGATGTAATCACAGGATTTCCCGGTGAAAGTGACAATGATTTTCAGGAGACTGCCAATTTTTTAATTTCTCTCGATATTTCCTATTTGCATGTATTCACTTATTCTGAAAGGGCCAACACACATGCTTTGCAAATAGATCCGATAGTGCCGGTTCATGTCCGCAATGAACGCACCAAAATAATACGTTCCTTATCTTATCAAAAAATGCAACAATTTACCAGGAAACATTCAGGTGAAACCAGGCCCGTATTGTTTGAAGGAGAGAATAAAAGTGGCATGATGGAAGGTTATACCGACAATTATATAAAAATTGCTACCCCTTTTAAAGCCGAATGGTCTAATGAAATTGTGGACTGGAAAATTTAACCAGCCAATCTCCACGAAAAGATCAATTGTTATGCCTCCCTTTTATTTATTGTAACAGGCTAACCTGGATTTCGATCATTCTTCCTGTTGATTTTTAAAGCTATCCTAACTATTTTTTTTGTTTTGTAACCTTTCATGGCTTTATCCGTTACACAACTATCCTTCAAAAAAATTAAAACTGATAACATGAAAAAATTACTGGTTGGCATTTTTGCTTTATTAAGTCTTAACTCATTTGCCCAGCCCTGGCAAACCATAACAGGAGACGGTCACGTAAAAAAGGAAAATCGTGAAGTTTCCGAATTTACTTCCCTGGCTTCAGGCGGTTCTATGGACATACAAATTGCTTATGGAAATTCAAATACTATTACGGTAGAGGCAGATAAAAACCTGCTCCCATACATTGAAACCTCTGTGGAAGATGGCAGGCTTTCTATAAAGTCAAAGAAAAATGTAAACTTAAAAACACGCTCAAAAATTGTAGTGAATGTATCCATGACAAAGATTAGTTCCTTACAGCAAAGCGGCAGTGGAAACATCAATGGCAAAGGCGAATTCACCAATGAAGGTGAAACAACAATCAGTACGTCAGGATCAGGGAATATCGATCTTACATTTGGCACCTTTAAAAACCTTGCCCTGAATATATCAGGAAGTGGAAATATGAATTTAAAAGGAGGAGCTACCAATAATATTGATGCCAAAATAAGTGGCAGCGGCAATATTGATTGCCTGAACATCAGCAGCAATGATGTAAACGTAAAAATAGCCGGAAGTGGCAACATAAAAGTGTTTGCTCAAAACAGTATAGATGCCAAGATCAGCGGCAGCGGCAATGTATTTTATAAAGGCAATGCCACCAATATAAAAAGTAAAGTAGCAGGTAGCGGGAAAGTAAGAAAAATATAAACAAGACCATTCATTGAATGCCGTTATAAGTAAAAGCAGTTTTTACTTATAACGGGATTTTCATTTTATGAAACCCTTGATTGTGATATTCTCACGTATAATGTAAAATCTTCAAAATTAATTCTCCATCCAAAAAAATTGACAGCATTGTATCTTCGCAGCAAATTTTTTAAACCAGGCAATCTTTTTTGCCTTGAAATAATTATTGATCATTAATAAAACAAATTGAATTTCTAAATTATTCTACAGATGAAACAACATCCCAATACGAAGGCTGTGCGTATTCAAATACCCCGAACCGAAGAAATGGAACACAGCGCTCCTTTATATCTTACTTCCAGCTTCTGTTTTGATGATGCCGAGGATATGCGCGCTGCTTTTGCCGGTGAAAATGAGGATAATATTTATTCCCGTTTTAGTAATCCTAACGTACAGGAATTTATTGACAAAATGTGTGCACTTGAAAGTGCTGAAGCAGGTTTTGCCACAGCTTCCGGCATGAGCGCCATTTTTGGATGCTTCATGGCTTTTTTAAACAGCGGCGATCATCTTTTAAGTTGCAGTTCTGTATTTGGCTCCACCCATACCATTATCACCAAATATTTTAGCAGGTGGAATATAGAGTATTCTTATGCAGAAATCAATAACCCTGCATCGTGGGAATCATTGATAAAACCGAATACCAAAATGATCTATATAGAAACGCCCACCAACCCCGGGCTGGATATTGTAGATATGGAATGGCTTGGGAAATTAGCAAAAAAACATAACTTGTTGCTGGTTGTAGACAATTGCTTTGCCACACCCATTTTGCAGAAACCTGTAGAATTTGGCGCCGATTTAGTACTGCATTCTGCCACCAAATGGATTGACGGGCAGGGACGTGTTTTAGGCGGCGTGGTAGTAGGTAAAAAAGACCTCATTCACGAATTGTATTTATTCTGCCGAAATACCGGACCTTCTCTTTCTCCTTTTAATGCCTGGATATTAAGTAAAAGTTTAGAAACACTGGACGTTCGTATTCAACGCCATTGCGACAATGCCGAAGCCCTGGTAGCTGCACTGGATGGACATCCAAAACTCAACAGCATCAAATATCCATTTCATCCTTCACACCCAATGTATGAAGTAGCCAAAAAACAAATGAAAAGAGGAGGCGGCCTGGTTACTTTTGACCTGAAAGGCGGTATAGAAAGTGGCAAGAAATTTTTGGATGCACTGCAGATGCTTTCTCTCACTTCCAATCTTGGCGACACGAGGAGCATTGCTTCGCACCCGGCATCCACTACTCATTCCAAATTAAGTGCACAAGAGCAGCAGGCTGTAGGTATCACACCGGGGCTTATACGCATTTCTGTGGGTCTCGAAAACATTGAAGATATAAAAACAGATATCCTGCAGGCGCTGGAAAAATGCTGATAACATAAAGCTAATTAAAAACAGGTACGGGCTATCGTCTTAATTTCTTCGCTCAACGATAGTCCGGGCTGTTCGCTTATAGTCCTCACTTCGCTGCGGGCTATCGCTTCCATCCCGCAGCCATTCAGCTAAAGATTATCTATTGAACTATAGAAAATTTCGGCATCATGAGTACATTCCAATTATTTTGTTCTAGGTATCATTCTTTAAATCAAGCAGCATTTTGTCTGGTATTTGTTTGCTTGCATTGGCACCCATTTTTTTCAATTCTTCAATCCGGCCAACCACATTTCCACGCCCGGTAGCAAGTTGCTTTAAAGCCGTTTCATAGGTAGCATGGGCCTCCCCTATTTTTTTGCCCACGGTTTCAAAATTATCTAAGAACAATACAAACTTATCATACATTGAACCGGCTTTGTCAGCAATGTCAATAGCATTTTTATTTTGCTGTTCCACTTTCCACAGGTCTGCAATGATTTTTAATACAGCAAATAAATTAGTAGGACTTACTAACAGGATTCTTCTGTCGTAAGCATATTTCCAAAGTTGATGATCGGTTTTTACCGCTTCTAAAAAAGCCGGTTCTATAGGAATGAAAAGCAATACATAATCCAATGCCAATGCATACTTCGGGTAATTTTTCTTAGACAGCCCGTCAATGTGAAGACGGATACTTCTTATGTGCTGTTGCAGACTTCGTTGCTGATCTTCTTTATGTTCTTGCGCTATACATTCGTCCCAGGCCACCAGCGACACTTTGCTATCAATGATAATTTTTCGCTGATCGGGATAGCAAATAGTAACATCCGGCTGCAGTCCTGCGCCATACTCATCTTTAATAATATTACCTGCATTATCCCGAATAAATTCCTGCAAAAAATATTCTCTTCCTTTGGTTAAACCGCTGTTTTCCAAAAGACTTTCAAGAATCATTTCGCCCCAGTTTCCCTGCATTTTATTGTTGCCTTTTAAAGCCGTAGTCAGGTTATTGGCCTCTGCACTTACCTGCTGTGTCATTATTACAAGGCGTTCGATTTCTTTTCCCAGCGAAAACCTTTCTTTCGATTCTTTATCATAGGTTTCTTCTACTTTTTGTTTAAAAATGCCCAGGTCAGTTTTCAGAGGACCTAAAATAGCTTTCATTTTTTCTTCATTCACCTCGGTAAACTTTTGTGTTTTTTCTTCGAGAATATTTTGTGCAAGATTGCGAAATTCAAATTTGAAGCTCTCCCCTATTTTGTTGAGTTCTTCTTTTTGCGAAGCCAGTTTCTCTTCGGCATTTCCCAGCTTTTCTTTTATAGCTGCAAATTGATTTTGCACAACCTGGTATTCCTGCAACAGCTTTTCATAAGCCATATTCTGTGCAGACAGTGATTCAGCGAGGTATTCCGCTTTAGTAGCTTTTGCCAGCAAGATATCTTTATCATTTTGCAATTGTACCACCTGTTGCTGAAGTTGATTTTGAGAATTACTTTGCTGTTGCAATCTTTCCAGCAGGGTCGCAGACTGGTTTTTCATAAGAGACCGATGCGCAAAGTGAGCAATAATAGCTGTAAGAATAACTCCGGCGCCAAAATATAAAATATAGGAAATCATATGAATGAATTTTTACAAAGATGCAGAATGAGAATGATAACCGGCCATGCAATCTAAAACAACAATGATTATCATTAAGCATGGCTGTAAGAACTCTAATAGAACAACATAAGGTAATGGGATAGTGAATGTATGCAGCCTTATCCTGCAACAACAAAGAGATAAGAGGAAACGACAAGGAAGTGATTTTTTTTTGTTTACTACGAAACTCATCAGGTACTTTTCTGCACAAACTATGTTGGCATCTGCTTGCTATGTCATGAAAGAGATTTAAATCAGATATTATATCTTTAAATTACATTCAACTGCACTCTTCCGGGTGTTGTCCCTCGCATGAAGCCACCACAATATTTAAAAACAGGCGATGTAGTTGAATTGACAATTGAAGGTTTGAACGGCCAGAGGTAAACCGGCATGAATGTATAGAGGTCAGTGCAAAAATTTTTGGTGATATTATTATCTGAATAATTATTCTTTAAGCAATAAATAAATAGCAGGAACATGAAAAGATTTGAAAATCAGGTAGCCGTCATTTCTGGCGGAGCCGATGGATTGGGGAAAGGAATTGGGGAACGCATAGCATCGGAGGGAGGCAAGATTGCCTTATTCGATATTAATAAAATTTTGTTGGAACAAACTATTGAAGTTTTTAAAAATAAAGGTTTTGATGCTGAAGGTTACGTGGTAGATATCTCTTCTGAAAGCTCAGTAAAACAAGCTATTCAGCAGGTAGAGGAGAAATTTGGGAGAATAGACATCATGGTGAATTCTGCAGGAATTGTTGGGCCAACCAGTACAAAAATCACTGACTACCCTGTGGAAGAATATGATAAAATTTATGCTATTAATTTAAGGGGTTCTTTCTTAATGACAAAGTATGTCATCAAAGTAATGGAGAAAAATAATTATGGCCGTATCTTATTACTAGCCTCTATTGCCGGTAAAGAAGGAAATCCATTTATGGCTGGCTACTCTTCTATGAAATCTGGTGTGATAGGGCTTGTTAAAGGAATTGGAAAAGAATATGCTCAAACGGGTATAACCGTTAATGGTCTGGCGCCTGCTGTTATTAAAACCACTATGAATGAAAATACGGCACCGGAACAACTGGCTTATATGACAGCTAAAATACCAATGGGTCGCCTGGGAACTGTGGAAGAAGTAGCTGCTATTGCCTCATGGATTGTATCCAAAGAAGCAAGCTTTAATACCGGTTTCATTTTTGATATTTCTGGTGGCAGGGCTACCTATTGATCAATATTTATGTTTGTTTGTTATGAAAAAAAAAGTAATTGTATTAGGTGGATCTTCCGGAATTGGGAAAGCCACTGCTGAGCGCTTTGCCAATGAAGGATGGCAGGTAATAGTTGCTTCATTTGATCTTTCGCAATGCCTTTCAGTAGTTAACCATTTAAAAGGAGAAGGGCATTTTGCCTGTGAAGTGGACGTTCGCAATGACGAACATCTTAAAAATCTTCATCAAACCGTTAAAGAAAAATTTGGTGATTTAGATGCATTGGTAAATAGTATCGGCATCTCACAAAGCCATGCTGTAATTGACTCTGATTTTTCTGCATGGGACAATTCAATACAGGTTATGCTTTATGGTTCTGTGAAAGCATGTCGCACACTCGTTCCTTTACTTAAAGCAGGCGGCCGCATTATTCATGTTACTTCTATCCATTGGGAAAGAGTATCAAAAGGGAGTTCTGCATACGGAATGGCAAAGGCTGCCATCACACAATTTACACGTTCATTGGCAGTAGAATTAGCATCACGAAATATCCTTGCTAACACCATTGCACCGGGATTTGTAAATACCCCTATGTCAGTGAAAGCTGATGGGGGAAATGAATTGGATACAGATTGGTTCAAAGATAATTATATAAAGTATGACCACCTGCCTTTGAAGAGAGCAGCAAAACCTGAAGAAATTGCAGGTGTTGCCTGGTTTCTCGCAGGGCCTGATGCCTCCTACATGACAGGTTCTATAGTAACAGTTGACGGAGGTTTAACGATCACCTTTTGAGTAATACATTTTTATGGTACATACTACCCAAATCAATGATGTAGTTCATTTACTAACTTGATTAGCATCATGTTTATGTGTTTGGGAGCCAGTTATCTTTACAATTCTATTATTTGTAATATACACATAACAAAATCTAAAAAAATCAAGGGAACTAAAATAATTTCCTACCTTACCTAATGATTGGAACAGCAAAGGGTTCCTCTGAACCTAAAAATAAAGTCAAAACACGTCGCAATAGCAACGAACAATTCCGTGCTTTTTTTGAGAAAACACGAAATCCGATTTTAGTGATTGATGATTCTTTTCATTTTACAGACTGCAATGAAGCTGCAGTAAAAATATTAGGAGCCGATTCAAAAGACCAGGTACTCAATAAGCCTCCGGCTTATTTTTCACCTGAATATCAACCAGACGGTCAACTCTCTGTTATAAAAGCAAAGAACATGATTAAAAGTGCCTACAAAAAAGGCCAGCTTCAGTTTGAATGGATTCATAAACGATTAGATGGTGTTAATATTTATATGGATGTAAACCTTACCGTAATTCCGGTAGGTGCAGAAAAAGTTTTGCTGGTGCAATGGAGGGATATTACTGAAAGCAAAAAGTCAGGAGAAACTATCCATAAACTTTACCAGGCCATCGAACAGACAAATGAAATTGTTTTCATGACTGATATTGACGGAACGATCAATTTTGTAAATGCGGCTTTTGAAGAAGTGTATGGTTACAAAAAGAAAGATGTTCTGGGTAAAGCAACTCCCCGTATTCTGAAAAGTGGGGTTATGGATAAAGAGTTTTATAAATATCTATGGGAAAGACTTCCTGCAGGCAGGGGCATACGTAAAGAAATCATCAATAAAACAAAAGATGGACGACTAATTAATATTCATACATCATTGAGCCCGATTTTCAATGATAAAAAAATATTGATTGGATACATGGCGGTACAGGAAGACATTACTAAAAAGAAAATAGCAGAAAAAAAATTATTAGATGCTGAATTGCAATACCGGACTCTTTTTAAACAATCGCCAGACGGGATATGTTTGATAGATTTTAAAACTCTTCTCCCCCTGGATTTTAATGCAAAAGCACATAAGCAACTTGGGTATTCCAGGGAAGAGTTTAGTAAATCAAAAATTTCCGATTATGAAATAATTGAGACTCCTAAAGCGACAAAGGCCCGGGCTAAAAAAATTATCAATGAGGGGCATGACGATTTTATAACCAGGCATAAAACAAAAAATGGAGAGATTAGAGATGTCCATGTGATAGTTCAGAAAATATTGCTGCACGAAAATCCGGTATTTTATGCAATATACCGGGATATAACAGACGAAGTCAGGCTGGCAAATACACTAAAAATTCAGGAAAAGAACCTTCAACGCCAGATTATGGAAGCCACTTTATTTGGCCATGAAGAAGAGAAAAATGAATTGGGACGAGAGTTGCACGACAACGTTAACCAGCTTTTAGCTACTGCTAAAATTTACCTTGGAATAGTTAAGTCAAAAAAAGATAGCATTGATACAGACCTGGTTGAAAAATGCTATGATTATGTAACTGATTCTATAGAAGAAATACGCAAATTATCACATTCGCTGGTGTCATCGACTCTAAAAGAAATAGGACTCCAGAAGAGCCTGAAGGAACTTGTTCAGGAACTAAATTTATCTCATGGACTTAAGGTGAAATTGATATATAATTTAAGCATCGCACGAATACCAGATAAACGAATGGAACTAATGATATTCCGGATAGTCCAGGAACAGGTGAATAATATCCGTAAACATGCGCAGGCAAAAACAATTATTATCCATTTAAGAGAAAAAGACGATCACCTGGAATTATCTGTTGCTGATGATGGAGTAGGATTTGATACAGCAAAAAAAGGTAATGGCATCGGGTTAAGAAATATTCAAAGCAGGGCAGAAATTTATTCCGGAAGCATGAATATTATTTCTTCACCGGGGGAAGGCTGCCAACTGGATGTAAGAATTCCTCTTTAATATAAGGGTACCTGGGATAAAATTGCCAGGGCTACAAACCCCATACTCGCAAATACAAAATATCAGTAGTCGCTTTTAATGCACGCAATGCTTTAATTTTGAAAAAATGGAAAACCAGCTTGGGCAAAACCATTAGCATGACCTGTTATTTGATTGGGTAACAATTCCAAAACCAAATTAACGTATGCTCCTTCAAAAATGAGATAAAAAATGAGATTATGAAAAATGGCAGAAGTTTATTAACGAGAAGTTTTGTCCTGATTTATTTGGTTTTTAGTTGGTCAGGCGGAATGCTTTTCGGCCAGGCGATCCAAAGCCAGGCCAATAACAATTCCGATGTACAAAAATGGGTCAGTGAACATTTTGTGAAGGGTGAAATTCCACCGTTTTCGTTTGTCTATGGTGGTAAAAGTTCCAATACTTTCATCAAAAACTGGCAATTCAGTTCCGAAAAACTGACATCAACGGAGCCGAATTCCGAAGAAATAGTTTATACCTATTCAGATAAGAAGAGCGGTCTTGCAGTAAAATGCCTGGTTACTATGTTTAGTGATTTCCCGGCCGTTGAATGGGTATTGCATTTTGTCAATACTTCAGGAAAAAATACACCATTGATTGAAAAAGCGGCAGCTATTGACTATTCATTCGTTTCTGATGCGGACGGATCTTTTATACTACACCATGCTAAAGGAAGTAATGCCGAACGAAGTGATTTTCAACCCATAGACGAAAAAATGCAGCCAGGAAAAAGTATTTACATGACCCCGGCTGGCGGACGGTCGTCTGACAATACAGCTTTCCCTTTTTTCAATATTGAAATGCCGGGACAGCAGGGAATTATGGTGGCGATCGGCTGGACAGGCAAGTGGTATGCCAATGTTTTGCAATCGGGCGAGAAATCAGTTTCGCTGAAGTCAGGCATGGAAAAAATGCAACTGGTCCTTTACCCTAAAGAAGAAATCCGCACACCGAAAATCTGCCTGCTTTTTTGGAAGGGGAACGACCGGATGATCGGGCACAACCAGTTCCGGCAGTTTATCCTGGCTCATCATTCGCGCAAAATAAACGGGCATTTTGCACAATATCCTTTGTCCGGGAGCTTTGACTATGGCGACCCTGCTCCCTGCGAAGAATACAATTGCCTCACCGAAGAATTTGCTGTTGCATTGGTCAAACGCTACAAGCAATTCAGGATTTTACCTGAAGTATTCTGGCTCGATGCTGGATGGTACACTGGTTCTGGCTGGGACAAGAAGAACGGAAGCTGGTGGCAGAATGTTGGCAACTGGACCGTGGATAAAGAACGTTTCCCTAACGGTTTGAAACCCGTTGCCGATGCAGTACACGAGGCAGGTGCTAAATTCATGGTCTGGTTCGAGCCGGAAAGAGTAAGGCCGGGAACTGATTTTGACCGGGAGCATCCCGAATGGCTGATAAAACTGCCAGGAAATGACAACTATCTTTTCAACCTTGGAAATCCAAAAGCACGGTTATGGTTAACGGATTATATTTCTGATTTTATTAAAAAAGAAGGCATCGATTATTACCGGCAGGATTTCAACTTCGACCCGATGCCTTACTGGCAGGCAAATGACAAACCCAACCGGACAGGCATTTCAGAAATCAGGCACATCGAAGGCCTTTATGCCTATTGGGACAGTTTGCTGGTACGCTTTCCCCAACTGCTGATTGACAATTGTGCCAGCGGTGGGCGCCGGATAGATTTGGAAACTACATCGAGGAGCGCCCCGCTTTGGCGAACCGACTACCAGTACGGTGAACCAAACGGCTATCAATGCCATACTTTCGGATTGGAATTCTACCTGCCCATTCACGGAACCGCCATTTATAAAACAGACAGTTATACCTTCAGATCAAGCTTAAGCGCAGCAGCCGTTATGAACTGGGAAGTTACCGGCAGAAACTCTGAACCTATTCCTGCTATTCAGAAACGGATTGAAGATTATAAAAAACTGCGTCCCTATTTTTATGCTGATTATTACCCGCTTACCGAAGGCCGGAATGATACCCGGGATAATGTGTGGCTGGCTTACCAGTTAAACAGGCCCGACCAAAGGATGGAATCATCCTGGCATTTCGAAGACAAGACTGTGTAAATAGTTCTATACGGGTAAAACTTCGCGGCCTGGATGAAAAAGCTACTTACGAATTATTTTTTGAAGATTACGACCTGCGTATTAAAAATACCGGTAAAGAGTTGATGAATGGCTTTGATGTGGGTATTCCCCAAAAGCCTGCATCATTGCTGGTCAGTTATAAAATGGTCAATTAGTTAGTTATGTAAGAAATGGCTTTATAAAAAGGCATTCAATATTATAATAAAGCACCAATATGCCAGAACTGCATCACCTGATCTGCATATCTGCGATAGTAAAAGTGCAATGAGTCAATAAAATTCTTTTGCAACAAAGATAATCTCTGCCACCAACCATGGCAAAGCCCGGATATACACAGTTAAAATAAAGAAAGACCACGGAAGCAGTCTTTACAATAAAAAGCTTTATGGAGGATGTTAAGCAGCTATCCTGCTGATCACATCACTATACATTAGTTGGTCTTTGGGACCCACTGCCGCTACCAGGCAGTTGTATTTGGTGCCGGGCACCAGGCCTGGAATTACGCAACTGGCGCGGCTGCACGGAATACTCTTCCAGTTGTTGAGCGCCATCTCCTCATCGGTAGCGTATTGAAAAATATAAGTGAGCACGCCTCTCTGTCGCTTCACTTTCGGAATCAGCTCTCCGGGATTTGACCCTATCTCTACCCTGAAGTTTTCAGGTTTTTGAATCGGGGGCAGGGGAGCCGGGGTTTTGCCTATGCTAAAGCCGGAGCTGATGGCTTTCACCTTATCGCCATCAGACTCAAACAATACATAGACTGACCAAGAATGCAAGGCATCTATCAGATCCTGGCGTACCTGGTTTTTGATGGCAATTTTTACACGATCGCCATCCTTGCTTTCGCCGAGCGCCGTAGTAAAATTTGTAATCAGCAGAGCCATATCAGCCACGGTAGGCACAGGAGCAGGGAAATAACTATTCTCTGTCATAGAAACCAAAACGTGGTTAGATCTTGCATCGAGATTGGGATCAGACAATTGGCTGAACCCGTTGTTAATTTTTAAATTACTCATAATTGAAATGGTTTTAAAAATGGAAAAATTGGGTTTAAAGCTTTGTCATAAAACTGTAATCATTAATTATTTATTGTGTACTATATTTGATCATAATCAGTTATGCATTAAAGTAAAGATGATGATGACGCCAAAAGCCGTATTTGAGGGTTTATAAGTTTTTGAAAATTAAAAACATCCGTTTTTCCAGAAAAGATAAATAAGGATAAAAAAAATGTATAACTGAATTAAAAAAAATTTTAGATACCCCCGTTTTGAGGTCCTATTTTGTCAGAAAGGGGCCTCCTCATTTCAGAAAAGATCGCCTTATTTCCAGAAATTATCGCCTTATTTTCAGAAATGATTGTCCTCATTTCAGAAAAGATTGACTTCATTTCAGAAAGTATCGCCTTCTCTTCAGAAAGTATCGCCTACTTTTCAGAAGGGATCGCCTTCTTTTCAGACAGGATCGTCTTCATTTCAGAAAAGATCGGCTTCATTTCAGACAAGTGACCCTTCTTTTCAGAAATTAATTTAGGAATGTCAAGGTAAAGGCACAAGTATGGCTAACGCACAAGGCTATACTACAAAGCTCAGCCAGCGGTTAGTGATTTTAATTCGCCCTTCAACTTTATTTCAATACCTGTATATTTGATTACTCAACTTCAACACTACAAAAGTTCCAAATACCGTCATTAACTAATATTCATACAAATCAACCTTCAATAATGGTCTTGTCAGAAATTTTAAAAGATTCTAATTACAAATTAACCCAATTCAACGAAGAACAAATAAGGCAACTGGAAGATGGCATTATCCTAAAAGAAAAGAATGGGAAGAAGACTCCTTACATTACCTGTATTATCCGGGAGAAAGAAATAAAGTTAACTCCGGAAGAAGCCATAAGGCAATTATACGCGCTGGTTTTACGTGACCAGTTGGGCTATCCGGCAGAAAGGATGGAATTTGAATATGCCGTCTCATTTGGCAGAGAAAAGAAACGCGCCGACATTGTAATCTTCGACAAGCAAAAAACAACTTCTCCTTATATAATGGTAGAGTTGAAAAAGCCAAAACTCAAAGACGGTAAAGAACAATTAAAATCTTATTGCAATGCTACCGGTGCGCCAATTGGTATTTGGAGCAATGGTGATTCCATTTCATTCTATCACAGAAAAGACCCCAACTATTTTGAAGACCTTTCAGAAATACCAAGAGCCGACCAGAAACTTTCTGACATTTTAAAAGAAAGATGGACGATTGATGACCTAATTAAAAAAGATAAACTCGTTACCGAAAGAAAGTCTTTAAAAGATTTGATTTTGGAAATGGAAGATGAAGTGTTGGCAAATGCCGGTGTTGATGTTTTTGAAGAATTGTTTAAACTGATTTTTACCAAGCTGTATGACGAAATGCAAAGCGGCAGAAACAAAAGCCGTTATTTGGAATTCAGGAATTACGGCGACACCGAAACAGAACTGAAAACCAAAATTCAAACTTTATTTGACCAGGCTAAAAATAAATGGGAAGGTGTGTTTACCGAAGATGATAAAATAATGCTTACGCCCTCGCACCATTCTATTTGTATTGCTTCGCTACAGGATGTGAAATTATTTAACTCTAACCTCGAAGTGGTAGATGAAGCTTTTGAATACCTGATCAACAAAAGCAGCAAGGGCGAAAAGGGGCAATATTTTACTCCGCGGTATGTGATAGATATGTGTGTAAAAATGCTGAATCCAAAAGCAAGTGAAACCATGATTGACACTGCTGCAGGCAGTTGCGGTTTTCCGGTGCACACCATCTTCCATGTATGGGAACAGATTCTGAAAAAGAAAGGCCTTAATAAAAGCCATTTGTTTACGCTTGAAGATAAACCACAGGAATGTACCGACTATGTACAGGATAAAGTATTTGCTATTGACTTTGACGAAAAAGCCGTGCGCGTAGGGCGAACTTTAAACTTGATAGCCGGAGACGGGCAAACGAATGTGCTGCATCTTAACACGCTCGATTATGAGCGATGGGATGAAAAAACAGATGATGAAGCCTGGACAGATGTATATCACGAAGGTTGGAAAAAATTAAAAAAATTAAGAGAAGAAAAAAACAGCAACCGCGATTTTACTTTTGATATTTTAATGGCAAACCCTCCTTTTGCCGGGGATATAAAAGAAAGCCGGATATTGGCAAGGTATGATTTGGGAAAAAAGGAAAACGGAAAATACCAAAAGGCAGTAGGAAGGGACATTTTATTTATCGAGCGCAACCTTGATTTTTTAAAGCCCGGCGGCCGTATGGCAGTCGTATTGCCGCAAGGAAGATTTAATAACAGCAGCGATAAACAAATTCGCGAATTTATTGCAGAGCGTTGCAGAATATTGGGGGTTGTTGGTTTGCATGGGAACGTGTTTAAACCGCACACCGGGACTAAAACATCTGTATTATTGGTGCAAAAGTGGGATGATAAATTGTGCCCGAAAGTAGAAGATTATCCTATCTTTTTTGCAACGATGCAGCAACCGAGCAAAGACAACAGCGGAGAAAAAATATACATAAAAGAAAAAGACCTGCTTGAATGGGGAATACACAAAAAACCGGTAATGGAAGAAGACGAACCGGAAGGTGCGGCAGAACCTATTGACCATTATAATGCGATACCAAAAAATATAGGCGAATATGTGCTGGATGAAAACGACCACCTGGTAGTAAAGCACGATCTCTTTAGCAATACCTTAAAAAATGACATACACACACCCGACGGAATAGCAGAAGCTTTCCAGGAGTTTGCCAAAAAAGAACGATTAAGTTTTTTTCTCTAAGCCCTTTCAACGAAGCTAAATATAAGCGTTTGTTGGAAGGGCTGGAAGTGAGTGAAACAAAAAAATCTGAATTAGAAAGAACTATCAGAATTGATTCAGAATTTTACTCAAAGGAAAATTTAAAAGTTGTTGAAATACTCACTAAGCATAAACCTTTTGATATTACAAAACTTGCAAAAGTTTCTGATGGAAATCACATGTCAATTAAAGAATTTTTTTCTTCAGATGGTGTTCCATATTATAGAGGTGGAGACATTTACAATTTTTTCATTGAACAGACTCCAAATCCTCTTAAAATACCAAAGAGTGTATATAATTGGAAAAATATTCAAAGGTCTCATCTAAAAAAAGGTGATGTTTTAGTTTCAATTGTGGGAGCAATAATTGGTAATCTTTCTTTGGTTACAACCAATCAAGAAGCAACTTGTAGCTGCAAACTGGCGATCCTAAGACCAAATAAAATTACTTCTGAATTACTCGCAATCTTTTTAAAATGCGAGTTTGGGCAAAGTCAAATTCAAAAATTTAGGAGAGGTACAGGACAAACTGGTCTTATCCTTGAAGATTTTGATCAAATTTTAGTGCCATCGTTTGGAATTAAATTTGCCTTAAAAATTGAAGAATTGGTTATTGATTCTTTTGGGAAAATTGAAGATTCTTTAATGAAATATGCACAAGCGGAAACAATTTTATTAGAAACTGTTGGATTAAAAGATTTTAAACCAACCAAAGAACCGACCAATATAAAAAGTTTCAAAAATTCTTTCTTAGCAACAGGGCGGTTAGATGCGGAGTATTATCAGAAGAAGTATGAAGCGTATTTAAATTTAATCAAATTGTACCAGAATGGATATGAGCCTTTATCAGTTGCTTGTAATTTAAAAGATAAGAATCATACTCTTAAAGAAACGCAGAAATATAAATATATTGAACTTTCCAACATAGGCAATTCAGGGGAAGTAACAGGCTGTTCTTACGCTTCTGGTGCTGAATTGCCATCCCGAGCAAAAAGATTGGTTAATAAAAATGATGTTATTATTTCATCAATTGAAGGTTCATTGCAATCATGTGCTTACATTAATAATGAATATGATAATACAATCTGCTCAACGGGGTTTTATGTTATTAATTCTAAAAAAATCAATTCAGAGACTTTACTGGTTTTATTCAAATCAGAATTGATGCAAAATATTCTTAAACAGAATTGTTCCGGTACTATCTTAACAGCAATCAATAAAGATGAGTTTTTAAAAATTCCTATTCCTATTATCGAAGTTGAATATCAAGAACAAATAGCCGGATTAGTACAAGAAAGTTTTCGCTTAAAAGCAGAAAGTGAAAGATTATTAGAAGTAGCAAAGCAAGCGGTAGAAATGGCTATTGAGGAGGGAGAAGAAAAGGCGGTAAAGTATCTGCATAACTTTGAAATTAATAAAGATGAATTATAAAAAAGTAATCAACTTAACTGAGCTTCGATTTTAATATTCCGGGATATTTACCGGCAGTATGCAGGATCAATTCGCCAAAGATTGTATTGGCCCACGCAAACCACTTACGGCTAAATTTAGAGGCATCATTTTTATTAAATGATTCATGCATAAAGCCCGTGCCGGCATTGGAATGTTTCAGCATTTGCAAACAATATTTTACTTCATTGGCATCATGGCTCGTCAGGCCCCGCATGATGATGCTCAACGGCCATATCATATTAAGCCCGGCATGTGGACCGCCAATTCCTTCTCCTGCAGTCCCTTTAAAAAAGAAGGGATTATTATCGGACAAGACAAATTTTCTCGTATTCAGATACAAATGATCATTCCCGGAAACTGCGTCCAGGTATGGTAGTGATAATAAACTGGGCACATTGGCGTCATCCATCAGGTTAAAACTTCCAAACCCGTTTACTTCGTAAGCATATATTTCCCCGGCTTCCGCTGTTTTTATAATGGCATATTTGTTTAAGGCATTTTCAACTTCATTGGCAAGGGCGGTGCATTCATTAGCCAATGCATGGTTGGCAGAAATGGTTTTTACCATCTCGGCAGCATTCCTCAAACTGGCCACCGCAAAGAAATTGGAAGGAATTAAAAAAGGAAATATGGTAGCATCATCGCTCGGGCGAAACATAGAGCAGATCAATCCTACGGGCTTTACAGGATATCCGTAACCGCCCAGGGGAACTCCATCGGTTGCCCATGCAGTTGTTCTTTCAAAAGAATAAGGGCCTTCGCTTTCTTTTCTCTGTTGCTCTTTAAAGGTTTTTAGAATTAATTCAATGGACTGTTCCCATTGCTTATCAAATGGAGTGGTATCTTTGGTTTCTTTCCAGTATTGATGGGCCAATCGTACAGGATAACAAAGCGAATCTATTTCCCACTTCCGTTCATGAATACCGGGTTTCATGTCGGTGATATCACTTTTCCACTGGCTTATTTTATTGGGATCTTTATAAAATGCATTGGCATAGCGATCAAGATGAATACATTTTACCTGCCGGTTAATAACCCCTACAATCAATTGTTGCAAATGCTTATCCTTTTTTATTAAAGGCAGATACGGCCAAACCTGTGCCGTACTGTCGCGCAGCCACATGGCATCTATATCTCCTGTAATCACGTAGGTGTCGGGTTTGCCATCTATCATTTCAAAATCAACAGTAGTATCCAATGTATTAGGAAAACAATTTTCGAATAACCATGCCAATTCAGGATCAGCAATTTGTTTTTTAATATCCAGGATCGTGGCTTCCACAGCCTCGCTGGTAAATTTCCTTTCAGAAAGCGGTGGCCTCCTGGTTACAAATTCATTGGGAGTAAATGCAAAAACTTTTGATTTTTGCAGGAACAACCCTGTTGTCATGATTCCTGTTGCCTGTAAAAATTGCCTGCGTGAATTCATCATTTTAATAGCTTTTATAAAGTAATCGTTACAGGCAAAGGTGAATTAAAATCACAGGCAAAGTATAAAATCTTAAAATTATTCTTCCAGGCTCTTTTTTCTTTTTAGTACAACGATGCTTATTATATTTGCTATAATTAAATAAATACGATTAGCTCCCTCTTAATTTATACAGGTAAAAAGCCATTAATAACTCACATACATGAAAAAAAATTCAATACTATTTTGCTTATTGCTATTCATAGTTTCAAATGGTTTTAGCCAAAAACAGGAAGTAGATTATGTAAATCCACTTATAGGAACCGCCGCCACCGGCTTTGCCAAAGGTTTGGACGGAGGAGGTACCATGCCCAGTGTAGGGCCTCCATTTGCCATGACCAATTTTGTAGCCCAGACCGGTGAGAGCAAGATGAGCCGCATGAACTATTATTATGAAGATGACCATATTATTGGTTTTTTGGCTTCGCACCAACCTACCGTGTGGATGGGAGATTATGGGTACGTTTCAGTAATGCCGCAGACCGGGAAGCTTAGAGTATTACCTAAAGAACGTGCCTTAACATTTAGTCACGAAAACGAAAAATCAACTCCTTATTATTATTCCGTTCTGCTTAACACTAACCATAATCAACACATTAAGTCGGAAATAGCGGCTTCATCACGATGCGCTATTCTTCAATTTACTTTTCCTGCCTCACAGGATGCTCACATCATTATCCAGGGAATTGATTTAAATCCTGAATTAAAAGATTGGGCCAATGACTATGATCAAAGAATAAAAACGCTGAGGGGTTATGTAAAAGTTAATAAAGCGAAAAATGAAATAACAGGATATAACCCGGATAGAATGTCGGCCCAGATAGGACCGGCACTTCCTAATTTCAAAGGTTATTTCGTGATACAATTTGACAAGCCTTTCCAATCGTTCGGCACCTGGGATGGAGATACCATCAATCCATCCTCTTTGGAGCAGTATGGAACCCGGATGGGAGCCTACATAGGTTTTGAAACGAAAGAGGGCGAAAAAATTCATGTGCGCATCGCCACTTCATTTATCAGTATTGACCAGGCAAGAAAAAATCTTGCTATGGAACTGAACGGAAAAAATTTCAATGCACTGGTGCAATCAACCCGCAATGTATGGCAAAAAAGCCTGGAACGTTTTAAAGTAAAAGGGGTTACTGAAGATCAGAAAACCATTTTTTATACTGCCCTGTTTCATACCATGCAGTTCCCCCGCGAAATGTCAGAGTATGGAAAATACTATAGTGCTTTCGATGATAAAGTCCATAGCGGTAATTCATACACGGATTTTTCATTGTGGGATACCTACCGGGCGCTTCACCCGTTATTGATATTTACCCATCCTGAGCGCGTTAACTCAATTATAACGGCCATGCTGCAAATGTATAAGGAAGGAGGCCGGTTGCCGATGTGGCCCAATCCTGCCGAAACCAACATCATGATTGGTACACATGCAGACGATGTGATTGCAGATGCCTACATAAAAGGATTCAGAGGCTTCGATGCGGGTCTTGCGTATAAAGCAGTTTGGAAAGATGTGATGGTTCCGCCTGTGGATGATACCCTGCTAAAATACGGCGACAGGGATTTGTGGACCGGATATGAAGCGCAGGCCGGGCTTACCTACTTTAAAAGAATCGGGTATGTGCCGGTAGATAAAACGGCTGAATCGGTATCGCGGACCATCGAGTACTGTGTAGATGATTATGCGGCCGCGCAATTGGCAAAAGCATTGGGAAAAACCAATGACTATAAACAACTGCTTCGGTTAAGTAAAAATTATAAGAACCTGTACAATCCCTCCCTGGGATTTATGCTTCCGCGAAAATCAGACGGGGCGTTTGATTCCAAAAATGAAAAAGGTGGCTGGGATGGTTTCACCGAAGGTGATCAGTGGACCTATGCCTTTGGCGCCATGCATGATGTGCCCGGAATGATAGCGATGATGGGAGGAAAAGAAAAATTTGCTGCGAAGCTTGATGAAAATTTCAGCGGCCATCATTATCGCCATGATAATGAGCCTGGCCATCATTATATTTATCTCTATGACTATTGCGGAGAGCCCTGGAAGACGCAGGAATTGGTAAGAAAACATACGACTGAAAATTACAGGAACCAACCGATTGGTATCAATGGTAATGAAGATTGCGGGCAAATGGCTGCATGGTATATTTTTGGCGTAATGGGCTTCTACCCGGTAGCTCCTGCTTCAGGAGTGTATGCAATCGGCGCCCCCCAGTTTCCTGAAATCACTATGCATTTTATGGCAGGAGGCAAGGAGCGGGTTTTTGATATTGTGGCGAAAAATCTATCTGAACAAAACAAATACATTCAGAAAGTGTCGCTTGACGGGAAGCCGCTTAATACGGCTTTCATCAGTCACCAGCAAATTATTAACGGCCATCAATTAGTTTTTGAAATGGGCCCCGACCCCAACTATAACTGGAAATAAAATGTAACTATGCTGAATCATTGCATCAATCACCTTAGGCAGATTGGAGGGGAGCATCTTGCAGAGACAAAAATTGCTATCAATAATTTATTGCTATCATAACTGCCTTATGCAATAAGAAAATTGTAATTTGTATTTTAAAAGAAAACAAGTGTCTGAAAAATTGAATAACAAAGTTGTATGGATTACAGGCGCTTCATCCGGAATTGGTGAAGCACTGGCATATGCATTTTCTGCAGAAGGAGCTAAGCTGATCTTATCGAGCCGCCGGGAGGATGAATTAGAAAGAGTACGCAATGCATGCAGGAATGCAGAACTCGTAAAGATACTTCCGCTCGACCTGCTGGATGTTCCGTCATTAGAGCAAAAGACTGCAGAAGCCATAGCCTGTTTCGGGCAAATTGATATTATGGTGCACAATGGCGGTATTTCACAGCGTTCATTGGTAATAGAAACCGACATAGCCGTACACCGGAAAGTAATGGAGCTGGATTATTTCAGTTATATAGCCATAACCAAAGCATTGCTGCCTCATTTTGAAGAAAGAAAAGACGGGCATTTTGTAGTGATGAGTAGTGTGATGGGCAAAATCGGGACCCCCATGCGGTCAGCCTATGCGGCCGCCAAACATGCCTTACACGGCTACTTCGATTGCCTTCGGGCAGAGGTTTCGCCTATGAATATCAAAGTAACCCTGCTAACCCCGGGCTATATCCAAACCAATGTTTCTAAAAATGCCATTGCCAAAGATGGAAATCCATTGGGCACTCTATCCCAAAATATTGCATCGGGCCTTCCGGCTGATGAGGCCGCTCAACAAATATTAAAGGCCGTTACGAAGGGTTCTTATGAATCTTATATTGGAAAGTTCGGTGGCGAAAAAATCGCTTTATGGCTCAATAGGTTTTTGCCATCGGTGATTATAAAGAAAGCCCCGGGGCTTTCTCCCAAATAATTATCAAATTGCACGATCTTCTGCTTTAAAGTGTCCCCTACTATTTTTGAAAGTAGGGAAGACCCGCATGGCAAAAAAATATTTATTCGGATTGTACTAACGACAATACAAAAAGTATAACACTAAATCATTGTTGATCAATTGCGAAATTTTTGGTTCAAAACGTATTATATCATATATTTATGTGTTAGCTGCTATTTCACATAACATCTTTATCCTCTTTTATGAACTGGAGAAATTACGAGCATTATATTTATTACACCTATAAAAACAAATATCCCACAAGTAACATTGAATTTGATAAAAAAATCAAAGGAGCAATTTCTGAAAGAGTTAGACAAGTTGACTTATATATAGAAGGAGAAATTGCTGGAGAAAAATTAGTCTTAATCATCGATTGTAAGTATTTCAACAAGAAAATTGATATAAAGATAGTGGAAGCATTTTTAGGGTTTGTAAAAGATGTTAAAGGAAATCGAGGAATATTAATTACGAATAAAGGGTTTACGAAAGCGGCAAATGCCAGAGCTCAAAATGACCAGAATGCTGATATTAAGCTCGACATAATTGAATTTAAACAATTGTATCCATTTCAAGGGCCGGGCGCAATCATTCATAGGGACGAAGGCGGTGCGATAATTCAGGCACCCGAAGGATGGGTCGTAGACGGCAAGAGATTTAGCAGTGAAGTACTGGCTGCAATTTTGCCTTATGGACTTTCTCTTGAGAATGCAGCCATGATGAAAGAGGTTATCTTTTGCAACATTACAATAAAGCAATCTATTCCAACTATAGATAACTTAATAGAATATCAAGACCAAGGAAGACTCAAATTTGACAGCGGCTCAACAGTTAAAATAGCAGAGATGAAGCTTAAAAGATATGATAAGAGAAATGGTATTTGTCGAGAAACACTTTATCCTCAAATAGGATATTTTGACTGGACCATCTTCATTGACTTTGAAAAATTTATTTTCTATGCCTATCTAGTAGAAAATTTAGAATTGAAAGGAAAATACTTTGATAAGTTGTTTTTTGTCGTGAATAATTTTATACCTCTTGAAGTTTTCCATTCGTATAGTCGGAAAATAAACAGCAGCTAACAGTTTTGCGCAAGCGGGGCAGACCTGCTAACAATCAGCATTGGCGAATGTTTCAGCAATAGTTCAGGGCTGAAGGAACTTTACTCAGCGATAGAAGTAACAATGAACTTTTAATTATAAATTTGGAACGGTACGAGCAGCATGAAATTCTATTTCCAGGCCTGCATAAATGCGTGGCCGTAAGCGGTAATTCAATGAGAATTTAGATGTATTTATATAAAACAATGAAAAAATAACAAGATTTTGGTCTCCAGTATTCAAAAAGAAAAAGCTGAACTGTTCCTGAAATTTCATCAAGACAAAGAGATTCTGGTTCTGTTAAACTCATGGGACATCGGAAGTTCTAAATTAATAGAAGCATGTGGCTATAAAGCCATCGCAACAACTAGTATGGGAATAGCTGCCTCTTTAGGTTATCCTGACTGCCAAATAATACAATTGTCTGAAATGATTGAAGCTATAACGGGGATTGTAAAGGGAGTACAAGTTCCGGTAACTGTGGATATAGAAGCCGGTTATGGAAATAATTTAAATGAAATAATTGAATCGGTCAAAAAGATAATTGCAACAGGAATTGTTGGAATAAACATTGAAGACAGTATTGATTTAAACCCGGTGTTAATTGACGAGATGGAATTTTGTGAAAGAATATCGGCTATTCGTGCCTTATCCAATTCACTGGGTTTTCATTTAGTAATTAATGCAAGGACTGATTCATTTTATACTTCGCCAGGTTCGCCAAGGGAAAATTTATCTGAATCAATAAAGCGTGGCAATAAATACCGGGAAGCAGGTGCAGACTGCATATTTATTCAGCCTTTATGGGAAAAAGAAACGATTGCAACACTGGTTAAGGAAATTAATGCTCCAATTAATATTCTTTCAAACCCTACGATTGGAGTAGGGTTACCCCTATCCGTTAGCGAACTACAGGATTTAGGTGTAGCCCGTTTAAGCCTGGGCTCAAGTTTGATGAAAGCTACTTTAGCTTTAATTAAAAAAGTGGCTGACGAATTATCAGAAAAAGGAACTTACAATATTTTATTAGATTCTATGACACCGCTTCCCGATGCTGCATTGGCCTATAAAATGGCAACAGGGTTAAATAAATGAAGAACAGACACAACAGCGATGCTTACTTTTTCCCAGTCCATGTCCTGCAACTACACAAAGCCAGGAGTAGAGACTCGGCCGGGGTGAGACATTAGTTTTTATTCATCGCAATCACCGGAATATTTTCAGCATTACTATCCAGGATTAATTCAATCACAGAATCATTTTCATCAGGAAGCTGCATTGGTAAACTGATAAGCAGATCTCCATTTGCTTCATGCCGGAAAGAAACTTTAGCGCCTCCTATAAAATGTGCCTGGAGAACTTTTACCCCGGTTAATTCCGGCAATCTCAAAGCCCCTGGTTGGTTAGAGAATATATGAACAAAAAGTTTGTTGCCTTTTCGTGTTGTTGCAAATGTATCATTAGGTGCATAAGGCCCTCCTTTTGTGTTATAAATGCTTTCTCCATAAATTTTTAACCAATCTCCCATTTCTTTCAATCGCTGTATTTGTCTTGCTTCCATACGGCCATCAAGCATAGGGCCCACATTAAATAGCAGGTTTCCATTTCCTCCGGAAGTTTTCGATAAAGTTTGAATACACTCTTTGAGTGATTTCATTTTATCATTGGGCTTCCATGCCCATTGGTGGCAAATGGTCATGCAGGTTTCCCACGGGTCTTTCATGTTTAATGCACCAATCTTTTGCTCGGGTGTAGCATAATCACCTACAGTTGTTGAAGTTATTTCTGTATGCTCTCCTTTGCCTAGCCTGTTATTAATAATTACGTTAGGATCTGAATGTTTTAAATAATTATAGATCTCCACAGCATATTTTTGCGTCCAGGGGGTTTCCCAATTGCCATCAAACCATAGCATATAAGGATGATAACGAGTTACCAACTCTTTTAACTCCCCTTTCATAGTCGTGTTTACAAATTTATTCATATCGGCTTTCGGATCAATTTCTTTACTTCCTGGCAAATGAATGGGATAATTTGGATCGTACCAATCAAGTACTGTAAAATAAATACAAAACTTAATGCCTTGTTTTTTACATGCTTTGGCCAACTCTCCTACAATATCTTTTTTGTATGGAGAGTGCATTATATTATGATTGGTAAATGCAGTTGGCCACAGGCAAAACCCATCGTGGTGCTTGGCAATGATGGTTAAGTATTTCATACCTGCGTCCTTCGCAGTTTTCACCCATTTATCTGCATTAAATAATACCGGATCAAATTCTTTATATAAATGATCATATTCGTCCACAGGCACCTGGTTTCCCCTTGACCAACCTATTTCTGTGCCTCTTAGTGTCACCGGTCCCCAATGGATAAACATTCCAAAACGCAGATCCATAAAGCCATCCATAATCTTTTTGCTTGTCTTAATATTGGCATCCACCTCCAGTGTTGATTGAGCCGGAAGCAAAACCGGAAAAAAGCAAAGACTAACAACCAGCAAAAAAAGCTTTTTCATACTATCTTATTTATCGTTTTTGTTTTTCATATCCCTGACTTTTTCTCAACGTCGCCCCTTCAGGAACGTTGAGTTTATATATTTTTTTTTGAAAACTAATCAATCAACTTCAACATCATTAACCATTTACACTACCTCTTTTCTCAATTAAACACAGCCACTTTTAGCAAGTAAATGTAATAAAGAAAATTCGACTGTTATATGAAATGGTTTACTTAACCGGCATTCTTAAAAATAAAACAAAGTGATATACGCAACCGGGAGAGAAGTCGCTGCTATTAGTCTTGTAAATTGAAATAAAATAAAGATATGAGCATGGCTGACTTCTCAATAAGTGCAGGCGAGGCCCGCTTGTGCTTTTATTAAGTCCCACACAAGGGAGGCTTTACTGAGTAAAAAGTATTTGCAAAAATATATTATGGATGCTGACCTCATTTCTGCGTTTCAACATCCCGATTCCCCGATCCGGAAACTATATCCAGGGCCCATTTGCCAAAATCGTCCTTATAGAAGTAATACTCCTGCGTTATATCGTGAATGTCGAAGCTCGGTTGTATCTTGGGGTCATCCTGGATTCGATCTGTGCTCGTAAACTTCACCAGAACGGGATAGATGGTTGTGCCACCGGCAAAACCGTAAAGTTCTTCTGTCTTCAAGGTCCTGGGTTTTGCGATAGTGACATTATGAAACTCAAGAGTAGTTTTAGAAACATCAGAATTGTTTGATGCGGGATAGAGAGAGTTCTGTATGGTTTCTTCCACGATTTGTTTGGTGAGACTGGTATGATTACCCGTTTGAGCCAGGCAGGAGTTGAGATGCACAAATGCAATCAGAAGTACAAAATATAGAAGGAAAACTTTTTTCATTTTAAATGTTTTTAAAAGGATTTAAAAAAAGATTACACTATTTAATATAAAATATCTTGCTTATTTACTTCAAATGTAAGATTCTGTATAAAAAGCAAATTCGTGTTTAGTTAAATTAACTCAATCTTTAATTTTTTGCCGGTAGATATATCGCATACTTTTGTATGCTCAGGTGGTGTCTGTGCCTTTTAGTAATTGAGTACCTCTAGTTGCAGATGGCATATCTTTTATAATTTAATGTTTCTACAAATAGCGCAATAGGGTTTATCCTATTTTGAAAGTTACTAAGGATAGCCTGCTGCAAGAAAATTTTTTATTAGCAGTTGATCCTATTGGGGCATTTCATTCAAAGGCGGTGGCAGCGTTTCATAAAAATAAGAACCATCATTATGTGTACCTATTGAGTCTTTGAATATCTTCACTACATCGCCATCTGTTGAAGTTCCAATGGGAGCCTTAAATAAGTAAAAAGTAAATTCAATATCTTTTGCCTGGCCTCAATTAATAATGGTTAAGGGGAACACGTAATGAATGGGTTCACCGGCTTTTACCAAATGCTGAACTTCACCATCTGATGAAAAAATATCCTTTCCATATTCTCCATTTTCTTTTCCCGTAGCAAGCGCTGTAAGCCTTCCTGCTGAAGTAACTTCCAGGTCAACGTGAATTTCTTTTGGTTTTTTGGCTGTTGGCACAAACCACCAACGTTTTACCTGGATATTATTGAATAGAGATTTACGCTGGTCTATTTTTGCATTGTATTTTTTGGCAGAGCTATTTTTACCAACCTTATCAAATAGCACCAGGCCGATACCAAGCATCGCAAGAGAAAGGATTGCAGAATAAAAATGAATTTTAAATATTGTAAAGTGGTGGGAGTAAATGACTGCCAAAGTGCTAAGCGAAATGTAAATCCCGATGAAAACCAGGTATGGACCTATCAACAAACCCTTAAGATCAAGTGATATCCAATCTCCCCCACTGCTTTTTAGCGTATTATTATCCACCAGATATACCGGTATAGCTAAAAGCACCAGGATGGAACAAATAAGTATATGGCTACGCAGCATTATGATGTAATGTAGATATTTTAAATTACTGACAGCAATTATCTATTGGATTTTATTAGCATTTAAAGGAACAAGCATAACCAACGTTCATAGCTAAATGACAAAGTTTGTGGTGCGAAACTTCTTTATATCTGGACCAACAGAGAGAGTGGATGGAAATATTTATTTTGCCTTAAAGCTATCCAAAAAAACCCTACATTCTTTCACTTTATCAGTATTGATAACATCAATACCCATATTCATTAACGTTTGCCAACATAGTTGTGTATCAGGTGCACCCCATAGCCTCATTTTTTTACCCTCTGCATGGGCTTCATGTATAACGTTTAATATCAGTAAACTATCTTCTACAGGTAATTTATTAATGCCACGCCATTTTGAATAAGTTTCAAAATTATCGCTTATCATAACAATCTTTTTAAGATCTGCTGGCGCATATTTTTTGCCGGGTAAACCATCGAACATAATATACGATGGAAAGGAATGAAACATGTTATCTGCCGGTCTTTCACCACTAATAAAAACCTGTACAGCTTTTGGATTTAGTTTCCTGTTAAAAGCATAAGGATGTTGTTGTAATAAATGCATCAGCAGCTTTAATACGGTGTCTTGATTTTCTTTAATATCTATCATAAGATAAAAAGTATGAACACTATGCCCTTGGGTTTTGTGGCTGTTGTAAAGCTTTATAATAGGTTCAAGATACATCGCGGAGAGTGTATGTGATGGCTTAATATCTTTTTTATTATGTGACACCATTAAATTTCCGTTTACTGCATATACATCTGCTTCAATTACGCCTGCATTATTATTATAAGCATCCCAAAAAGGTAAAGCATGTGTATAATCATTATGAGAATGGATAATAGGCTGCGCAGTGCCGCACATACTCAATAAAAGAAAGAATAAGCAGTAATATGTACGCAGGTGTCTCTTTATGCTCATGTTCATTTTCAGAATATTTTTAAAAATTTTGATTGTTTGCAAATCGCCTGGTAACAGTATTTTTTGATTCGTAGCTGAGTCTTTCACTTAAGACCCGATGCTAAGTTAAATAAATATTGGGGATTCTCATTCACAATACCCCCCCGAGAGGAGATATCTGGCTGCGGAGTAAAAATTCTTATTTTTAAATACGCCGTATTTAAAAAATCCGTTATCCATTATCAACAGGAGGATTCAAATTATCATCCGGTTTTCCCTTATCTTTTTTGAATTCGAGCTTGCCAAATTTCCAGGTGAAATTAATTCCTATTGAACGGAAAGGGATGGTACGTGTTTGATCCATTGTAAAACCAGACCCAAAAACTTTTGTTTTCATTACAAGATTTTTATGAAATGGATTGGATGCTGTAAGTGCAAGGCTCCCTTTTTTATTCCAGAATTGTTTCCGTATTGCAAAGCTGTAAGAAGTAAAAGATGGATAGGTCCCCTGTGCTTCATGCCTTGCTGAACTGAAATTACCAAAAAATTCTGCCACCAGCGTATTGGAAAACTGATAATCTGCATTGAGGTTAAAGTAGTAATTAAAACTGTTGTAATTATATCCTTTATCTATCGTGTTAATAGTATGCCTTTCATAAAAAAACAAGTTAGTTCTCATATCCAACTTAGAAAAAAACTTTGCTGATGTAAAGAAATTTAGTCCGTAATTATTTTCTCTTCCAATATTTTGATTCGTACTTAAAGCTACATCTGTGTAGGTGGTGTCGCCCACCTGTAAAGAAGGATAATACACGATGTATGGTTGAATATCATGATCATTTACACGATAAAAGAGGTTGACCATAAAGAAACCGACTTTATCAATATCCACGCTGTAACCCAATTCATATCTTCTGCCTATTTCCGGGGTCAGATTTGGATTCCCTGTTGAAAGATTTTTGGGATCGCTTGTATTAATAAAAGGATTTAAATCCCTGTAATTGGGTCTTTGAATCCTTTTAGTATAGCTCAGTTTTAATTGTGAGTATTCAGTCAACTTTTTTGAAAAAAAGATGGAGGGTACAAAAGTATTATATCCGGGAATTTTGGCCTGGTTTTGTGCATCTGAAAAATAGGAGTTAATCTCCGTGCGTTCATATCGTTCCCCTATTTTGGCATTAAACCAATTAAATACTGGAAAAGTCATTTCCGCATACAGTGCATATACTTTTTGATGGTAATCCAGGATGTTGGACAAATAATTATCCTTTATGTATCCACCAAGACCATTTAGTTTCGAAACATCAGAATTACCGGCAATATCATTAAAGCTAAGTTTGCTGCCTACTCCTAAAAGAAAATCCTTTTTAAGCGGTTGAGTATAATCTAATCGTATTTGTGTTTCTTTTTCGGTACCGGGGTTTTTGCCCTTCGTGCTGTAAAAGAGTGAATCCTTTGGCATAGCATACTGGTAATTATTATCAATTACGCTGCGGTGGCCGGAACTAGTATTGACAGACAAATCCAATTCCTGGCCATCTTTTTTAAATGTTTTTTTATAATCAAGGCTTGCATCCACACTGTGAAAATTAAAAGTATGGTCTGAATTGATAGAGCTTTCAATATCAGAAAGAATGGCCCCATTGATGTCTTTCGTATTTTGTAACTGGTTATTTAAACCTGAACTTTTATGACCGAAATTATTAAATGAAAGTGCTCCGGTTATACCATTGTGATCATTTATATCATAATCAAAGCCTAGGCCCGTTTGGTAACCACTTCTCTGGTCATTTCCGGAACTTGCCTGTTGCAATAAAACAGTGGTGTTTGCGGAGGTGTCGTTGGTAAGCCGGTCGGAAGAAGAAAGAGATTGTGCTTTCAATCGGGCATTCCCACTAATATATGCATTCATCCCAAATTTTCCTTTCCTGGCATTGAAGTTAAAAGAGCCATTCTCAGTTCGGGTCCCCCCGGTGAGTGATAAATTTCCATTAATCCCCCTTGAATTATTTTTCTTTAAAATAATATTGATGATCCCACCCAGTCCTTGTGCATCATATTTTGCGCCTGGGGTAGTAATTACCTCTACACTTTTTATCTGGCTGGCTGGGATGGCTTGCAAAACTTCTGCAATGTCGCTTCCAAAAGCTGCTGAGGGTTTTCCGTTAATTAAAAAGCGTACGCTTGAACTACCTGCTAACTGTACATTTCCGTCAACATCTACAGAAACCTGTGGTATTTTTTTTAAAATATCAGTAGCGACACCCACCTGCGATGTAAGATCCCTTTCTGCATTAAAGACCAGTTTGTCAATTTTGGTTTCCATTACTTTGGGCTGTCCCGAAATGGTAATGGCCTGCATAGTGGTAGCCTTTGGTTCAAGAGAAATATCTTTTATCTCAATAAGAGGATGTTCTTTGTTAATAGTAATGCTGTATAAAGTGTGAGGTTTATAGCCAATAAATTCTGCCACCAATTTATAAGTTCCGGCGGCTGCAATATTTACGGAAAAGCGGCCCTTGATATCCGAAATGGTTCCATTTACAGGTTTCTTTACCCCTTCAGGAAAAATAGAGATGGTAGCATATTCGAGGGGATGTTTGGTTAGTGAATCTGTTAACCTTCCGGTTATTTTGTAACCGTCTTTTTCATTTTTGGACTTTTGGGCGAAAACTGAAAAACTTAAAAAACATAATAGGGTAAAAAAAGATAGCTTCATTATATTGCCGGATTTAATTCGGCCGCGAAGTTATTTTGAAATTCTGGAGAAACATTGAAGATTTGGTAAAATAACAGATTTTTGTGGTCAACGGTTTTATTACGAGGATAAACGGAGATGCACCTCTTTGATAAACATCCACTTACGTTATCATCTTTATGATTTCAGGAATGGTTTTGGAAAGACTTTTGGCACGCATATCTAACTTAAATGACTATTCAGCAAAGCCGATCAACTCGCTATCGTCCGTCTGGCTATTACAACCCATATTATATTATCTACCAGGTTATTGTTCTGTCTCTGTCTTTATAGGTGTTAGCAAATTTTCTTCAATTATTTTTTTTAAGATATGTTTGGGATAAGCACCTGGTTGCATCATTGGTTCACCATCGGCACCAATAAAAAGCATAGTTGGAATACTTTGTATACCAAATACAGAAGATAGTTCCTGCTCTTTATCTGTATTTACCTTATAAATAGCCAGCCTGCCTTCATATTCGTTTGAAAGCTCTTCAAGTATGGGAGCTACCATTTTGCAGGGGCCGCACCAATCAGCATAAAAATCAATGATAGCTGGTAACTCTCCCTTGTATTTCCAGTCTTTTTCTGTTTCGTAGTTAAATACTTTCTCTTTAAAATCCTGTGTGGTAATTTGTATCGTTGCCATAGTTAGGTTTTATTTTCTGTAAAGGTAAAACCCGCAACTGAGCTTATCTGTAACTTTTGTTACTATTCTTTAAAGGCAATTCTTTGTAAAGATTTCTATAGCAATCAAAAAATAACAATTCCAGTTTTACATCTACATTCAATAACTGGTTCATTTTGGGAACTGACTATTGGTTCCATTTTAATTACAGTCCAACCCCTATTTCAATCAATCCAGTCATCCTAACGTATCCTGATAAAAGAAATTTATTTATTTTTCAGAATATAATAGGGGTAAAAGGAACATGAGTTGTTATCATAAAAAAGCAACTTGACAGGAGCAGCATATTTTAAACCGGCATATCAATTTATCAGAATGGAGTTGGACGAAGGCAGCATCATACCGTTGCTGGCAAAGCGAAATGAGAAAGCTTTTGAACAGGTTTTTAAAACTCATTTTAAAAGCCTGCATGCGTATGCCTTCACCATAGTCAGGGATGAGATGGCCGCGGAAGAACTGGTTCAGAATATTTTTTTTAAACTTTGGGAAAGGCCGGAAAGTTTGTCTATTTCAGGGTCTGTTGCTGCTTATCTCTATAAAGCCGTTCATAATGAAAGCCTCAATCATTTAAAGCATTTAAAAGTGCGCCAAAAGCATCAATCTCATGTATTGCATCAAATGAAAAACGAAACAGAAAGCGCTGCCAAAAAAATAGCGTTTAAAGAGTTGGAAGGCAAATTGCAGAAGGCTTTGCAGGAATTGCCCGAACAATGCAGAACTATATTTCAATTGAGCCGGTTTGAAGATTTGAAGTACCGGGAAATAGCTGACAGGCTGAAAATTTCACCTAAGACCGTAGAGAATCAAATGGGAAAAGCTTTGAAATTATTGCGATTGAAATTAATAGATTTTTTGCCACTTACCATTTTACTATTACTCACATTTAAACAATAAGAGTGAAAGAAAAATTTGACCATATTGATGATGAGCTCCTGGTGAAATACTTGCTGGATGAAACAACGACGGATGAAAATGCAGCGGTAGAACAATGGCTAAGTGTCGATACAACGAACCAAAAATATTTTGATGATTTCAAATTAATATGGGAAGGAAGCAAACAGTTTGCTGCAACAAGCACAGTAGACGAAGAAGCATCATGGGAAAAATTTCGCGATCGCATTCATACTACTTCAGCAGGAAAGGCAACGGTAAAGCCGATCGGTTCATTCTATTGGCTAAGAATTGCTGCCATGGTTGTAATAATTGCGGGAGCGGCGCTGCTTGCGTATAAAATTTTTGATAATAAAGAAATTAAAACACTCGCCGTACTGTCTTCAAATAAAGTGATTACAGATACATTGCCTGATGAGTCGGTCATTACCTTAAATAAAAACTCAGAACTTTCTTACCCTGAAAAATTTAAAGGAAATACAAGAAAAGTTGCCTTAAAAGGAGAAGCATTTTTTTCAATACATCCTGATAAATCGAAGCCATTTATTATTACTGTAAATGACATTACTGTAAGAGTGGTGGGTACTTCTTTCAATATAAAAAGCAGCAATGGCAATACAGAGATCATTGTAGCAACAGGAATTGTGCAGGTAATAAAAAATAATAAAGAGATTGATTTGCATCCCGATGAAAAGATCCTTGTAAAAAAGGATGATAATATTCTGGTAAAAGAAAAAGAAAAGGGTACGCTCTACGATTATTATCGTACCAAACAATTTGAATGCGATAATACACCTTTATGGAAGTTGGTGGATGTGCTCAACCAGGCATACGGCACTGATATTATTATTGAAGGAAAAGAGCTGCGCAACCTTCCGCTCACTACCACCTTCAACGACCAATCTCTCGATACCATTCTGGAGATCATCCGGCAAACCTTTAATATTTCTGTTACCAAAACAGGAAATGAAATTATTTTAAAATAGGAACCAGATTATAACACATTAGCTATGATAGTTTTTAAAAGAACCATTGCTGTTTTTATATTGCTCGTGGTCATTAACCTTGAAAGCCAGGCACAAAGTATTTTGGATAAAAATATTTCTTTGGAAGTAAACAGGCAACGGCTTGATAATGTACTGGAAATAATAAGTAATAAAGGAGATTTCTATTTTTCTTACAATTCAAATATTATAAAAAGAGACAGCCTGGTTACACTCACCGTTTACAATAAAACAATAAAGAAGGTGCTGGATTTTTTATTCAGCAGTGATTATGAATTTAAAGAAAGCGGCAACTACATTATCATACGAAGAGCGCCTTTAAATATTTCGCGTATCACTAACAAAGCCCTGACTGAAGATAAAATTTATACTGTTAGTGGTTATGTACTGGATGATGAAACAGGACAAAAACTAAGTGATGCAAGCATTTATGATAAGCACTTACTCGCTTCGGCACTTACTGATGAAAATGGTTATTTTAAAATAAAACTGAAGAGTAAAAACAAAACGGTAGAGCTTACAGTAAGTAAAGAATTTTACCAGGATACTACCATCGTTATTGAGCCGCGTTACAACCAGCAGTTGACTATCACCATTATGCCACAGGAAGAAAGCCAGGCACTCGTTACGGTTAGCCCCAATGATTATTATCTACCCGATTCTTTAAAAGTGAGAGTGGAAGACGATTCCACATCGACTGAATATCTCTATGTAAAAAAAGATTCTTCAAAATTGGAGAAAACAGCAATAGGTAATTTTTTGCTTTCATCCAAACAGAAAATTCAAAGCCTTAACCTGAAAAAGTTTTTTACTGAGAGGCCTTTCCAGGTTTCTGTTCTTCCGGGCATGAGTACGCATGGCAGGCTAAGCCCGCAAATTGTCAATAATTTTTCGCTGAACATTTTTGGCGGATATACCGGTGGCCTTAATGGTGTTGAATTTGGTGGCCTTTTCAATCTTGATAAAAGAGATGTCAGATTTTTCCAGGCGGCGGGCTTGTTTAACCTTACAGGCGGCAATGTAACGGGAGCACAGTTTGCAGGTATTAACAATACTGTCATCAACAATTTAAACGGATGGCAAACGGCGGGAATATACAATTATACAAAAGGGAAAGTAAATGGTTGGCAGCTGGCGGGTATTCACAATCATGCAGCCGATACTGCAAGAGGTGTACAAATCGCTGGCATTAGTAATTATGCGAATAAAAATATGAAGGGTTTACAAATTGCCGGCATCGGAAACTTTAGCCGGAGAAAAATGAATGGGATGCAGGTGGCTGGTATATTTAACTATGCCAAAAATTTACACGGTGTGCAAATAGGCCTCATTAATGTTTCGGATACTTCCAGTGGGTATAGCATTGGGTTATTAAACCTGGTTAACAAAGGCTACCATAAAATTTCGTTGTATGCAAATGAAACTATGAATGCGAACCTGAATATTAAAACAGGCAATTCAAAATTATACAGTATGCTTATGGGAGGCATTAATCTAAGTGATTCTGCAAAAATATATTCATTTGGTTTTGGCCTGGGACATGATTTTATTTTCTCAAACAGATTTTCTTTCTCAACGGAATTATCTTCTCAATATTTATACCTTGGTAGCTGGAGCTATACCAATTTGCTGAATAAATTTTCTTTGAACCTCAACGTCCATTTAAATAAAAATTTCGCCCTTTTTGCCGGCCCGGCCTTTAATGTATATTATAGCAACCAGGCGGGAGGATTTAATGGATTCAATAAAAATATTCCGTCTGCAGGTTATCACCATTTTAATTTTAGTCCTCGTGTAAATGGATGGATAGGATGGAATGCTGGCATCACTCTTTTCTAAAAAAAGTCAGGCACGCATAGGGGTATTTCCTTTTCCGGTTGTTATTAAAATGAACAGGGCAAATAGCCTTGTATCCTAAAACCTAATAATAAAATTTAAAAAATTGACAAATTCCCTAACATGAAAAAGTTAAGTATTCTATTTTTATCAATTGCGTTAATGGCAGGTTTTACATCTTGCAAAAAAGTGGTAGGCGAAGGCCCCGCAGTTACAGAAACCAGGGGCACTGGTAATTTCACTTCTGTCGCATCTTCAATCTCCGCCAATGTTTATTACAAGCAGGATCCCGTTTACAAAGTAGAAATAACAGCGCAGCAAAATATTCTCAATGTAATTGAAACCAATATAGTTGGCAATGAACTTTTAATCAAATTCAGGAATGGTGTGCGGGTAAAGTCTCACGAAAACATAGTGGTGAATGTAAGTTCTCCAATGATAAATGGTTTGCGATTGAGTGGTTCTGGAAATTTGATAGCTTCTGATTCCATAAGTTCAGGTAGTATGAGCCTTACTTTAAGTGGCTCGGGAAATATAAATCTGCACAGTTTAGTGGCAACATCTCTTGATGCTAACATAAGCGGTTCAGGGAATATAACAATTTCAAATGGCTCACTTAATACCGGTAGTTTCAGGATTAGCGGAAGTGGAAATATAGATGCTATGAATGTGCCTGCATCTTCTATAACCACTACCACGAGTGGCTCCGGGGAAATGCGTGTCAATGCTTCTCAAAATCTGGATGTTACTATTTCAGGAAGTGGTTCCGTTTATTATAAAGGCACACCCGGAGTTAATACCCATATTTCGGGTTCCGGGAAAGTAATGCATCAGTAAGAAAAATTGATTGATCAGAATTCTTGCAAAAAAAACAATTGTAAAAGATTTTAATCAGCCAGGTTTTGCGGGTCTATTTTGTAGGAATTTTGTCATACAGTTTGGCATGAAGCTGTTTTCCTTGCCGAACTATGATTTCAATAATTTCTTCAATGTCTTTTTGGGAAGTTCTGAAGTTTACAATACAAGCTCTTAAACAATATTTATCCCCAACAACAGCATTAGATAAAAACACTTCTCCTTCACCCTGCAATTCATTCAATAATGTTTCATTTAAAGTGTTCAGATAGGTTTCATTCATTTTTTCATCTTGCAAATAACCAGGAGGTACATAACGCAAAGTGGTAATACTTAGATTTTGTGTTACTGCTTCCAGTTCAGGATGCTTTTTTGCTTCTTCAAATAACATTTGGGATAAGGCAATGTCATCACCAATCATTTTTATATAACCGCTTTTCCCCACCTGCTGCAAAGCCATCCATACTTTTAATGATCTGAAGCCTCTTGAATTTTGGAAGCCATATTCGTAATAATTGAGTGAAGGCTCATCATCATTATTATCGAAATTATAATAAACAGGATGCGAACTATAAGTATCAACCAGGTGCTGGGGATTTTTAACCAGGGTGCAACCTGCTTCAAGTGGTGCATAAAGCCATTTGTGAGGGTCAAGTGCAATAGAGTCAGCCTCCTTTATTCCACCAAATAAATCTTTGTATTGTGGAATTACCGCAGCAGGAATTCCATACGCACCATCTATGTGAAACCATAAATCATGTGCTTTGCAAATACTGGCTATTGCCGAAAGATTATCTACCACACCTGTGCTTACATCACCTGCATTTCCAATTACCAGAAAGGGTTTTTTGCCATCCGTTAAATCATTACGAATTGTTTGCGACAAAATATCTGTATTCATTTTATTGTCAGCATTGGTAGGTATCCATCGTATGGCTTTTAACCCATGACCAAATAATACAGCCGCTTTTTCAATCCAGGTATGAGTTCCTTTTGAACAATACAAAACCATTTCGTAATGAATGTTTGCCAGTCCACTTTCCTTTAAACTCTTTGGAGCTTTTGCTGTTCTTGCTGCTAAAAATGCAGTTAAGTTTGCCATGTTTCCCCCGCTAACCAATATTCCACCATAGGAAGGAGAAACACCGATAAATTCAGCAAGCCATTTCACAGTTTGCTTTTCAATGGCGGTTGCCATTGGGCTCAATATATTCGCACCCACATTGGGGTTAACAGCCGCCGCTAATAAATCTGCCAAAGCACCTATTGGTGTAGGCGACGAGGTGATGTATCCAAAAAATTTAGGGTGCCCATTGAGCAATGAATGGTTGAGCAATAAATCAGTGGCTTTGGAAAACAATTCTGAAGCAGAAGTTCCGTGTTCAGGTAAAGAATCATTCCCCAGTATCTCTTGTATTTGGGTAGGAGTTTCTCCGGTAGTAACGGGCTTTCTATCAATTGTTTCAATAAAATCAGCAATGGTATCTATTAATTGATAACCAATTTTTTTGAACTCGTCCTGACTAATTTCTATTGGTGATATACGTTGAATTGTGTTGCTCATGTTTTACAAATGTTCTATCTGTCAAAGTTAACTTCTTGCACAAAATTCTCCTCATACATATTTCTTTTTCTACCTTTCATTAACAGTTATCCACATTGGTTAATAACTATATCTTTTTAAAAAGCCCTTAGACGGTTATTTTTGTATCACAAATAAAGATTAATAAGTTGTAACCTTCGGTGTAGGCTGGAACTTTCCGCCACCGTCAATCTGATTAACGCCTTTTTTTATGTAATTTTTGTTTTGTCTGGATATCGGATTAAAGTAAAGGCTGTATTTTATGCAGCCTTTACTTTTTGATAACTATTTTGCTTCTACACCAGGATTTCTATCCGCAGAATTATTTTAGGAGGAAATAACTGTTTTTTCATCCTCAGCATACACTCCGCTTATTTAAATACCGCACACTACTGAGGCGAAGAAATATCCCTTCATGTAATTTTGGTCTATTTGCCCAACTTTGTTGTGATAATAGCAATATAAAAAAAAATTGGACCGTTATTTCTCAAACCTTACATTTGCATAGTATACTAAATTAGTAGGGTAATAAAATTTTACATAATCATAATTAAATAAACAATGCAGTCTTTTCGAACAGAATTAGAAAACCCACTGGTACAGAAGGATATTCTTGAACTGGAACAAAAAATCCGGGCTTTTAAAGAAGGCGCTGTTCCCGAAGAGAAATTCCGTAGTCTCAGGCTGGCAAGAGGCGTATATGGGCAACGACAACAAGGTGTTCAAATGGTGCGAATCAAGTTGCCTTATGGAAAAATGACATTAGCTCAATGGAAAAGAATTGCGGATGTATCGGACGAGTTTTCAACCGGGAATTTGCACCTGACCACAAGGCAGGATATTCAAATTCATTTTGTAAGTCTTGACCGAACTCCCGAATTATGGAGTTTATTAGAAGAGGATAATATTACGATTCGTGAGGCCTGTGGCAATACAGTTAGAAATGTAACGGCTTCAGATATTGCAGGTATTGATGTTGATGAACCATTTGATGTAACTCCTTATGCTCATGCTATCTTCGAATATTTTTTGCGCAAACCAGTTTGCCAGGAAATGGGGCGCAAATTTAAAATTGCATTGTCAAGCAGTGAAAAAGATACGGCTCTGATTTTTATGCATGACCTCGGTGTAATTCCCCGCATTAAAGAAATAGATGGTAACATTCAGAGAGGGTTTAAAGTTGTTGTTGGCGGAGGATTAGGCGCACAACCCCATCTCGCAATTACCACACACGAATTTTTGGAAGAATATCTATTGATTCCCTATATTGAATCCGTATTGCGTGTATTTGACCGTTATGGAGAACGCAACAGCAGGCATAAAGCCAGGATTAAATTTTTAATTCAACAGATCGGGATAGATGCATTTAATGAATTGGTTGCTGGTGAACAAAAAGCATTAACAGATCAGTCTGTTGCTATAGATTCAAACCGTTTTGATGAAATTATATTTCCTGGTGGAACATTGCCCGACGAAAAAACTGAAATCAAAAACCCCCTGAATTTTGAGATTTGGAAAAAGACCAATGTTAAGAATCAAAAACAGGAAGGGTATCATGTAGTATATGTAAGAGTGCCCAACGGTAACATCAGCTCAGATGTCAGCAGAAGATTAATTCAAAAATTGAAACCTGTTATCGCAGATGATATTCGTGTTACCATCAATCAGAATTTACTATTCCGCTATATAAAACCGGAACACCTGGAATATGTATATAGTGTACTGGAAGCTGAAAGCCTAGCTGCTGCTGGTTATGGAAGCACTGCAGATATCGTTTCCTGCCCCGGCACGGATACCTGTAACCTTGGCATTTCAAACAGCACAGAGTTAAGTACCGTTCTTGCACAATTAATTGAAGATGAATTTCCTGAATTTTTATTGAATGACGATGTGGCTATTCGCATTAGTGGGTGTATGAATTCCTGCGGTCAGCATGGTATAGGCACTATCGGCTTTCATGGCAGTTCCATGAAGGTAAAAGGCAAAGTGGTACCTGCTGTACAGGTATTGATCGGTGGAGGTAATTTAGGCAGTGGTGAAGGCAGGGTTGCCAACAAAGTAATTAAGCTTCCCAGTAAGCGGGCTCCTGAAGCTATTCGCGTTTTATTAAATGATTTTAAAAGGAATCAGGAGAACAACGAATCATTCCTTGATTTCACATTCAGGAACGGCGAAAGATATTTTTATAATTTATTAAAACCGTTAGCAGATACTGAAACGCTGGCCGCTGAAGATTATATCGATTGGGGCCAGGAAGAAAAATTTGCAACTGCAATTGGAGTAGGTGAATGTGCCGGTGTAATGATCGATTTAGTGGCCACTTTAATTTTTGAAGCAGACGAAAAAATAAATCTTGCCGAAGAAAGTATAACCAATGGAGCATTCGCAGATGGTATCTACCAGGCTTATGCTGCCTTCATTAATGCAGCAAAAGCTTTGTTATTGAACCAGCAGGTGCAGTGCAATACACAGGTAGGAATTTTAAAAGATTTTGATGAACACTTTACAGCCAAAGGATTGTATAATGATCATTCAGGTTTCAGGGAGCTTGTTTTACAAATAAATCAAAACGAACCAACAGGACAATTTGCAAAAACATACCTGCAGGAAGCAAAAACATTTATTGAGTTTGCTAACGCTTTTAAGGGATCTGCAATTTTAAATTAACAGGACTAGGTAGAATTAGCTTAAAGAGAACCTATTAAGGTATTGATACTGCCTCATAAAAAAATGTCCTGTTCTAAAATAGGCTTGCACAAATAAGAAAATCTCAGAATGAGATAAACAAAATATATTTCCGAACGAGTCAAAATTCCTTGCCAAGTTTTATTATCATTCAATAAACTATTCCTGATTTATTGAACAGCCCTATTCTTTTTTTAAATGTGTTAGGGCGGGCTGAATTGCAAATTCTTTATAACCGCCTTTAAAAATGCTGGTATTATTTTAGCTTAAACTAAGATACGATAAGTTTGTATTCATCTCAATTAAGATTTCTTATGAAAAAACTAAAAAAGATCCTTAAAATAACCCTCATTGTGTTGGTATGCCTCATTGGTTTGCTATTTGCCTCCGGCTTTATTTTCAAGGGTAAAATTGTTTCGCTTGTAAAAGCGGAGATCAATAAAAACATCAATGCCAAAGTAGATTTTAAAGACGTGGATATTTCTTTCCTTCGCCATTTTCCAAGAGTAAGTTTAGGGTTGGACGAACTGCAGGTTACCGGTACCGGTTATTTTGCTGCTGATACGTTATTAGCTGCCAAAAGATTAGATGTAGCAATAGATATCATGAGTTTCTTCAGGGGGAGTGATATGAATGTTTACAGTTTGGTATTGGATGCACCCCGCATACATGCATTGGTAAATAAAGAAGGGCTTGCCAATTGGGATATTGTAAAAAAGAGTGAAAGCCCTGCTGATTCTACCTCAGAAAGCAAACCCTTCCATCTTGAATTAAAAAAATATGAAATTAAGAAGGGGTATGTTTTTTATGACGACCGGCAAAGCGATATGAGCGCCAAGATCATCAACCTCGATCACTCAGGCAGTGGCGATTTCAACGCCAATCTATTTACATTGGCTACCACTACTCATGCCGATGAGGTAACTTATATGTACGGAGGTATTCCTTTTTTATATAGAGTAAATACCCACGTTGACGCAGATATAAAGATTGACAATACCAATAGTGTGTACAGTTTTGATAATCTTGCCATCTTAATAAATGATCTGAAAATAAATGGTAAAGGAGCTATTAAAAGCCTGGCCAATGGCTATGATATGGATATCAGCTTCAAATCTCCGGACAGCGATTTTAAAAACATCCTTTCCCTGGTACCGGCAGTTTACAAAAACGATTTTAATAAGGTGACCGCAAAGGGAACTGCCAATTTTGAAGGAATGGTGAAAGGTGTGTACAGCGATTCCACCATGCCCGGTTATCATATAGCCATGGAAATAAAAGATGGCTTATTCAAATATACCGACCTGCCGAAGGACATAGAAAAAATCAATCTCAAAGTTGTGGTAGATAATCCCGATGGACAAACGGACAATACCATAGTAGATATTACCAACGGGCATCTGCAAATAGATAATGAACCTTTTGATTTCAGGCTACTCGTCAGGAAGCCCGTCAGCACCATGTTTGTGGATGCCGCCGCCAAAGGCAAACTTGACTTATCGCAGGTAAGTAGTTTTGCCAAACTGGAAAAAGGAACCACCCTCGCCGGGCTCCTGAATGCAGACGTGAGCATCAAAGGCAATGTAAAAGACTTGGAAAAAGAGCAGTATCAAAATTTTTATGCATCAGGTACCATTGGGCTGAACCGTTTTAATTATACCTCTGCTGATTATCCCACAGGCATAAAAATAAATACCCTCAATACCCGCTTTACACCCAGTAAAATAGACGTAGCAGATTTGAGTGGGGAATATTTAAAAAGCAACTTTACCGGTAACGGCCAGGTCAATAACCTACTGAATTATTTATTCAGCGGAAAGCCGCTTAGCGCCAACCTTACCTTGAATGCGGATAAAATAAACCTGGACGACTGGATGGGAGTAGAGACCGATACTACCAGCCCAAGCCCTGCCTCAGCGCCCTTTGTAGTGCCCGCCAACCTGGATGTAGTTTTGAATACCAAAGTGGATCAACTGCATTATGATAAGATCGACATCAGCAATTTAACCGGTTCGCTTAAAGTAGAAGACCAGGCTGTAAAGCTGACTAACGTGCATGGTAACGCGCTGGATGGCGACATCACGATCAATGGAACTTACAGTACCAAAGAAAATAAAGCAAAGCCCACCATAGCCATGAGTTATGCCGTGGACAAAGCGGATATTCAAAAAACATTTTACGCTTTTAATAGCGTACAAAAGTTAATGCCTGTCGGCAAATTTTTAGCAGGAAAATTAACCTCATCCTTATCTGCCAATGGCAAACTGGGCGAGGGGATGAATATAGATATGAGCACACTTTCAGGCAATGGCAATGTGCTTTTAATAGAAGGATTTTTAAGCAAGTTTGCCCCGCTCGATAAAATTGCGTCTACTTTAAATGTAACTCAACTTCAACAAATTTCTTTGAAAGATGTGAAAACGTATTTTGAGTTTTCCAATGGCAAGTTGTTGGTGAAACCCTTTACCGTAAAAGTAAAAGACATCGAAATGGAGATCGGTGGCTTACAGGGTTTTGATCAAAGCCTGGACTATACCATCAACCTGAAATTGCCGAGAGCGCTGATGGGCACACAGGGCAACCAGTTGGTGAATAGTTTGGCATCGGCAGCAAATGCCAAAGGCATTCCGCTGAATGTGGGCGAAACCGTAAACCTGAAACTGGCCATGGGTGGTACTATTAAAAGCCCTTCGATAAAAGTAGATCTGAAGCAAAGTGGCGAAACCCTTTCTACGGAAATGAAAGACCAGGTAAAAGAATTTGCACAGGCTAAAATAGACAGCGCCAAATCCGTCGCCAAAGACACGTTGAACTCCATTAAAAAACAATTGGGCGATGCCGCTAAAGAAGAGCTAAGTAAGCAATTGTTTGGAAAAAAAGATAGTACCGCCGCGGACAGTACCCCTGCTCCCAAAAATGCCACAGAGAAAACCAAAGAATCGCTGAAAGGATTACTGAATAATTTGAAGAAGAAGAAGGATACCACGAAGTAAGGATAAAAAAGAGAAGCACAAGGGATACCAGGTAAAGAAGACTTGTAGATTTGGTAAAGTTCCGGGCTTTTTCTGTTATTTATGTAGCTATATTTACCCGTATAATTAAAAAAAATAAAATGCCTGGAAAGATCATTTTATCCTCAGCAATTGCCCTGATGTGTCTTATTTTCTTGCAACAAAGTTCTTTTGCACAAACAAAATATCATAAACTTGCCTGGTCAGATGAGTTTAACCATAACAGTGCGCCTGATAGTTCCAAATGGGATTATGATTTGGGAGCCGGAGGCTGGGGGAATAATGAGTTGGAATATTATACCAGCAGGCATCAAAATGTAATTGTAAAAGACGGCATGTTACATATTACTGCTTTAAAAGAAAATTATAAAGGCAGTGATTATACTTCTGCACGTATTATTACCAAGGGAAAATTTTCTTTTACATATGGAAGAGTGGAAGTAAGAGCAAAATTGCCATCAGGTGTGGGAACATGGCCTGCAATCTGGATGCTTGGAAGTAATATAGATTCTGCTAATTGGCCTGCCTGCGGTGAAATTGATATTATGGAACATTTGGGCAGACAATTAAACAAAATTTACGGCACCTTACATTATCCCGACCATTATGGAGGAAACGCTAATGGTAAGACGACTATGATCTCGAATGGAACCACACAATTTCACGTATACGGATTGGAATGGTCTCCTTCTGTTATAAAAATTTCTGTTGACGGAAAAGTGTATCAAACTGTTCCAAATTCTCCGAACATTCCTTTCAATCATAATTTCTTTATCATCCTGAACATGGCCATGGGCGGAAATTTTGGAGGGCCTGTTGCCCCGAATGTTACCAGGGCTTCAATGGAAATAGATTATGTAAGGGTTTATCAATAAATGGGATGATAAAATTCTGGCCTTGCCGGTGTTTCCAAAAACGCTTTAACACCGCATGAAGCCATACTCCGTAGGTTCGGTGTTCATGCCGCAGACCTTGCAGCTTAGCAATCACCTACAACCCTTAAGGAGTTATGAACTGAACAAGCCCTAAACTTACATTACTTTAAATACCTTAGTGGGAATAAAATTTATTTATTATTGCAGAGCTGCAAAGCCATCTGCGCGACCACAACATCGGCTGCCTCTTTTTTGTCTTTGTAATGCTTTAAATTTGGAAGAGAAGGAAGACCAAGGAGGACTAAGAGATGCGATTACTTTTTCTTTTTGGTGCCTCCTGGTTGCAATCACTACCTCCCTTCCTTCAAACATTGGTTTAATAAATTAAGCATCCTCAATTAATGTTATCTTAATAAAGCTTTCAACTTCTAAATTAAGCCCTCTTTCAGAAGCATCATTGACAATATCTTCCAGGCGCCTTCGCACTTCTTTCAATTCTTCGATTCTTTTTTCAGAATAAGAAATATTTCCATTAAATCTTTCTTTGATGCTAAACGCCTCAAGGTTGTGATAGTTTATTTTGCTGTTGATCAGATCGAAAATTACTTTACGGGCTTCTAATGGAGCAAACTGCCCTTCAATTAATTTGAGATTGTGTATTTGATCCATAATTAATGTGATAAGTGTATTTTACTTTGAATATTGATTTTACCTCCGCTGTCCTCAATAAAATTCCTTATATCAGATAAATCTTTTTGCAACCTTATAATTTTTGCTTCACGAAATTTTATATCCTCCTCATTACTGTTGTTGCTGATTTTGCTTTCATGATATTTTATTTTTACGTGAATCATTTGAGTGATAATTGCTAATGCATCCTTTGCATTGAAATTCCCTTGTATGAGTTGTATATTCATTGTTTGTTTTTTTTTTATTGTCCTTGTCCAAGTGAGAAAGCCTGTTTGCCATCAAAGGCGTAAAGATTTTCAGTTTTAATGGTGTCAATATTTTCTGTTATTGCATTTGACAGTAACTGAACAATGTCTGTTTTAGAAATATTATTTTCATCATTTGATTTAAATCGGCATCTCCAGTGGTCAGTGCAAAAAGTTTCGGGAAAACCATCGGGATACACTTTAATTCCCCGGTTAGTGATCATAGTAAGTTTAAGTTGCTTCAGTTCTATTTTCTTTAGCAAAGAAGCCAGCTCATCCGGGCTTGCTCCGTTCCAGTGTACAAAGACATCGATGCCAATTAATTCTTTTTTTGCAGCAGCTTTGCGTTTATATTTTGGAAGGCTCAGTGCAGTTCCTTTTGCATAAGAAACAGCCTTCAGCATGTTGGGCTTATTTCCCAAATTGTCAATTACGGCCTGTGCAAATTCTTTTGTTCCCACTTTTTGTTTACTGACTCCTTCTTTAAAAATATCGTAGGTATGAACACCATCTTCAATCGTTTTCAACCAGGCATTTTGCACTTTTTCTGCTATGTCTGTTTGCCCGATATGATTGAGCATCATTACAGCACCTTCCAATAATCCGGATGGATTTGCAGCATTTTGACCCGCTCTTTTTGGTGCTGAACCATGTATGGCTTCGAACATGGCACATTCTTCACCAATATTGGCTGACCCCGCAAGCCCTACTGAACCTGTAATCTGTGCCGCTACATCTGATAAAACATCGCCGTATAAATTGGGCATTACAATCACATCAAATGCTTCCGGTGTGTCTGCCATTTTCGCTGCACCAATATCAATGATCCAATGTTCGTTCTCTATTTGCGGATATTCTTTTGCAATCTCATCAAACACCTGGTGAAACAATCCGTCGGTCTGCTTCATAATATTATCTTTTGTAAAGCAGGTTACTTTTTTTCTGTTATACTGCTTTGCATATTCAAATGCATACCTAACAATTTTTTCACATCCTGGCCTACTTATTAACTTAAGACATTGAACCACCTCGTCTGTTTGCTGGTGTTCAATCCCACCATACAAATCTTCCTCGTTTTCACGTATAATAACAATATCCATCACCGGATGTTTGGTACTTACAAATGGGTGAAGACTCATACAGGGCCTTACATTTGAGTATAAGCCAAGAAATTTTCGGGTAGTAACATTTAAACTCTTGTAACCACCTCCCTGTGGTGTTGTAATAGGAGCCTTTAGAAATATTTTATTCTTTCGGATGACATCCCACGATTCTTTGGCAATGCCTGAAGTGTTGCCGGCTAAGTATACTTTTTCGCCAACTTCAATTTCTTCAATTTCTATTTTAGCTCCTGCTGCCAAAATAATCTTAAGAGTGGCATCCATGATTTCAGGTCCTATACCATCTCCTTTTGCTACTGTTATTTTTGTCATATGTTTATGTTTTTAATGCCGCAAAAGTCTATCATGTTTATCATAAGTTTTCATTTATATTTGTAATGATAAGCATAAATAAAATTTATGAATTTTACAATAAACCAACTTCGCATATTTTTAAAAATTACACAAACCCAAAGCATAACCAAGGCTTCGGAAGAATTACATTTAACTCAACCGGCAGTTTCTATACAACTTAGAAATTTGCAGGAACAGTTTGACATTCCATTGACAGAAGTAGTTGGGAGAAAAATATTTATTACAGATTTCGGTAAAGAAATTGCCATTGCAGCAGAGAATATTCTGAATCAGGTTCACGCCATCAACTACAAAACCTTATCTCATAAAGGAAAATTGGCAGGCCGCTTAAAAATTTCTGTGGTATCAACCGGTAAATATGTAATGCCTTATTTTCTGGCCAATTTTCTGAAACAACACGAGGGAGTTGAATTGCTGCTGGATGTAACAAACAAATTAAAAGTACTTGAGAGCCTGGAAAAAAATGAAGTTGATTTTTCGTTAGTATCGGTTTTGCCCGAAAATTTACAAATTGAGAAAACCGAACTAATGCAAAATAAATTATACGTTGTAAGTGACAACAAACAAAAATTTAAATCTAAACTGTATGATAAAAGCATTTTTGAAAAAATACATTTGATCTATCGTGAACAAGGGTCCGGGACACGTCAAACAATGGAAAAATTTATTCAGAAGAATAATTTGCCTGTAAGAAAAAAAATGGAACTTACTTCTAATGAAGCTGTAAAACAGGCCTTAATTGCAGGGCTTGGATGCTCCATTATGCCATTGATTGGAATTAAAAACGAATTACAGAATGGCCAATTGCAAATTATCCCGGTTAAAGGGTTTCCTATTAAATCAGTATGGAACCTAATTTGGCTCAAGGGAAAAAATCATTCCCCTGTTGCGTCAGCTTTTTTGAATTATGTAAAGAAAGAAAAAGCAAACATCATCAAAGAAAAGTTTGACTGGTTTGAGAAATATTAATAGCAAAGTTTTTTTTCAAATCAGTAAGAATTATTCTGCCCTTTCTGGTGTTTCCAAAAACGCTTTCATTTCACATAAAGCCACACTCCGCCGTTGTTGCGTGTTCGTGGCGCAGGCCTTGTAGCTTAGCAATCACCAACAACTCTTAGAGAGTTATGAACTGAACAAGCCCTAAACTTGGGTTACTTTAAATACCTTAGCAGGAATAAAATTTCTTTATTATCACAGAGCATTATCCTCAATATTTTACGGCTACCATTTTAGAGTGGCAACATCTTTTAAAACCCGATAAATATAAAGATGTTATCAGAGGCAGTCTCCAAACCATAGTTACCAAAAAATGGGTGGAAGTAAACGCCTTTGTTATAATGAGTAACCATATACATCTGATATGGCAAATTCAGAAGGGTTATGAGAGAGATGCTATTCAAAGAAATTTTCTAAAGTATGTATCGCAAACAATCCAGAGAGACTTGCAAAAAAATCATCCCAAAGTCTCAGAAAGATTTTATGTAGGGGCCAAAGACAGGAAGTATCAATTTTGGGAGCGTAATCCTTTAAGTATTGACTTATGGATAAAGGAAGTGTTTATACAAAAGATGGAATACATTCATTACAACCCTGTATCAGCAGGAATATGTAATTATCCTGAAGGCTATAAATATTCATCGGCAAAGTTTTATGAAAGCGGAGAGGATGAGTTTGGCTTTCTAACACATTGGATGGTTTAGGATAATCGTGTAATATGTTTTCAAACTGATGTTGGTGATGCCATGCTGCAAAGCCATCTGCACGAAACACACAACATCGGCGGTCTTTCTTTGTCTTTGTAATGCTTTAAATTTGGAAGAGAAAGAAGACCAGCGAGGGCTAAAAAGTATTAGGAAAAATTATTGACGCTTTAAGATATAATTCAAGAACAGGAAAGGTTGACACATTTCACGTAAAATAAATTTTATGAAATATTATTATTGCCTATTCATTGGATTCTTTTTTGTAACCTTTTTTTCATGTCGCGAAAAATATCCAAAGAAGGCCGATTATTTAAATTCAAAAGTTATAGAAAAGGAAGTCCGTTCTGAAGATGGTTCAATTTTGTACACATTACAAGTCTCATTTTATAAAGATGGAGAAATAAAAGAAATTAAGCGTTATAAGGATAATGGTTTAGGGACTGGGGAACATTTATGGTTTTTCCCTAACGGTAAATTAGATAAAAAAATTCCCTTTAAAAATGGACTTGCACAAGGAAATGGATATTATTTTTATGATTCAACTGGAACTTTTTCGGCTCATAGATATTTTAGGAATGACATCCCTGTTTATCAAGGTGAGGAATATTGGGAGGACTCAATTGGAATGATTAAATCAATACTATATATAAATGATAGCGGGAAAATTTATTATAAAAAGAATTTTGATAAAAATGGGAATTTTATTAATGAAGAGGGCAAGAAAAAATAATTCTTTCCTCTGCTATCCGTAGTGTGTTCAAATAAAGAAAGTACTGCTGTCCTGATGTTTGTAACTCAGGACATTTACTTTGTATTTATAAAAACTAATTATGAGTAAAGGAGGTTATAAAATAATTCTGCCCTTGCCGGTTTTCCAAAAATGCTTACACACCACATAAAGCTACTCTTGGGTTGTGTGCTTGTGCTCCGTGCCTTGTAGCTCAGCAATCACCAACAACACTTAGGATTTTGCCGGGAAGTAATTTTTTGGTGTTATATACTTATATTACAAAACAAATTTCTACTGAGATATTTTTACCGAAATAAATATGCATAAAATGAAAAAATATTTAGTTCTTTTTACGTTTCTGAGTTTCACACTTTCAATTTGCGCACAACAAAAACTTAGTTGGCATGAACCTTCGTTTGTAGAAGGAGTATGCGTGTCAGACACCTCTAATATCTTTCATCGTATTCCCATAGAAATGAAAGATAAAGTAAGGGATGCTGTTTGGGGCTTATCTGAAAACACTGCAGGAGAATTTATTCATTTTAAAACATCGGCCGGCGAAATAAGCGTTCGCTACACATTGACTGGTAAAAATTTTTCTATGCCGCACATGCCTTCTACAGGTATGAGTGGTGTCGATCTTTTTGCAATGGACATCAACGGTAATTGGAATTGGGCCCCTGGGAAATATTCCTTTGGAGATACCTGCTCTTATATTTTTAAAAATCTTTTTCTGGCCAAGAACGCAAGTTCTGTATCTGATTTTTACCTGTACCTGCCTTTGTACAATTCGGTAAAATGGTTGTCCATTGGAGTAGATGAAGATGCTAAGTTTTCTTTTGCAGAAAAGCGAAAAGAGAAACCTATAGTTGCTTATGGAACGTCCATCATGCAGGGCGGAGTAGCATCTAGGCCAGGGCTGGCATGGACAAATATTTTGGCAAGAAATATAGACAGAACTGTTATTAATCTTGGGTTTTCGGGGAATGGGAAATATGAGGAACCGATTTTTAATTTAATGGCCGGAGTAGATGCCAAATTGTATATTCTGGATTGCATGCCTAATCTGACAGGTGGCATTTCTGCTTCTGAAATTAAAAACCGGATTATTTATGGCATAAATAAATTGCGTGAACGGGATAGAACAGTGCCTCTTTTATTTGTGGAACATGCAGCTGGTTATTCACCGTTTTACATGGATACTGCCAGGCTGAATACCTATCATAGAAGTAGTTTGGTGATGGCAAAAATTTTTGATGAATTAAAATCATCGGGTATAAAAAATATTTATTTATTAACGGACAAAGAGATTGGTTTCGACATCAATTCTACCCCTGAGGGTTTGCATCCAAATGATATAGGAATGATGGAATATGCAGTTGCTTATGAGAAAATAATCAGGGAAATTTTAAATGAACCGATAGGAAAAATTTCGACACAAATACCGGTTGAACAATATCGCGATGGATATGATTGGCTAAAACGCCATGAGGATGTAAAAGAGAATATTGTAAAAACACATCCAAAAACTTTATTGATCGGCAATTCAATTATTAATTTCTGGGGAGGTATTCCACATGGAATGATTGCCCGTGGTGAAAAGGAATGGGATAAATATATGGCGCCGCTGGAAGTTCAGAATGAGGGCTATGGCTGGGATAGAATCGAAAATGTTTTATGGCGCGTATATCACGGAGAGCTAAATAATTTTACCGGTAAAAATATTGTGTTGATGATTGGTACCAATAATTTGGGGATTAATTCCGACGAGGAAATTGTGGATGGATTACAATTTTTAATTGGCGCGATAAAAACCAGGAAGCCATTGGCAAAAATTACAATGGTTGGGATCCTGCCCCGAAAAAATATGGAGAAAGAGGTGAAAAGTATTAACCTGAAAATTAAAAATATGGCACTTCAGAATCATATTGCATTTACGGATTTTGGAAAGAATTTCCTTATTGGAAATACTATTAATCCTAAATTATTTGTAGGTGATGGCTTGCATCCAAATGCAGATGGATATAATGTTATGGGAAGGGCTTTAAGTAAATTATTAAAAGAGAATAATTAAATTATAGGCAATAAGAGTGGTTGGTGATCGCCAAAATAAGAATGACTTTATCCCTGAAAATTTCATAAGGTACTCATCATTTCCAGGTCTTCTTCTTCCACCGCATTTGTGCCTACCCGGTAAATGATCAGTTTGCGTCCAAAAAAGAAGATTGAAAATGCTGTGATGGCACAACAGGCCATAACAATGGTCATAGGTACCTGGGTGCCATTATGCAAAATGCTTACAAGGGCCGATACGCCTGCACCAATACCCATTTGAACAGCACCCATGAGTGCTGATGCACTACCGGCAGTATGCGGGAAGGGTGCTAAAGAAAGAGCTGATGCATTGGGAAAGATAAACCCCTGGCCACATAGAAAAAGAAAGATGAGAAAGATGGTACTGTATAGTTCGCTCCAGCCCAAAAGACTAATGACTACCAGCACAATCCCAATGAGGCTTTGCCAGCAGGTGGCTATTTTAATAATTTGCTCACTTGAATATTTTCTTAATGCAAAATTGTTGACCTGGCTGGAACCGATTACCCCCATAGCTATCACTGAAAATATCCACCCATATTGTTTTTCATTTACCCGGAATATTTCCATAAACACATAGGGCGACCCGCTGATATAAGCATACAGACCGGCATAAGCGACAGCGCCTGTTAAAGTATAGGTGTAAAACTGTGGATGCTTCATAATGCCTGCAAAGTTTTTGATAATAGAACCTGCCTTCAATGAAAAATCCGGATCAGGCTTTTTGCTTTCTGGCAGTAGAAAATAAACGCCGGCAATAGTGATAAGGTTGATCGCGATCAGTATAACAAAAACATAGCGCCATCCAAACAGGGAAGTAACATAACCACCAGCTGTAGGCGCAATGATGGGCGATACGGCTACCACCAGCATCAGCATGGAGAATATTTTGGCATTTTCTTTTACTTCAAACAAATCCCGTACGATAGCCCGCGCTGCCACCAGGCCTGCGCAGCTGCCCAATGCCTGCAGGAGCCTGAATATAATTAATGAATTGACCGATGTTGCCATGGCACAACCTATAGAAGCCAACAGGTAGATGAAAAGCCCGGCATAAAGCGGCTTTTTTCTGCCAAACCGTTCCAGCAGCGGGCCATATATTAATTGCCCGGCAGAAAGACCAATAAAGAAACTGGATAATGACAGCATTACCTGCGCTACAGAGGTGTGCAGATTTTTGGCAATATCCGGGAATGCCGGCAAGTACATATCAATGGAAAAAGGCCCGATGGCTGTGAGCAAACCCAGCACTATGATGAGATAGAGATTCTTATTTTTTGGATTGGTATTCATGTCGTGTAAATGCCGCGAAGATATTTCAGAAAATGCACTGCTGTTACAAATAACCTGAGTTCGGTTTAAGCAGCGATTAATTTTGGTTGGTTGAATTGGGCAATAAGGGTAGGATTAGATTCTTCAATATCTTTTTTAAAAGAAGTTTTTTTAGGAAAGAAAGAGTAAGCAGCAATAGCACTCATGATGTTTAAAATAAATCCTGCTTATTATCTTTGCCCCTTATGGATCATATCAGGAAGTTGCTGGCCACATACGCCTATAACATTTTAGGCTCTTATGAAGAGGCTAAAGATGTAGTGCAGGATGCTTACCTGAAATTTTCTCAAACAAGCCATGAAGCCATTGAAAATAAAAAAGCCTATCTTATCCGTACCGTCATCAACCTCTCCATCAACCAAAAGAAAAGACAGAAAAAGCTTGTGCAGCACTACCCCGGCCAATGGTTGCCCGAACCCATTGCAACCGAAAAGGCAGACACAGTCATCAACAGGAAAGAAATTCTTTCCTACTCTTTAATGATCCTGCTCGAAAAACTCAATGCCAAACAAAGGGCTGTTTTTATTTTAAAAGAAGCATTTGACTACGATCACAAAGAAATAGCTGCCGTACTTAATATTACAGAAGAGTATTCCCGAAAAATATTCAGCCGGGCCAAACAACAGTTGAAAGAAGCGGCAACTGCCGACAGCACCATAATTCCAAAAGACTATCTTGACAAATACATAGACGTTATTTATAAAGCTGATACCCAACAACTGGAAAACCTGCTGCAAAAAGATATTACCATTATTTCAGACGGCGGAGGAAAAGTGACTGCGGCCATCAACCCCGTTTCGGGCAGAAAAGCCGTTATGAAATTCCTGCTGGGTGTTTATAAAAAATTCTATGACAGGAAGGATATACACATTAAAAAAAGCAACATCAACCATCAGCCTGCCATATTATATTACAAGGATAATAAGCCCGTCAACTGCCAGGTATTTGATCTTGAAATTGGCCATATTTCCCGCATCTGGTTTATTCGCAATCCTGATAAACTGCAATCATTGTAAAAAAAATTTCAGAAACCTGTCACGTTTTCCATCCCTTGTTTGTTCTTATACTGAATCAAAAATTTTAAAAGATCATGGAAAGAATTTCATTTAATGAAGCGCCGCATGATATGCTGCAGGTTATGAGAAATGTAGAGCAATATGTAAACAAAAGCAGCCTCGACAAAAAGTTACTGGAGTTGTTGCGCTTCAGGGTATCACAGATCAACAGTTGCGCCTATTGCCTCGATATGCATTTCAAAGAAGCCATGCACGCAGGTGAAGATGCAAAAAGGCTGTACTCACTATCCGCATGGCGGGAAACTCCTTATTATTCTCTCAAAGAACAGGCAGCATTGGCTTTTGCTGAAACTTTAACCAGGTTGCCTGCAGATGAAAAGAGTGATCATATTCATCATGAATTACTACAGTATTTTTCAAAAGAGGAAATTGCTTTCCTCACACTGGCCATTGCACAGATCAATTCATGGAACCGGCTTACAAGATCATTTGGTACCATTCCCGGAAATTATAAGGTAAGAGAAGCAGAAATAATGCATTAAGCATCGATAAATGATAAGGCAACGTTCCCCGATCCGGAACGTTGCCTTTACTTTGATTGATTAATTCACCGGGGAAACATAATTATTTACATTGATTGCAAAGTGCCGTGTGTCTGCATTATTTTTCCGGAGTTTATCGGCCAGCATTGCTGCTGCCTGGTGCAGGAATTTACCGTCTCTTTCATCAAAATCGTTCATAGCAAGTGCATCCGCTTCCATCATGGCTTTCTCTGGTTCGTCAAGATAAAGATAGATCTTGGCGAGGTTGTAGTAACTTGCATATCTCATTTTCCTATCCTCTTTATCGGAGGTGATGTATTCCTTTTTTACTTTTTCAAAATAATTAATCACCGACTGCATCTTCTGCTTTACTTTGTCCAAAGGTTCATTTGCATTCATCAGTACAATTGCATTTTTGAAATCGTTCCATGCTTTCTGCTGGTCCCTGTAAGATTTATGACGTTTATTATTCAATATCCAAAAAATATCATTTACCTGCCTGACAGGAAACCCATATTGATTATTCAGCCATTGATTGGCTTGAGCAACAACAGTTGCGGTAAGCTGCGCGGCAATAGAGGACCTGATATCATTGAACTTCTTGCTATAATAAGTTACTGCATCTTCTGCTGAATTTAACTCTGGGGTTTTATAAGACCTTTTATTATCCCGGTCAAATAATATTTTATTACTAATAAGGGTATTGCCTTTATAATCATACAAAGACATCCTGGCACCAAAAGAATAGGTCAACTCCGTAGAGAAGAAAGATCTTTTTATTTCATGTCCCTGTTTGTCTTTTGAAGTTTTTATTCTTTCAACTGTTTCCGGTTTTTCAAACTCAAGATCATCCATCATCAACAGGATGGTGATATGCCCGGTACCTTCTACTTTTTTCAATCCTTCTATCAGGATGTTATTCTCGAGATTTTGTACTGAATAACCAAGCCCGAGAGAAGGCGATGCTTCAAGGCGAACATTGTACGTTTTATAGGCTTCAGGCAAAGGATTCTCCGGAAAGTCACGATAAGACACCGTGAAATTAAAGCGGTCAAGATTGACCCGCTGAGCATAACCGGCTGAAATAAAGAGTATAAGGGTGAAAAGGGTGAACAGTTTTTTCATATATAATCAGATTATTCAGTGTTTACAACGATCAAAACGGGGAAAAAGTATATAAGAAAAAAGGCAAGCGGTCACTAAAAGAGCCTATTGCCATTTCCCTGGCAGGAATGATAACAGGCAAAACTGATTGGGTATCCTGATCTCAAAGCTTACCTTTTTATTGGGTGTATTTGCACTACTGATGAGTCGGCACACTTTTTTTAACACATTTCATAGTGTATTTCCAACTTCGATGCAAATATCATAGATAACCAAAAACGAAATCCGTTTTCAATTATTGGCAATACCTTGTTGCTATCTATATCATTTTACTTTTCTACCAAAATATGGGATAAATATTTTTCAAACCATTTACCTGCCAGTTCTGAAACAATTTCCATTTTTCCCGGCTCTTCAAATAAATGGGTGGCTCCTTCTACAACTTCCAATTTTTTTTCACATTTTAATTTTTCAAAGGCAGCTTCATTTAATTGCAGCACATTATAATCAAGACTACCGACAATAAGCAAAGTAGGAGCTTCTACTTTCGGCAAATCGTTCATCGCTAAATCGGGCCTGCCTCCCCTGGAAACAACCACTTTAACCTGGGGAAGATAAGAAGCGGCTTTTAAGGCGGAAGCTGCACCGGTACTGGCACCAAAATAGCCGATACGACAATCTTTTGCAGCGGATAGCCTTTCCAGCCACTCAGTCGCACCGGCCAATCTTTTAGTAAGTAAATCAATATTAAACCTGTTGGTGTATTCCTTATCTTCCTCAATAGTTAATAAATCAAAAAGTAAGGTTCCCATATTTTTTTTATGCAGATACTTCGCTACTTTCTGATTTCGGATACTAAACCTGCTACTACCACTACCGTGTGAAAATATGACAATACCCGATGCTTCCTTGGGAATAATCAGTTCGCCTTGTACGGTTACATTACCTGCCTGTATATTTACTTCCTGGTGAAAACGTAAATCCATTTTTTTAATTTTTATTCTCCTAAGGCAATAGGAGCTTTCGCTTTGATATTTATTTCATGTTCAGCTAATTGTGATAAACGATCATCTATTTGCTTTTCATTTACTTCTGCCTCATGAAAAATACCTGCCTGTTTTTCCATCTCCAGGGCTCGTGCAAATGCTGCCGAAGTTCCATAGGCACTTATTTTAAAATGATTGATGGCCTGGATGCAAGCTAACAGGCAGGCATCTTTTATTTGTATATCGGCACACTGAGAAAGCTTTTCTTCAGTTTCTTCAATAAATGCCTGGATTATCCGGTTGGTATAGCTTAGAGAATTTATATTTTCTTCCACATAAAAATCTTCCAATTTCTGCACATGTTTTTTTACAAAATCAAGGTACTTCTGTAATACAGACTTTAGTGGTACCGTACTGGCTTCGCTAATCCATTTAGGCAAGTTTTTTTCAAGTATAATTTCAGCGCTGATAAACTTACGCGCATCATAATCCAGCAGTTCATGCAGGTTGGTAATTGGTATGTTATTTTCTGTCATAATATTTTTATTTTATGCTAACGAAATTATCTGAATGTGTAGCGAAAATTAATGACTGCCATCAAGATAAACCTTGATTGTCGTCATTGATAGGATTTCGATCAATGACGATATATTTTTTTAGAGAAGAAAAAAATAGAGAATCATGGATGCTTGAATAAGGATAAAGAATACCAACACATCCATATTACAATATTGGAACTTCAATATGTTAATTGCATTGGATTGCAAAAGGTTAGTCTATGACAATTCTTTTATAAAAAAATACATTTTTTTAATTTAAAATACTGACCACAATCATTGAATATATTGATGGATGACATTCTATAAACGCATTAAATAAACTTGCTTTGTCTTATCAATTAAAAAGGAATTAATTAAATTAAGTATATCTGTTTATAAATCATTTTTAAAATTTCCCAATGAATTATTATTAACGCTTAAAGACTTTAATTAAATAGTATAATATGATAAATATTATTACAAATCCGGATATAACAAGCGCAATTGATTACAAAGAGTTATATATAAGCAGTATTGCATTTCAAAATAATGGAATGATTCCACTAAAATATACCTGCGACGGAAGTAATATCAATCCTCCATTGAATATCGAGAATATTCCCGAAGAAGCAAAAAGTCTTACTTTGATTGTTGATGATCCCGATGCTCCGATTGGCACATGGGTGCATTGGGTTGTTTGGAATATTCCTGTTACACATCAAATCAAAGAAAATGAAATTCATGGCACTGAAGGTCTTAATGATTTTCAGCAACATCATTATGCAGGCCCCTGCCCGCCTCCATCAGGCACACACCGTTATTTCTTTAAAGTTTACGCATTAAACGCCTTACTTGATTTGCCATCTGGCACAAAAAAGCCACAATTGGAAAAAGCCATGAGTGAGTATATTATCGCTTTTGGCGAATTAATTGGATTCTACAAAAGAAATAATTCAAAATGAAATCACTCTTATTTATCCTGATTTCTTTTATTGCTGTTACAGCGACTTCGTCTGGGATAATATTAATAAGCAACCCCGATGGTCGCATTTTAGACTTGCCTCTCAGCCTGCTGGATGACACGCCTTTTAAAAATTTTCTGATACCAGGAATCTTATTGACCCTGTTAGTGGGGGGCATAAACATACTGGCAGTATTTTATTATTTGAAACAACATCCCACCCGCTATAATTGGGCTATTGCCGGAGGCATTATGACAACTGGATGGATAATAGGCCAGATGATATTAATACATGCAGTACACTGGCTTCATGTATTATACCTGGGCATTGGTATTCTCATCATTTTACTGGCTTACCAGTTGAAGGGAAAATGGGTTGTATGAGGATAATTTTAAGCATTAATAAAATCTCCAAATAAAAAAAGTCCTTTCTATTTTATATTTTATTCAATCAGCAAAGATGTTTCTTTTTTCTCTTTCTCAGGGAATATCTACCCTTTGGAGAGATTGCCTGAGAAAGATGGCTATTATTCATAGTTTGTAAACTCAGGACAATTATCTTATTTTCATAAAATAATAATGATGAGTCCATGAAGTTATTATTTTGAAAATCAATTCAGGTTATTAAAAACTGAATTTCTATTACAATTAAAATATCCTGAAATGAAAAAATTTATGCAAAAGAAATTCTTTTTATCTTTTATTATCTGGATTTATTCTGCCACTCTTTTTTCTCAGGAATCAGTAATACCTACGCCCCAATGGCGACCTCTTTATCATTTTACTCCTTTAAAAAACTGGACTAACGATCCTAATGGTCTCATTTACATTAATGGCGTTTATCACTTATACAACCAACAAAATCCTTTTGAAAATAAATGGGGACATATGAGTTGGGGACATGCCACAAGTTCTGATCTTGTGAATTGGAAACATTTACCGATTGCAATGCCTGAAGCCATTACCAATAATGGCAAAAACACTACATGGAGGTTTTCCGGCTGTGCGGTACTGGATAAAAATAACACGAGTGGTTTATGTAAAAATGGCTCTTGCATCGTTGCTATTTATACTGCTGATCAGCCTGATTTGAAAAAGGAATCTCAGTTTATAGCTTATAGTAATGATGGAGGAATGCATTTTACCCAATATGCCGGCAATCCGGTTATTGACTTGCACATGAAGGATTTCAGAGACCCCAATGTTACCTGGAATAATCAGTTGAAAAAATGGTTGATGGTCGTGTCATTACCGCAAGAAAATAAAGTAAGATTTTATGCTTCCGGCAATCTTAAAAACTGGGATTTGTTAAGTGAATTTGGTAATGCAGGATTGAAGGACGGAATCTGGGAATGTCCTTCATTTTTTCAGTTGCCGGTAGAGGGACATCCTGGGAAAAAGAAATGGGTTTTGATGACCTCTTTCGGAAGTTCCCGTGGAACGATGATGCAATATTTTGTAGGTAATTTTGATGGTAAGAATTTCACGAATGACAATCCCCCGGATTCAGCTTTTTTAGTGGATAACGGAGATTGTTTTTATGCAGCCATTCCATGGAATAACCTCCCGGATAACCAGAACATATTTATCGGGTGGATGGTGCCCCCTTCCCGGGAAACCTTTCCATGGAGAGGACAGATGTCTATCCCCAGGGATTTAAGTTTAAGAGAAACGAAGAATGGAACCAGGCTTTTCCAGGAACCGGCTGCGGTCATTAAAAATAAGCTGTCAAAGTTGTCGGGCAATAGTGTAATTGAATTGAAAAGTATCCCCGTCAACAGCCTGGAAGAAAATATCTTTAAAGGAAAAAACATCCGGGGCAATTCCTATTGGCTGGAAGCGGAATTGAGTGTTCCCGTTAATGGCATTGCCGGTTTCAAAATAGCTCAAAAGAAGGACAAAAATAATAAGATCATTGCTGAAACAGTGATCGGTTATGATGCTTCAAAACATCAGCTATATGTGGACCGTACTAATGCCGGGAATGAAAAAATTAACCGGGATAAATTGATACAAACAGCCGGTGTTATGGATTCGGAAGGGGAAATTAAACTGGAAATATTATTTGATAAATCATCACTTGAAGTATTTATCAATAACGGAGAAAAAGTCCTTACGACCTATGTGTATCCTGACAACGATGCTGGTTTAATATCCGCATTTTCAGTTGGAGGAAAGACTTCGATTCAGTCTTTAAAGTTTTGGAATTTGTCAAAAATTAAATAAAAATAATGAAATGGCTGTTACTCATGTCTGGAATAGTATATTGCCGGTAAGTCGCACTAGAGCTAGTATATATTCCTTCGCCGGAACTCATTTCATTTTAGACTATCATACAAATTTTAAGCTTTTTTTATGCAGCCTTGATTTTTTTTGTTATCTTTTTTGCATCTAGGCAAAAAAGTAAATAGAGGCTAACTCATTACTAACAAGGATTTGAAATTAAAATACCTAATCCTATTAATTTAAAAACTAAAATGGTTCGAACACATAGTATTTTTAAAAAACCAGGAGTATATCTTTTTTGTATCCTGTCCTCAGCTATTTTTGGATGTACCTCTAAATACATTGCCAATGATACAAAGACATCTTTTTTCTTTCAAATGGCTGATCCCCAATTTGGGATGTTTACCAATGATACCAATTTTGTGCAGGAGACCATAAACTTCGAAAAGGCTATCAGTGCAGCCAACCGCCTGCATCCAACTTTTGTTATTGTTTGTGGCGATTTAGTAAATCAACTGGAACGAAGAGATGAAATTACAGAGTATAAACGAATAGCTGGTAAACTGGATCCATCCATACCTCTTTATAATGTTGCAGGAAATCACGATGTAGGGCGAACCCAACCTACCCCGACAGGACTCGCCAACTATAGAAAAAATTTTGGCCCTGACTATTACACTTTCCGCTCAGGAAATATATACGGCATCGTGCTTAATTCATCTTTATTTTTTGATCCGTCGTTAGTAGAGGAAGAGGCAGCCAGGCAGGACGCATGGCTACGTTCGACACTTAAAAAAGCTCATGAAATAAAAAATATAAATATCGTTATATTTCAGCATATCCCATGGTTTGTCAGCCAACCCGATGAAAAGGACGGATACTTCAATATCCCATTAGAGCGTCGAAAAATTTACCTGGATTTGTTTCATCAGTATGGAGTAAAATATATATTTGCCGGACATCTTCACAGAAACTCTATAGGTCAGTACCAGGGTATAGAGATGGTGACAACCGGCCCCTTAGGCAAACCTTTAGGAAAAGATCCGTCAGGTTTCCGGATTGTGACCATAAAAAACAATCATCTTACTCATCAATATTTCAGTCTCGATTCAATTCCTATGGTTATTTTTTAGATGACTAAATCTTTGTACATGCCACGTTTTCTATAATTCTACCAAGCCCTTTCTTGTTATTTTTTTTGTGTTATGCATACTTTCTTACTTAGTTTTCCTAAAACTTTCTCTCATCTCTTAATATACCATAAACCCTGTGTATAAGTTTATTTCTTACTGTATTTATAACACTCATTTTATTCTTTCCTCCCATCACTTTTCTTTCAAAATAGCTACGAAGTGATTTGTCATTTTTTATGGCGGAGAAGGTACAAGAAATATAAAGGCTATTATTTTTACCGGCATCCTCGGAGCTATTTTCTTTTTTGCCCGAATCAGGCTTATTAAAAATACAAAAGATTAAGTTACCTGATATCCCCAAAAACAGTCTTTTTGAAATAACGCATTAAGTACATTGGTAAGTAAACGTTACTTTTTTTATTGGTATGTAATCCCGGCACAGCCTCACTATTGGTGCAGGAATCAAGAAAGTATCGTCCCGGCTGAATTTTGTCACATAGCCTTGTAAATTAGCTATACATGTGCCCTACACAAATAAAAGTATTACTACATAACCAATGCATGTTTCCTTCAGCATCACCTGATAAATTACTACCTTTAAAAAACATTCTTATTTATATTTTTTATCAAATATTCAAATCAACGATTGCATATGAAAGCTATTTTTTTGTTGCTGGCAGTGATTACTCTTAGTTTAGGATGTAATACCTCAGTCAAGACACCCCCTTCTAAAAACGAAGAATCCATTGTTAAAAAAGATACAACACCTCCTGCACAGGAAGCACTTCCTTTTAAAAAAGACGTACCTAATGCAGACATACAAATAAAACAGGCATTACTTGCTGCCCCTCCGGAGAAAAGAGATAGCTGCACCGTGTATGGCTACGATGCCGGCAAACAACTCGCCATTATAAAAAAAGGTACCAATGAATTGATTTGCCTTGCTGACGATCCTAACGACTCCAACTTTTCAGTTGCCTGTTACGACAAGAGCCTGGAACCATTTATGCAAAGGGGACGTGAACTGAAAAAGCAGGGCATGAATTTTAAACAGGTATTTGATGAACGTGGGAAAGAGGTAGAAGCCGGCACTTTGAAAATGCCCGATGGCCCATCAGCGTTGTATGTTTATTCTGCCGATAAAAAAGATGTGAAACCTGCAACCGGCGAAGTGAAAAACGGTTATTTGCGTTATGTCATTTATATTCCTTTTGCTACTGCTGCCAGCACAGGTTTACCAGTAAAAGCAACTGCTCCCGGCATGCCCTGGATCATGGATCCCGGAACCTACAGGGCCCATATTATGATCAATCCATAACAAACAGGTAAGACTGTTTTATCCTGAATAATGTCTATTTATCTCAGCTATACCTGATATTCAAAGGAACTATTTACAAAGTTCCGACCGGTTTACCGGTAGTATAGTGCTTTGCCAAAACCGGAAACAAAAGCATTTCAGGAAAAGGCAATACTCCGGACCTTTTTTGTATACAAAAAACAGGAGCCCAATTTTTTACGATTGCTGTAACTTTAATATGCAGACTTTTGTACCAAAAAATATAAAAATGAACAGACCGAAAGTTTATGATGTACCTCACAAAGCCTTGAGGAATGCATTATCTCAACTGTCGCTTTTAGCCGGCAAAACAAATTATTCAGACCAACAGGAAGTTAAACAGTTCTACAAATTGGGAGAGGATGTTTTTAAAATGCTCACCATTCATGCAAACGATGAAAATGAAGTAACACTTGCAGAATTAGAAGAACGCTGCCCCGGCAGTTCACAAAACGATCTTGACGACCATGTGCAAATTCATCTTGCACAAGATAAACTTGAAAAACTGCTTTCTAAAATTTACAACAATTCAAAATCAGGAATGGATACAACTGAAGACGGTGCTGAATTTTATTTAGCTTTCAGCGAGTTTCACGGTGAATATCTTGAACATAGCGCTGCAGAAGAACGAGTAACACAACCCTTGCTTTGGAAATACTTTACTGACGAAGAACTGGCTGCACACAGGGGAAAGATCATGGCAAAAATTCCGCCACGATCTTTATTGACCTGGTTCCGTTTTATCGTCCCTGCACAAAGTAGCAATGAAAGAATCGGACTATTAACAGGTCTTAAAGCAATGGCACCCCCAACCTTCTTCAACGAGGCAATGGAAGTAATAAAACAAGTGCTGACGGAAAAAGAATTTGACCTGTTGAATCAATCATTATCATAGCAGATTACAGATACAATCTTTGGTAGAAAGACCTATAGGCGAAGAAAAGCAGAAGATAACAGGAGGCTATCCGAAGTGATTATAAAAACGGAAGAAAATATATTTTTCTAGCCGAAGAAAGCAAATTAATCACGCAGTTTTTTAATTAGTAGACCCTTTGAGAAAACATTTTAAAACGGAGACACACATCCTCCTCGATAATTGGAGTAAATAAGGCAATGATATACTGCACATTGCCATCATTGACTATACACACATCATTAGTTTAGTAACTCCGCCATCCTGATTTGTGCTAAGCCTAGCATTGCGGTGCAATGCTGTAGATAGCTTTGTAGTGTCCAATTGTCGGCCCAGTAAAATTTTTAATTGCTGGCTAACTCATGGATTCACAAGTTGTTTTTAAAAATCTTATATATCTAATCTGCAGCATATAAGGCACTTTTAAAGTACTTCGCACTGTGTCATATCCATGGTCTTCCAATTTTTTGCCAAGAAACTTTTGGGTCACCTCTCTTCCGTACCAGCCATTTTCGTGTAGCGTTTTATTAATACTATCTGCAAAATCAATCAGACAATTAGCAGCTGAATTATCACTTCGGGTAATCATCAGATCAAGTAAATGATCAATAGTCACTGTATCTTCCAGCTTAGCAAGGGTCGTGGATCCCAGTTTATCTTCGGACTTTGAGCCACAATCATTGGGAGATTTAACTACATAATTTTTATATAAAGAATAGTCACCGTTACTCACCTGTTTTAAAATTTCCATAACAACATACATTTTATAAACTGATGCCGGGTGAATAAAATGTAACATATTAATACCTCCTATTAATGGCGTAACCCTATTAAGATCTATAACTGCAAAAGAAATCTTTTCTATCCAATCATCTCCGGCATCATAAGCCCCCCCCAATCCTATCTCCTGAATAATATTTTCGAGGAATCATTAAGCCATTTTTGTTGGATAATAATTTTTCTATTTCATTATAAGCTTCTATATAGAAATTGCAACCAAGTTGCAAAATCAATAAGATGAAAAGAATAATACCTCTTTTTACCACCCTCTTCATTATTTTGTTTTTTGCCCAAGGTTCCGGCCCTTCTGTAATTGTAGTTAGAGAAACACCCGCTTGTCCTGCATATGTGCACCACCAGATCATTTGCCTGACTATATCCAGGTTAAAAGGCAACTGGATAAAGCGAGGACATTGTTATGTGTATTGCAATGGACACTGAGTAACTCCACAACATGGCCGAGATCATTATCTTCAAGTTGTTGGCAACATTAGACAAGACTGCCATGCTAATACTAACGATAAGTTCCCATATGTAATGAAAATAAAAACAGTATTGATTTACCTGCAAAAGTAAGTAGGGCAATATATTCCTACACCCACAATACTAATTTAAAAATTACCATTTAGCTTTGTATCAAAATTTCTTTCTCTTGATTCTATTTTATAATCTTTTTTTAATTGTTTACAAAGCGGGCATCTACATCGTATCCTCCTGGAACCGGAAGGCAAAATTGTGGATTACTGGCAGGAGAAATGTTTTTCAAAAGTTAAAACAATCGTTACCGGCTTCGGATCATCTTCATAAAACTATTTGGATGCACTGCGCCAGCCTTGGTGAATTTGAGCAAGGCCGACCAGTTTTACGAAAAATAAAAGAAGAAGATCCAGGGGTAATTATTATACTTACTTTCTTTTCTCCATCGGGTTATGAAATTGTAAAAAATAATAAAGATTTTGAAAATGTCTTTTACCTGCCAATGGATTCCGTAGTGCATGCTAGAAAATGGATGAATATGGTAAACCCAGACTTGGTTCTCTGGGTAAAGTATGAATACTGGCATTATTATTTACAAGAAATAAAGAAAAGAAATATTCCTTTGCTGATGGTTTCGGGGGTCTACATGCACGACCAGGTTTTCTTTAAATGGTATGGAAGTTTTTACCGGAACATGCTGAATTCTTTTACTCATTTTTTTGTACAGAATGAAAATTCAAAAGAACAGTTGAAAAAAATAATTGCTGAAGAACGGATTACCGTGTCAGGTGACACCCGGTGCGACAGGGTTATTAATATTGCTGAAAATTTTATTGAAGTCCCGGGCATTGCAGATTTTTGTGGAGATAGTAAAGTAGTGGTAGCAGGAAGCACATGGGAAGATGATGAGGCAGAATGGATTCATTATGTAAAACAACATTCTGAAATAAAATTCATTATTGCGCCACATGAAATAGATCAAGAAAACCTGGCAGATGTAAAAAAAGAATTTCCCGGATCTGTTTTTTATTCAGAATATATGGCTTCTTCTTTTGTAAATGCAGGCGAAATCAATTGCCTTATTATTGATAATATCGGAACACTTTCCCGGCTTTATCATTATGCTACTATCGCCTATGTGGGAGGGGGCTATGGAGAAAACGGGCTACATAATATATTAGAAGCTGCGGTATATGGCAAACCAGTAATTTTCGGCCCGGAATATGAAAAGAATTTTGAAGCAAGAGAATTAATTGACTGCACCGGAGCCATCAGTATTGAGAGTGCAATTGAGCTGGAAAAAGTAGCAGATAGTTTACTTAATAACCAGGCTGAACTATTATCCAGAAGCCATGCTGCTAAAAACTATGTATATAAAAATGCAGGAGCCACGGACACAATCATCCAATTTATTAACAGCAAGGGGTGAGAGAAAATGTAAGCATTGAACCTGGATTTACTGACACGCATCCTATTGATTTAGATAGAAAGTTTTACGTAATAGCCACTTGCGTTTATTCTATATCCAGATACTCAACCAGACATACCTAATATTCATTACTACTTCCAAGAAGGAATAATTAAAAATAGGTTTGTAAAAGATTATTGCTTGAAATAAAAAATACTACATCCATCAGCCAGTAAGTATTATCATCACCTTTAAATAACCCAAAAGATGGATGAATTGTTTTTCCTAAATTTAATTAAATAAAATAAGCATTCTGACACCACGTTTACGATACTATAAAATCATATTTATTTTCTCAATATTATTTTATTGCCAAAAGAAAATTTCTGCCCAAAGCAATTATGTGGATAGTCTTAAAAACTGGATAAATACTCACCCAAAAATTGATTCTCAGTATATAGTAAATCTTCACAAGATCAGCTACCGGCTCAGCGAAAAAGATGTACAACAATCATTTGAATACTATGAAAAGGTATCCCAGTTGAGTGATAGCCTTAATTTTGTTTATGGCAAAGCATTAGCACAGATTAACCTGGGCATATTGCTTTTTAATTCGGCTAATTTTGACGAAAGCAACAGTGCATATTTTAAAGCTATAGATGAAGCAGAAGCCTGTGACGCACTACGCCTCAAAGCAATATGTTTTAATAATATAGGAGAAAATTTCAGAACACTAAATGATCTTGATAAATGCAGGGAATATACTACACAAGCTATTGCTATTAATTCAGAACTAGGCGCATGGCGCGGCGTGGCTATTAATTATGAATTATTGCATGAATGCGACCTTCAGGATCAATTATATACCAGCGCTAAAAATAACCTGTTCATGGGGATGCCCTTTGCCTTAAAGGCCAATGAAAGTTACATCTTATCCCAATATTACTTAGGCTTCGGCAAATTACATGCTATTAATAATCAAACTGATTCAGCTCTTTTCTATTTTAAAAAAGCCATGGATCAGGCAATGCTCCAAAATGACCTGAGAAATAAGTATAACGTGTATATGGCAAAAGCAAAATATTTGAAAAAAATTTCTTCCAATATAAAAATAAATTTTCTTGACAGTGCCTATTCTATAGCAACCCGAACTTCTTATATGGAAGGTATTGCCAAAACAGCAGAATTACTTTCTTCAGTATACGATGAAAAACAAAACAAAGATTCTTCCTGGGAATTTTATCATATTTATCGCTTGGCTTCCGATTCATTATTTTCTAAAAATAACCGGCGAAACGTGATTATCAAAGAATCTAACTGGATGCTAAACAGGAAAGAAATTGAAAACAATCATTTAAAAGAACTGTCACAAATACAAAAAAAAGACCTGGTTATTAAAAATGCCTTATTATGGGTAACCGGATTTTTATTAATCTTACTAATTATAATTGCATTATTTATTTATAAAAATATCCAATCAAAAAAGAAAAGAGCAGAATCATCTTTCAAACAAAAGATTGCCGAAACTCAGATGCAATCTCTCCGGGCCCAGATGAATCCGCACTTTATATTCAACTGCCTCAATAGTATTGAAAACTTTATGATGCGCAATGAAAAGAGGACAGCGATTGAATACCTCAATAAATTTTCTGTGTTAATAAGAATTATCCTTGACAGCAGCCGTACAGAATTAGTCCCTTTTGCCAAAGATTTGGAAGGCATCAGATTATATGTAGAACTGGAACAACTGCGCTTTAATAACAAATTTTCTTTTGAAACACATATTGATCCCCTCATTTTGAATGAAGAATTCTATGTACCGTCGCTGCTGATACAGCCTTACATAGAAAATGCCATCCTGCATGGTTTATCACAAAGCGAATCGGATAATCTTAAATTACAATTATCAGCAACCCTGGAAAATGATTATATTATTTATGTCATTGAAGATAATGGCATTGGTCGTGAACAATCTAAGAAATATAAGATACAAAATAAGCCATTTCACGAAAGCATTGGTTTGCAGTTATCACAGGAAAGAATTAACATTTTTAATCTACAGCAAAAATCTAAGGGAGAAGTAAAGATTGAGGATATTTACAATCATTTGCACGAACCCTGCGGAACCAGGGTAGAGTTAAAAATAAAAGCAGTATAGCGGTTGGAAGAGGATAAGACATTTTTATAATCTTAAATAAAAACAATGGGGAAATTAAAAGCAATATTAGTAGATGACGAACTTCCCAGTCTGCAAAATCTTGAACAAAAGTTGATAGAATTTTGCCCAGATATCAGCATTATTGCCGCCATCCAAAAACCGGAAGATGCCATCCTGGCAATTGAACAAAATCATCCTGATGTATTGTTCCTGGATATTGAAATGCCCCGGATGAACGGGTTCAAAATGCTTGAAAAGATTAATGAAAAAGATTTTGAAATTGTATTTACTACTGCTTATAACCATTATGCTATAGATGCATTACGCATCAGTGCTTTCGATTATTTGGTAAAACCCATAGCTGTGAAAGAACTTCAAAATTCTGTGAACCGGCTGTTGGAAACCCGAAGCAAACAAATACCTGAAAAGTTAGAAGTACTGCGGCAAAATCTTTCCGACTCCAGAACTCAAAATGACAAGATTACTATCTCCACCAGTGAAGGAGTTGAATTTTTTGAAATCAACCAGATTATCAGGATTGAATCCAGTTCCAATTACAGCAAGATTTATTTTAAAGACTACAAATCTATAGTAGTAACCAAACTTCTGAAAGATTTTGAAGAAATATTAGTGCCCTATCGTTTTTACCGGATACATAATTCGCATCTTATTAATCTCAGCTATATAAAAAGATATATTCGTGGCGATGGTGGCCAGGTTTTACTCCAAAACAATGATATTATCGACGTTTCGAGAAGAAAAAAAGAAGAATTTTTGCGATTGATTAGTTAATGGACATCATTCTTTAGTTCTTGGCAATTTTTTGATAGCTTACAGAGATACCCTTTATTAATGAAGAACTAAAACCCCAGTGTTCCATTTCATTCAATCCTGCTATGGTACAGCCTTTTGGAGTAGTCACTTTATCAATTTCCTGTTCAGGATGAGTTCCTTTTTGCAATAATAATTCTGCCGCACCTTTTACAGTCTGGGCTGCAATGAGGCTGGCGGTAGCCGCATCAAAACCAATTTCTATACCTCCCTGTATATTCGCACGAATGTAACGCATAGCATAGGCAGTGCCACAGGCACCCAATACAGTAGCGGCTTCCATTAGCTTTTCATCAATCATGGCCACTTTCCCTAAAGCAGAAAATAATTTTTTTACATAATTAATTTGTCCCGCTGAGGCATTGGCAAAGCTTAAACAAGTAATGCTTTCCCGGATAGCAATAGCCGTATTGGGCATTGCCCTGAAGATGGGCATTTTCTTTTGAATTGTTTCTGCCATTTCAGCAATCAGCACACCCGTAACTACAGAAACCAAAACATGTTTTGAAGTAAGTTCTTTTTTAAATAAATTAATTACATCGCTTACCTGGTAGGGCTTTACCGCCAGTATTACCAATTCACTTTTACTTACCGCTTCGCAATTGTCTAATGTTATATTCACTCCTTTCTCTTTCAGGTTTTTGAGTGTAGCGATATTTCTTTTGGTAATAGTAATATCAGCAGGCCGGCAGAATTTACTTTTCAATAATCCGTCTGCTATAGCTGTGCCTAAGTTTCCTCCGCCAATAATGGCAATTTTTTTTATCATTTTGTTCCAAAGTTTAATGGCTGCAAAAATGCGTCAATATAAAATATAGATTATTGCAAAAATACATTTGCATTTATATAATTATGAATTTACATTTTTCATTTTATTTTTTACAAGATAAAATTTAGAATCCCGACTTTTGCATGGAAAGTTAAACAAGTAATTTTTTTTAACAATCTTATTTTTACCAATTGGTTAAATTTGATAAGAAACAAAACGATATATATTGGAAGCAAGCGCCATGCACCATTCTTTTGAAGCAGAAAAAAACAGGAAAGCGCTGATGTACACTACTCTCATCTGTGGCCTGTTTTTGATTATTGCCATTTTTTATACCTGGCCTATGCAGGTACCCCCTATCCCTACTGTGCAGGACTTAATAGAAGTAAATCTGGGCAATGAACAGGAAGGAATGGGCGATGTACAACCACTGGTAAAAGGAGACAGGGCACCGGATAACCAAAGCGTTAGATCCCACACAAGCGCAAGGAAAGCAACGGAGAGCCCTTCGCAAAATATACAGGCAGATGAAAATAAAGATGAAACCGTGGCGCCTGTAGTAAAAACTGAAAAGAAAATTGAAACCGCTAAGGATCTCAACAAAAATAGTTCTAAAAAATCTTCAAAAAATATTAATCCTTCGCCAGTGGTGAATCCCAACCCTGCTCCTCCCAAACCCAAAATCCCCCTATATAAAGGAGGAACCGGCAAAGGCGGTAATGGTGCTACAGAAGATAACAATTATAGAAACCAGGGTTACAAACCCGGCAATGGTGATGCAGGCAGCCCTGATGGAAAACCTGATTCTTACGGAGCCTCTCCGGGTGGAAGAAGTGGTGTAAGTGTAGTTCGCGGGCTTTCAGGCCGCAGGCCAATTCATTTCCCTAATATGCAGGACGATTTTAATGAAAATGCTAAAGTATATGTAGATATAAAAGTAAATGCTGCAGGGAAAGTGACCAGTGCCGGAATTGCCAAGGGGACTACCACGTCAAATTCTACACTCAGGAATATTGCGATAGAAAAAGCTCAACAATTAAAATTTCCGCCCAGCCAAAGTGATGTAGAAAGCGGTACCATTCTTTTTAATTTTGTACTCAAGAATTGAGGATATGAAATACTTCTTAAAGTAAGGGGCTAAAAATATTTTAATGAATCTCATTACAGGTAATCTATCCAATTCTCAATACCATTTTATTTACTGCATTAGTATAAAGTGTGGAATAATTAACTGTTTACTTAATTAATTACCCGATCCTTGACCTACGAGCAATCTATAAATTACCTCTATACTAAACTTCCATTATTTAGCCGTACTGGTGCCAAAGCCTATAAAGCGGATTTAAAAAACACCCTTACTCTTTGTAATTATTTGGATAATCCGCAAAACAAAATCAAAACGATTCATATAGCCGGCACCAATGGCAAAGGCTCGGTAAGTCATATGCTTGCGGCTGTTTTTCAACAATGTGGTTATAAAACCGGGCTATACACTTCTCCACATTTAAAAGATTTCAGGGAAAGAATAAAAATAAACGGTGAAATAATTTCCGAATCTTTTGTAACCGGTTTTGTAGAAAAAACAATGACTGTTTCTGAGTCTGTGAGACCTTCTTTTTTTGAGCTCACATTCGTAATGGCGCTTGATTATTTCTCTAAAGAAAATGTGGAGATAGCCATCATTGAAACAGGCCTGGGTGGCAGGTTAGACAGCACCAATATCATCACACCGAAATTGTCAATCATTACTAATATTGGTCGTGATCACATGGATATATTAGGCGACTCATTGGAAAAAATCGCATTTGAAAAAGCAGGAATTATAAAACCCGACATCAATGCAGTTATTGGTGAATGGATTCCCGAAACCAAAAATGTTTTCCTAAACAAAGCGGCAGAAACTAATTCTCCCTTGTTTTTTGCAGATGAAAAATATGAGATTCTTTCAAACCATTATGATGTAAAATACCTGGAAATAGAAACGCAGAATAAGGATACCAAAGAAGTTAATAAATACCATCTTGATCTAAACGGACTGTATCAGCAAAAAAATTTGCTCACGGTTCTTACAGCCATTGAGTTATTAAAACATCATTTTTCATTACAGGAAGTAAACATTAAAGCGGCTTTATCAAAAGTAAAAGTACTTACCGGGCTTCATGGAAGATGGGAAGTAGTTCATGAAAAACCTTTAATAGTGCTTGATGTAGCGCATAATGAAGATGGCATAAGACAATTGGTTAATCAAATTAATCATTCTGAATTTAAAGAGCTTCATATCATCTTTGGAATGGTAAAAGATAAAGATCCTGATAAAGTGCTGAACCAACTTCCTCAAAATGCGACCTATTATTTTACCAAAGCGAATATACCACGGGCATTACCAGAAGAAGAATTACGGCAAAAGGCTCTTCAATATCATCTTGCGGGACATGTGTTCCCCAATGTAAACAATGCACTGAAAGCAGCTCTCCGGCAGGCTTCTTTAGAAGATTTAATTATAGTTTGCGGAAGTGTATTTATAGTAGGAGAAGTGAACTTCGCCAAAATTCCAATCTAAATGAGTCAATTTTAAAGTCTGCAATTTGCCAACTCTTTTTGTACATATTATCGAAAGAAAAACAGGATGTGAGTAGAAATGAATTCGATGAGAAAAAAATACTTTACAATTCTCCCATTTCCTTCAGAGCATAAAAAATACAATTGGCATGAAGTGATTGCACTATCTTATTTTCTAGGAAAAGCCTTTTTAATTCCTTCAAAGAAATCTTTTCCACTTCAATATGTTCGTTCTTATCCAATTTCTGAACGCTGGTTTCTTTCCCTCCCTGTGCCAGGAACAAATAAGTAAAATTATCCAATACGCCAGGATTAGCCGCTATCTTCCCTACACTAATAACTGAGGAAAATTCATAGCCGGTTTCTTCTTTTAATTCCCTGAGAATAGCATCTTCGGGTGTTTCATTTTCATCTACAAACCCTCCCGGAATTTCCAAAATCACTTCATTAATCGGGTGCCTGTATTGCTTTACCATAATCACTTCACCATCCTCGGTAATAGCCACGGCACAGGCAGTAGTTGGTAATTCTACTACAAAATATTCATCAACAATTTCTCCTTCAGGTGTTTCACATTTATCTTTACGGGCAGTAAAATACTGATGATTGCTCAAATATTCGGATGATATAATTTTCCATTTCATAATGCTGTCATTGTGTTTGTTTTTATCATTTCCTGATTGTTTGTCCACTTTTAAAGATTCCATTGCTGGATCACGAAAGCCTTAATACCAATTCATTCTCTCTCTCAATTTTATAATCTGCGCAGTATGATGCCTGCTATGCCATGCATAAGATTTTAAGAGGTGCCACAATGTGATAGTAGTTTTTGAGCCAGGATGATAAATACTACGCTGCCATTGTTTTTCATCTAAATCAGACAATACCTGGTACCATATTGAATGTAAAGCATGAAGCAGTGTTAAAGAAATATTGATTGGCAATTTCTGAGTATCGGATAAATCAGCCCATGCATTTTGGTCATAGGGTTTTATTGCCGGAGTTTCTTCTGTTAACCCAAGCTTAAACCGCGTATACGCATTTATGTGGCTGTCGGCAACATGATGCACTAATTGCTTAACAGTCCATCCACCCTGTCGGTAAGGAGTTTCCAGCTGATCTGCATCTAAATTCTGAATTGCATTTTCCAAAGCGACAGGTAACATTTTAATATCAGCAAGCAATGTTATTTTCAATTGCTCATTAAAATCACTTTCATATTCCTCCTGCTCATTTTCTTTTCCTATGGGATACTGCAAATCTTCATCAGGTGCCATAAAAAATAAAAATTATTTATTGACAATGTCCAAAAGTTCTATATCAAATATTAATGCAGCTCCACCAGGGATAACTCCACCAGCACCCCTGTCCCCATATCCAAGGTCAGAAGGTATAAATAATTTCCATTTGCTGCCTACAGGCATCATTTGCAAAGCTTCTGTCCAGCCTTTTATAACACCGGTTACCGGAATGGTAATCGGTTCTCCTCTTTTGTAAGAATTATCAAATTCTTTTCCATCTATCAGCGATCCCATATAATTGGCTTTTACCGTATCAGTGGCTTTGGGTATAGGGCCGGTTCCTTTGGTAATAATTTCATATTGCAGTCCGCTGGGAAGTGTAATTACTCCCGGACGTTTTTTATTTTCTTCCAAAAATTTAATTCCTGCTTCTTTATCAGCACTTATTTTCCTGGCCATAAACTCTTGTAATTTATTTTGAATATTCATATTGCATTCTTCTTCTGAAATGGTTAAAGTTTTATTATTAAATACATCATTAAATGCTTTCTTTACATATTCAGCATTTACTTTTTCTACTCCCTGAGTTTTATAATACTCTGCCACCTGCACCCCTATTGCATAACTGAGGCTATCTGTAGAAGTCATTGCTGTAGCCACCTTTGGAGGGACAACTTTATGCTTTGTCACCGGTTTTTTTGTTTGTGCATATAAGACTGAAACCGGGAAAAGAAAAACAAGAAAAACTATTTTCATTAAATTGAATTTTATTGGAGTTTCTAAAAAAATGTCGGGCGCAAATATAGTTTATTCTTCTCTGAAATCTTTTCCGGTAAGTTGTATAAAAACATCCTCAAGATTGGCAGATTTGGTAACTTTTGGGCGCTCAAAACCTGAAGCTACGAGGTCGTCAATTAGCTTATCGGGAGATTCTATGGCTATAATCTTTCCTTCGTCCATAATGGCTACCCGTTCGCACAAATATTCGGCTTCATCCATATAATGAGTGGTAATGATAACCGTAGTGCCTTCGGTTCGGATATTTTGTATCAAATCCCATAAATTGCGCCTGGCCTGAGGATCAAGGCCGGTGGTAGGCTCATCAAGGAAAATAATTTTGGGTTTATTAATCAAAGTGGTAGCAATAGAAAATCTTTGCTTTTGCCCGCCACTCATTTCTTTAAATTTATTTTTTGCTTTGTCTTTCAGGTTTACCATCTCCAATAGTTCATAAGCATCAATTTTAGTATTATACAATCCGCAAAATAGCTCAATTAATTCCAGAAGATTGAGGCCCGGGTAAAATCCGGCAGCCTGCAATTGCACTCCGATGATTTTTTTTATTTTTTCGGCATCCGTATCAAGGTCATGTCCGTCAACAATAATTTTACCTGAAGACTTGTCCCGAAGCGTTTCAATAATTTCGAGTGTGGTAGATTTTCCGGCGCCATTAGGGCCCAGCAATCCAAATATTTCACCTTCATACACTTCAAAAGTGATGCCTTTCACTGCTTCAAATTTGCCATATTTTTTTTTGAGATCCTGTACCGAGATGATGGGTTTCATTTTATTGATTATTATACTGGTTCTAAAAATGAGAATTATACAAACTTCACTATTTCCTCCTTTCTTACGAAAGCAAAAACCCGGCAATGCTTTTTAATTCTATAAGTTTTGCCATAGTGGTCTGTTTTTTTAAGTGAGCAAAACTAAGCCAATAATTTAAAAATTATGTTCGCTGAAAGCAGGTATTAACAGATTCAATATAAACTATTTTCACCTTAGCCATATTTACTGATTAAGATTTTCCGATACGTTAAAAATTCCTTGCCATATCGTTTCTTATTTCCCCTTATACCTTTTATTAAAAATTTCCTTTTTACTTTGCCGCAATAATTGAACTATTAAAAATGAAGGTATTCAAATTCGGCGGGGCAAGTATCAATAGCATTGATCGCATAAAAAATTTGTCAGAAATTCTTCAAAATAATAAAGGTGAGAAAATCCTGGTGGTTATTTCTGCTATGGGCAAAATGACCAATGCACTGGAAAAAGTGGCTGAAGCATTTTTCGAAGAGAGAAAAGAAGATTCACTTCAATTGTTTCAAAAAATAAAAGAGTATCATTTAACCCAATTGAAATATTTGATTACTCTTCAATGGAAAAGAGCTACCAACGAATTACAAAACTTTTTTACTGAAGTAGAATGGATGTTGCATGACAAACCTGTAAGGGATTACAATTATTATTACGACCAGATTGTCTGCTCCGGAGAATTACTTTCTTCTACCCTCATTTCGTTTTATTTAAATGACGAAAAAATTGCCAATAAATGGATTGATGTAAGAGACCTTCTAAGAACAAATGACAATTTTCGGGACCCCATAGTAGATTGGAATTTTACTGAGAAAAATGCCATCGAAAAATTACTACCTCTTTTTGACAAAACCGATTTAGTAATCACCCAAGGCTTTATTGGCAGCACCGATGAAAATGAAAGCACCACTCTTGGCAGAGAAGGAAGTGATTTTACTGGAGCTGTTTTTGCTAAAATTTTAAAAGCTGAAAGTATCACTATCTGGAAAGATGTAGAAGGTGTAATGAATGCTGATCCAAAAGATTTTAAAGAGGCAGTACTCCTTGAAAACCTTAGCTATAAAGAAGCAATAGAAATGGCTTATTACGGAGCGCAGGTAATACATCCTAAAACGATAAAACCATTACAGAATAAAAATATTCCTTTATATGTAAAATCCTTTTTGGATACTCACATCTCCGGCACGGCCATTACTCAAAAAATACCCCATAACCTACCCCCGATAATCATTTACAAAAAAAACCAGGTGCTGATTACTTTACAATCTCTCGACTTTTCATTTGTAGAAGGACTGCCTGTAACCAGTTTACACCAAATATTAGATGAGGCAAAATTTAAACCCAATATTATCCAGAATACGGCCATCAGCTTATTGGTATGTGTTGATGATATCCCTGAAAAGATTGAACAAATTGCTTTGCAGGCTTCTTCAATTTTTGATATACAAATTCAGCGAGATTTAACGCTATTGACCATAAGGCATTATACTCCTGAATTCTTAGAAAGACTCACAAAAAATAAAGAAATGGTACTGCAGCAGAAAACGAAAGAAACTATTCAAATGCTGCTTAAAGAAATTTAATCTATTACATAATCACCTTTAGTGTCTATCAGGATAGGTGGAACTTCTTTGGTTTGTTCAAATTCGTCGTAGGCTCTTTTCAATTGCATACCAAATTTCCGGACAGCTGGATTGTCTTTGGTAATATTCAAAAAATATTCCAATGATTTCTTTTGATTAAACCTCACGGGGAAAATGTGTACAGGAATATAATCTTCTCCATTGGCTTTTGCATAGCTTGCCAAAACATAAATTTCTTCTATATCTTTATCTGTAACAGGAATGCAACCAACTGATACGCAACTGCCATGTATAAATATGCCATTACCGGGGTGTAAAGAATCACTCAATATTCTATCAGATGTGTTCGGATAATTGATGCCTAATGAGAGATGATAATTGCTGTTGGGGTTAAATTCGTTGATATAATAAAATCCTTCAGGTACCTGGTAATCTCCCTGCAATCTTTTGGGTCCCATAGTACCACTTTGCATACAAACTTTATAGGTTTTAAAAAGTTTATATTTTTCTTTTATATCATTTTTCAGCCAAACCTCAAGCTGTGAATCGTATTTAAAGCTACGGATCAACATATATTTTGCCGGCCATTTAAGCCCTTTTTCTTTAAATTCTTTTTGCAAAGTATCTTCATTATTCATAAATACATTGGCAACACGGAATGAAGCTTTTTGGGATTGCAAAAATGAATTTTGTGCTCCAGCCTTAACTATTAATAAAGCTGATATAATAAAAAGAAATAAACACTTTGAAATTCGGCGCAACATTTTTAATAAGTGGATTACAATTAAGGTAACGTAAAAATAATTTTTTTATTGAAAAAAAAATCAGAATAGGAATAACTTAACTTATTATTTGACAAATACCCGGGGCAATTACTAGAGTATTATTCGCCGCCCAGTGACATGCTTATTTTATGATATGAATGTAAATAATGATAACATGGCCATTCATGTCATTTCCTTATACGCTTTACATTCGGGGACTACACCATTATCCATTTATGCTTATCTCCTACCCACTCATTACAGGAAATTTCAACTTCCATTATTATTCCATAAAACTTCAATCAATTATCTTGCAGGAAATTTTTTAAATGAAAAAAATCGGTATTCTGGGTGGTGGCCAATTAGGGAGAATGTTATTACAGGCAGGTGCCAATTATCCAGTTGAAACATTTGTAATGGAAAATGATAGCGAATGCCCTTCCGCACACCTTTGCCATCATTTTACGAAAGGAGATATTACCCAATATGAAGATGTGTATAATTTTGCCAAAAATCTTGATGCAGTTACTATTGAAATAGAATCGGTAAATATTGATGCCTTAAAAAGGCTGGAAGAAGAAGGCGTTACGGTTTATCCTACACCGGCAGCTCTGGAAATTATTAAAAATAAAATTTTGCAGAAACAATTTTATGCTGAAAATAATATACCTACTTCCGACTTTGTAATTACTCAATCCCAAAATGAAGTAAAAAATCACCTGGATTTTTTACCGGGTGCCCACAAACTTGCCATGGGAGGCTACGATGGTAAAGGCGTACAGATTTTGAAAAACGAAAATGATTTGCAAAAAGGGTTTGACAAAGACGCGGTTTTAGAAAAATTAGTAACTATTAAAAAAGAAATTTCCATAATTATAGGAATCAATGGAAAGGGTAATACGGCAATTTATCCTCCTGTAGAAATGGTTTTTAATAATGATTTAAATTTATTGGAATATCAGTTAAGCCCCGCGAAGCTGGAAGAAAAAATAGTATGGAAGGCAGAAGCCATAGCATTAACGGTTGTTAAGAATCTAAAAAGCGCGGGTATCTTTGCTGTTGAATTGTTTGTTGATATGGATGATAATGTATTGGTGAATGAGACTGCTCCCAGGGTTCACAATAGCGGCCACCATACTATTGAGGCAAGTTTTTCTTCACAGTTTGATATGCTTTGGAGGATTATGCTGGATTATCCTTTGGGAAACACGAAACCAATTATGGATTCAGCTATTGTGAATTTAATCGGTGAAGAAAATTATTCAGGCAAGGCAAAATATCTCCACCTGGATGACGTATTAAAAATTGATAATGTTTTTGTCCATATTTATGGCAAAAAAGAAACCAGGCCCGGAAGGAAGATGGGGCATGTTACCATCCTCAGCAACGAAAGGCAACATTTAATTCATATTGCCAATAAAATAAAACAAACTTTAAAAATAGTCTCGTAATTAATTTTTTTAGACGAAGGGTTTTAACATTTTAAACGTCTTATTGTTCTTAGAATAAAAATCAGAAATCAACAAAATGAAATTGACGCACAGGACCTTATTGGCAGTAATCCTCTTATTTTTCTTCACTTCATGCGGCGACAAAACAGACGCCCCTAAACTTTCAAAAAAAATAGCGGGGTCATCTGTATTAGCAGTAGAGGGATTCCTGGTGCATCCTTCTATCTTAAATGCAAGTATAGAAGTTGCGGGTACATTATTACCTTTTGAAGAAACAGAAATTCACCCGGAGGTAGCAGGCAAAGTTGTGATGTTGTCTATTAAAGAAGGAGCAGTAGTAAAAAAAGGAACATTACTCGCCCGACTTTTTGATGGAGATCTCCAGGCTCAGCTCCAAAAACTGAATGTGCAATTGCAGATAGCCCAAAAAACACAGGAACGCCAGGATGAATTATTAAAAATAGGAGGTATCAGCCAGCAGGATTATGATTTGAGCTTGCTTAATGTAAGCACCATCAAAGCAGATATGCAAATTCTTCAGGCATCCATCAATAAAACAATTATCAGGGCACCTTTTGATGGCAAGATTGGTTTTAAAAATATAAGCATCGGCGCTTTCATTACTCCGACCACAGTGATTACCACCATCCGGCAAATCAATAAATTAAAACTTGAATTTAGTGTTCCTGAAAAATATACCCCAAAAATTACTATTGGTAATCTTATCACTTTTACCACCGAAGCAAGCAATAAAAAATATAATGCTAAAATAATTGCAACAGAATCAGGCATTACATTAGAAAACCGAAGTCTGAAAGTACATGCGATTGTTGAAAATACTGATAAAAATATTACCGCCGGATCATTTGCAAAAGTGATATTTGATATGGGTGATAATAATAGTGCTATTATGATTCCAACACAGGCAATAATTCCGCAGGCCAGGGATAAAAAAGTAATCTTATACCGGAATGGAACTGCTCAATTTAATACAGTTGTAACCGGGACAAGAGATTCATCAAAAGTAGAAATATTAAGCGGGCTCTCGATTGGTGATACGATTATTACAACAGGATTGTTATCTATTAAACCCGAAAGTAAAATCAATCTTTCATCTTTAAAAAAGTAAGAAAAAATTGAATATTTCTCATTTAAGTTTACGCCGGCCAGTATTCGCGGTTGTGATGAACCTTGTAATCGTTTTATTTGGCATCATCGGTTTTAAATTTTTGGGTATAAGAGATTATCCCGCGATTGATCCTCCGAATATTTCGGTGCGCACTTCCTATTCCGGCGCCAACTCAGATATTGTTGAATCTCAAATAACAGAACCACTTGAAAAAGCCATCAATGGAATAGCTGGCGTAAAAAACATTACCTCTTCCAGTAATCAGGGAAGCAGTAATATCAATGTAGAATTTGACTTAGGAATTGATCTTGAAACTGCAGCAAATGATGTTAGAGATAAAGTATCCCAGGCCTCCCGGAGCCTTCCTCAAGATGTAGATGCTCCTCCAGTTGTTTCCAAAGCAGATGCAAGTGCCCAGCCTATCCTTGCATTAACTGTTCAAAGTAATTCCCGCAACCTTCTACAAGTAACTGAATATGCCAATAATGATATTATTGAGCGTCTACAAACCATTCCGGGCGTAAGTTCTGTAACAATTTGGGGTGAAAAAAGATATGCTATGCGTATCTGGTTCAAGCCAGATAAATTGCAGGCCTATGGACTTACTACAGATGATATCCAAAAGGCATTGCTTTCTCAGAGTGTTGAACTCCCTGCCGGAAAAATTTCAGGAAATTATACAGAACTATCTGTACGCACATTTGGAAAATTAAATACTGAAGATCAGTTCAATAATGTTGTCATTAAAAATGTAAACGGAGTCAATATCAAATTAAGTGATGTAGCAGATGCGGTTCTGGGACCAGAAAATGAAGAATCAGGATTAAAAGAAAGTGGAGTTCCAATGATTATGATGGCAATAATTCCACAACCCGGTTCCAATTATGTATCCATTTCAAATGAATTTTATAAAAGACTGGAACAAATAAAAAAAGATGTTCCCCCGGATATAAAACTCGGCATTGGGATGGATCAAACTAAATTTATTAAACGTTCTATCTCGGAAGTCGAAGAAACGCTTTTGATTGCATTAGGGCTGGTAATACTGATCATTTATTTATTTTTCAGGGATTCACTTATTGCGCTTCGTCCACTCCTTGACATTCCTGTATCCCTCATTGGTGCCTTCTTTATCATGTATATTTTTGGCTTTACCATCAATGTGCTCACTCTACTCGCTATTGTATTGGCCACCGGGCTGGTAGTGGATGACGGTATTGTGGTTACGGAAAACATTTATAAAAAAATTGAAGGTGGTATGAACAAATACCAGGCGGCAAGAGAAGGTTCCAAAGAGATCTATTTTGCCGTTATTTCCACTTCAATTACCCTTGCTATCGTTTTCTTACCGATAATATTCCTGGAAGGTTTTGTAGGAAGGTTATTTCGCGAATTTGGAATTGTAGTAGCAGGAGCGGTGCTAATTTCAGCATTTGTTTCATTAACATTGACACCGGTACTTAATGTAAAACTTACCAGAAAAAAAATTGGACATACATGGTTTTATTTGAAAACAGAACCTTTTTTCGCCGCCATGGAAAACGGTTATAAAAAAAGTTTAACTGCTTTCATGAAATTTAAATGGATAGCTTTTGCTATTGTAGCTACTTGCTTCGGTATTATTTATTTTATTTTTAAAGGTATTCCCTCTGAGTTAGCACCACTTGAAGACCGTAATCAATTCCGGTTAAGTGTAACAGCTCCGGAAGGAACTTCATATGATTACATGGATTCTTATATGGACACCCTCAATCAATTTATTGAAGATTCCATACCCGAAAAAACCACTCAGATAAGCCTTACTGCTCCAGGTTTTTCCGGCTCTGTCAACAGTGGTTTTATCAATGTAAATCTTACCGATCCTAAAAACCGAAACAGAACGCAGCAGCAAATTGTAGATATGACCAACAGAAATCTTAAAAAATTTCCGCAAGGGAGAGCTTTTGCAAGCCAGCAGGAAACCATATCTACCAGCAGGCATGGGGGCCAGCCGGTTCAGTTTGTAATTCAGAATAATGATTTTGAAAAAATAAAAAAAATACTTCCGGAATTTTTAGATGAAGCACAAAAGAGTTCCATTTTACAGGGTGTAGATGCAGATTTGAAATTTAATAAACCTGAATTAAGGGTAAATATTGATCGGCTCAGGGCCAGTGAATTAGGTGTAAGTGTGGATGACATTTCCCATGCTATGGAACTTGCCTACAGTGATAGAAGGCTTGGTTATTTTCTAAAATCCGGAAAACAATACCAGGTACTGGGGCAAGTTGATCGTAGCGACAGGGATGACCCCAATGATTTGAGTAAAATCATGGTAAGAAATGACCGTGGTGAAAATATAAGTCTTGATAACCTGGTTAGTATGACAGAAGCGTCTGCCCCACCTACCTTATATCATTTCAACAGGTATAAATCAGCAACTATTTCTGCCGGGCTTGCACCCGGTAAAACTGTTGGTGACGGCGTTAAAGAAATGCAACGGATAGCGAAAAAATTATTGGATGGGACTTTTACAACCGCCCTGAGCGGAACTTCCAGGGATTATGCTGAAAGCTCTGGCAATACATTATTTGCATTTGTCCTGGCGCTCATCCTGATTTATTTAGTACTATCCGCACAATTTGAAAGTTTTATAGATCCCTTTATAATTATGATAACGGTTCCGCTGGCATTAGCGGGCGCTTTGCTTTCTCTCTGGATTTTTGGACAGACTTTTAATATTTTTTCTCAAATAGGAATGATCATGCTTATCGGGCTGGTAACTAAAAATGGAATATTGATAGTTGAATTTGCAAATCAAAAAAGAAAGGCTGGCCTGAAGAAAGTTGATGCAGTAATTGAATCCGCTTATTCCAGATTACGCCCGATCTTAATGACAAGCCTTGCCATGTCCCTGGGCGCATTGCCACTCGCCTTGTCTATTGGTGATGCGTCTACCAGCCGTATTCCTTTAGGTATTGTAATTGTAGGAGGAATCATGTTTTCCCTAATTCTTACACTATATGTAGTGCCGGCAATGTATGCTTATCTTTCATCCACAAAAAAACCAATGAATGAAGCATTTGAATAAATTACTCTTTTTCTTTTTTATACAAATCCTGTTTTTTAATTCTATACTTTTTGCACAGGATTCTTTGCTTACACCACAGGATGCTGTGAAATATGCCATTGAAAATAATTACGGAGTTACCATCAGTAAAAATAATATTGAAATCGGAAGTATTAATAATAATTGGGCAAACGCAGGCGCAATACCGCTTGTAAGTGCTACTGCCAATAAAGTAATAGGCATTAATAACCTGCAACAAAGATTAAGCAATGGGACAGTAACCAATAAAAATGGAAATAAAACCCGGAATTTCAATGCAGGTGTAGCCGTTAACTGGCGTATTTTTGACGGCTTCAAAATGGTTGCCACAAAAAGAAGATTGGAAGAATTAGAAAGGAATGGTGAATATGCTTTCAGAAAAAATCTGAATGAAACAGTTTATAATGTAATCACTTCATATTATAATATCGTAACACTCAATGAGCAATTAAAAGCTACACAGGAGCAGATTGTATTGTACACAGACCGGTATAACCTGGCACAACGCCGTTTTGAAATTGGCACAGGCGCTAAATATGAAGTACTGGAAGCGCAGGTTGATTTAAATGAACAACAATCTAATTTGCTTTCATTGCAAAATTCAATTGCCGTCGCCAAATCTTCACTCAATAATCTTATCGGCAAAAAACCAGATACTGCTTACAAAGTAATTGACACGATAATGATTCAGCAGCTTCCGCCATTTGCGGATGCACAAAATAAAATTGAAAAAGAAAATCCTGACATTCTTCTTGCCAACAGCAACCTGCTTATTTTAATGCAATCTAAAAAAGAAATCAACTCGGCAAGACTTCCTTCAGTAACCCTTAATGGTTTTTATAATTTTGTCAGAAGCAGTAACGGGGCCGGGTTTACATTATTAAACCAGACATACGGTCCATCAGGATCTGTTGGCCTCACCGTCCCTTTATTTAGTGGAGTTTTGGTAAAAAAACAGTTGGCCGTTACAGATATACAGATCAAAAACCAGGGCCTTACGATTGCCCAAATTAAAAATGATCTTCAAACCACATTGACCAATGCTTATCTCAATTATAATAATTCGTTGAAAGCCATTGAACTGGAAAAAAATAATTTAGTTCTTGCTACCGAAAATATTTACATAGCCACAGAACGGTATAAAAAATTAAATATTACCTCAGTAGAGTTGCGCCAGATACAGATAAGCTATAACGATGCAAAGAATCGTTTGTATAATGCATTATTCCAGGCAAAAGTAGCCGAAACAGGAATTGCTTTGCTAACAGGAGATATTGCCAATTTGTAGCCTTGCATTATCTTTAATCTTCAAACCAATTAAATGGCAAAAGAAAATTCACCTTTGATAGGCATTATAATGGGCAGCGACAGCGATTTAAAAATTATGCAGGCCGCCGCGGATATTTTAAAAGAATTTGAGGTTCCCTACGAACTGACGATAGTTTCGGCACATCGCACACCGTTGCGAATGGTTGACTACGCTTCATCTGCAATTGAGCGCGGATTAAAAATAATTATCGCCGGCGCCGGAGGCGCCGCACATCTTCCCGGCATGATCGCTTCCTTAACGACACTTCCTGTTATCGGCGTTCCCATAAAATCTTCCAACTCAATTGATGGCTGGGATTCTGTACTTTCTATTTTACAAATGCCCAATGGCGTGCCTGTAGCCACAGTAGCCTTAAACGCCGCAAAGAATGCAGGAATATTAGCTACAGAAATTCTCGGCATCTCAGACAAAAATATATCCAAAAAATTAACCGCTTTTAAAAAGCAAATGAAGGACGAAGTAGAGAAAAAAGCAAAAGCTGTTGAAACAAAGAAGAATTCTTAGAGAGGCTATAGTAATCGAATAAATATTGAGGATTTTCGTTTTCGATAAAAATAGCATTTGGCTTTACGAAAGTTATTTCTCTTTAATAGGCAATTCGCAAAAGCGATTTAAGTGAAATGATGATCAATGAAGGTATTTATTTAGGGAAACATTCGAAGGGTGAAAATTTTCGGCTATTTTTGAGTTAGTGGTAATGCTATGACGACCATGCGGAACACAGACAGACAAACCATCACTTATCTTTCGACCTATCTCTTAATGACCGAGAATGAAAAAATATTAGCTGGACTAATTAAAGGAGTACAATCTTGGGACGACCTGAAACCAAAACTTTCAGAGTATAACACTTCTATTACAGACACTACAACCAAGACGACACTTGCAGGAAAACTCTTCGAAATTTTTGCAAAGTACTATTTCAAAGTAGACCCGACACAAAATCAACTTTATTCTGATGTTTGGCTTTATGACGAAGTTGATTCATTAACTAAAGAGGAATTGGGATTGCCTGTAAAAGACAAAGGCGTTGACCTTGTTTTAAAAGACAGGCAAGGACGCTTTTATGTTGTTCAATGTAAGTTTAAAAATAATGAAGAATCAATAGTCAATTTTGGAAAAGATAAAATTGCAAATACCTTTTTTTGGTCAAAGAAATGCTTTGGTGTTATATTGTTTACAAATGTTGCAGATTGCACTGATGATATAAAAAACGAAAAGAATTTTAATGCTATTAAAAGTGATACTTTATTAAATCTTGACTCATCATTTTTTAGTTCAGTTTCAAATTTCATTGAGCTAAACGTTCCAGCCCAAACAAAATGTCATGTCCGTAGAGAAGACCAGAAACTTGCAATTGAAAAAGTAGTAGAACACTTTAAAATAAATGATAGAGGACAATTAATTTTACCCTGTGGGGCTGGCAAAACAACAACCTCACTTTGGATTAAAGAAAAACTAAAAAGTCGGTCAACCTTAGTTCTATTTCCATCACTTGCTCTACTTAGACAATTTAAAACTGAATGGGCAGCACAAAGAAGCGATGATTATGTATACATAAATGTTTGCTCTGAAAAAGATATAGACAAGTCGAAAGATGATTCCCCCGTTACGCATACTTATGAAATATCTGGGGAGGTTACAACCTCTGCAGATAGAATTAAAGAGTTTTTAGACTCTGAATTTGAAAATAAAATAGTTTTTTGCACCTATCAATCTTCCAAAGTAATTCAAGATGCCTTAGTTCAGTTAGTTAATTTTTCTTTTGACTTAATAATATGTGATGAAGCTCATCGAACAGCGGGTGGTGCAAAACAAAATACATTTGCAATTATACATGACGAAGCAAAAATAAGAGGGAGGAAACGCCTTTACATGACAGCTACGCCAAGAGTAGTTTCAGTTCAGCTCAAAGCAAAACTCGGACAAGACTATGCTTTGCTTTGCGATATGAGTAATTCAGATATTTATGGAACTGAAGCTTTCAGGATGAGTTTTGGAGAAGCTATCAATGATAATATTCTTGTAGACTACAAAATAATTGGCATTGGTGTTACTCACAAACAAGTAAAACAATTTATTGAACAAAGACGTTTTGTAACGGAAGAATATGACTTAAAGGAAATTGCTGACAATTATGCATTGAATCTTGTAATGGAAAAATATTCCGCATTTCATGCTATTACATTTCATTCAAAGGTTGATTTTGCGAAAGAATTTTCAAAAAGACATAACAACTATTTCGGCCCAGATGTGTATTCAAATCATGTTTCCGGAAAAGATAAAACAAGCAAAAGAGCTGATATACTCAGAAGATTTAAAAATAATAACAAAGGGGTTGTAAGTAATGCAAGATGCTTGACGGAAGGAGTTGATGTACCAATTATTGACTTGATTTACTTCTGCGACCCCAAAAATTCAAAGATTGATATTGTACAAGCTTCTGGTAGAGCATTGAGGAAAGACAAGCATGGCAATAAAACCATTGGTTACATTGTCGTACCAATATTTCATCACATTGATGAGGATATTGAAAAAGAAATAGAGAAAAAACCATATTTCCAAAACTTAATACAAGTGATTCGTTCTTTATGTGACCAAGATGAAAGGTTACAGGCCGAAATAGATGAAGTGGCTTTCACAAAAGGAGAAAGGACATCAAGACGAATTGAAATAACATACGATGATAATGAGATTGAAAAAATTATTACTCTTGATGGCCTTGACAAAGAAGTTAAGAAATATTTATTTGACCAGATAATTGAAAAGACTAGAGATAGCTGGAATTTAATGTACTCAAAACTTGTTGAATTCAAACACAAGTTCAAATCAACTAATATTCCAAGAAAACAAACTGAGTATAATCAACTAAGGTGGTGGGTTCAAGCACAACGAGATAATTATTTCAAAAAGAAACTTGCTCAAAACCAGATTGATAAGCTTAATAAACTCGGATTTGAATGGAAGGGAGAACAAAGAAGAGAAATCACTGACAGATTTGAAATTTGGATGCAGAGTTACAGAAAACTTCAAATTTATTTCGCCGAGCATGAAAACTCAGACGTTCCAGCGAGATATGAAAAAGATAAAAGTTTAGGGCCTTGGGTAGTTGAACAAAGAATTAGATATGAAAAGGGAAAATTATCTGAGAAACAGATTGAATTATTGGAAAATATAAAAATCAATTGGGACCCTAAGAATACATATCCGAAATTAATAGAAGCGTTGATAGAATATAAAAAGAAATATGGTAATGTCAATGTTCCTCAAGGCAAATATGAACACAGAAAAATAGCTGCAAAATGTGCAAGAACTAGAGCAATTTATAAAACCGGTAATACATCAATAAAAGGAGATATAATAGCCAAAGGAAAAGGACGAATAACAAAATGGGCAATTGAGAAATTAAATGAACTAGGGTTTGAATGGAATGTGGGAACCCCAGATTGGGATGAACGGTTCTCTGAATTGAAACAATATTATGAAATCAATGGTAATACAAACATTAAAGTCACGGAAAATCAAACTTTATTTTATTGGTGTTACAGACAAAGGAAAAACAAAAAAGAACTAGAGCAAGAACAAATTCAAAAATTAAACTCAATAGATTTTGTTTTCGATCTACAAAAGACAAAAAATGAAGAATTATTCTTGGAGAAAGTTTCTACGCTAAAGGAATATTATGATACCAAAGCTAGCGGAGAATGTGATGTAACAAAAGAAACTTTAAGAAAAATTCAAAAATGGGAATCTGCCTTTCGTGTAGCTTATAGAGAAAACAATCTATCAGATGAATATTTTGAAATGCTTAGTGCTATTGATTTCAATTTTTCGCAAGAAAATTCTGAAGAGGAAATCTGGATTGAGTATTTCAATGAATTGCAACAATATTATGACCAATACAATTCGTTTATTATTCCAAATGAATATGAGTTTCTAAAATTGAAAAGATGGATAACATATCAGCGAGGATTACATAATAAAAATAAACTTCGAGAAGACAGAAAACAAAAACTGCAAGGCCTTGGATACGATTTTACTGATAGCTATAAAACTGTTTCTATAAAGACTAAAGAAAATATTAGTAATACATTTTGGGACAAAAAAATTGAAGATTTAAAAAAATACTACGAGGCAAGTAATTCATTTGATGGTATTGAAAATAAAGATGAATACAAAGTACTTTATAGATGGATAAAAAAAATAAACTCTGAATTTAAAAAAGGGAAACTACAAGAATCTAGATTCATTCAATTAAAAGAAATGAATTTTGACTTTTTATATAAACCTATTAGACAGAAGAAGCCTAAAACAGACAATTGGGAAAAGCGATTTGAGGAATTGAAAGAATATTATAACTCAACTAGTACATTTTACCTATCAATGAAAAACCCTGACCAGAAATTATTAGCTTCTTGGTCAAGAGCACAGAAATCGGCTTATAAAAAAGGCAAGCTTCAAACCAATAGGATTAACGACTTAGAAAGTATTGGGTTTTCCTTCTTTGAAAATTATAACCCAAAAAAGCAAATAACAAGATGGAAAAACAACGAAGAAAACTGGAATATAAAATATGAGCAATACAAAGCTTATTACGACAAAAACAATACTTTCTATATCCCAATACCCGATAAGGAGAATAAAAAACTAAGGGTATGGTGGCAGACACAAATTGCTAAGTTTAGACGTCACAAACTTTCAAGTGAACAAATCGAAAAATTCCATTCAATTGGATTTAGATTTGAATCAACCCAAATAACAAAACCAAGAATAGAAAGAGATATAGCTGATAACAACATTATTGAGGAAACTTGGAATAAGAATTATTTATTACTCCTAGATTATAAAATAAAAAATGGCAATTGTAATGTTCCAAGAAGCTTTTCCAATAGTTCACTTGCATATTGGGTTTCACAACAAAGAACAAAATATAACAGAAACCAACTTTCTGAGGATAAAATCATAAAACTGAATTTGCTTGAATTCAATTGGGGGAAAATTAAAGGCCAGTTAGAAAAAGAATTATGGCTTAAATCGTATAATAAACTGAAAGTATTTTATGATTTATATGGTCATTCATCACCCACAATAGAATATGGCGACAAACAGCTTTTACAATGGATAATGCAACAAAGACATAGAGGGAAGAAAGGAATATTAAAACAAGATTACTATGATTTATTGGAAGCATTAAAATTCAATTGGAACGCCAATCCAAGTGGCGGACATGGAAAACCAAAGGATGATATTTGGCTACAGCATTACCAAAAACTTGTTCTTTACAAAAACTTATTTAGTACAACGAATGTTTCACAAACAAATAAAGAATATAAAGCTTTAGGCAAATGGGTTAATGACCAACGACACCATTATAAGAAAGGAAGAATGAGTGACTTTAGAATTAATAAACTTAATGATATTGATTTTGTTTGGGTCGCCAAGAAAACAATAGCAGCTACAGGGTGACAGAGAAGCACGAACCGCTAATAACTAAGGTTTCTTTTGCGTGAAGGGCAAGAAATGAAACCTCTGTTATTGAATGTAGGCTTCCCCCCATTTTAGTCCATGCATATAAAAAAGAAGCCTGGCGCAAGAATGTAGAAAAGGTTTTGTGAGTTGGCGATCTTGTGCCTACATAGAGCAAATGTTCATCCAGATATAACACAAGTATAGCCAACACACAAAAGCCAGGCTACCAAAATGCGCTAAAGTTGGGCAGGAATATCTTATCAATTAAATGGGCAATAATGGGGCAAATGGGCATTAAAAGGGTAAGAAAAGAGCAAGGCAATCTACTCAAACGACTCATGAAGGACTCACTATACAAAATTTCTGCTCCATTTTTAACGACGCATCATATAATACTTTAAAAAAATCATTGCCCCATTTTGAATAAAGGAGCATGAAATTTTCAGTTCGCTCCTGCAAACCATCATCAGGGAATAATGCAGCAAATATTTTAGCCAATTGATTCTTTTGGGTTACAAATTTTCTTTTTTCTGCACGCAACATTTTCTTCTCCAGGTTAGTCAATAAATGTAATTGCTTTGTTTGTAAAGCTTCTGCATGCTGCTCCAGTGTGGAATCAATTTGTTTTACTAAGCTTTTTATATGGGTATAAATATCGCGGAACTGTAATTTTTCATTTTCTAAATTCAACTGGTATTTGCTTTCTTTATTCACCATTTCATTCAGCAAAACCTCGCTGCCTTTAAAAAGATCCATCGCATTAATATCCAGTTTCGCTAATAATTGTTGATACTTTTCTTCTATAATCAAAAATGAATTCCTGACAATCAATACAGGGTAAGGAACTTTATAATTCTTAAAAAGATCTTTCAACTGCAGCCAATAGGCCAGTTCTCCCCCACCCCCAATCCACGCAACATCGGGTAAAATCACTTCCTGGAATAATCCACGTAAAATCACATTAGGACTGAAACGTTCAGGATGCAATTTTAATTCTTCCTTCATGGCTTCTTTTGAAAATACTATATCGGTATCATGAATTACAAAATGGTCATCAACGGGCACAATCCTGTTTCTCAGGTTATCTTTTAAATAAAACAGGTTGATTTCCCTGGGGTATGCCTGTGCTTTATATTTTTCCGCTAATTTTTCGGAAGTATGATTCACTATTTTAGACGAGGTATGATTAAAAATATCTTCTTCAAAAACAGCAATCATTTCTTTCTTAAAAGCAGGGTTATCGGGCAGGAAGACTAATAATCCATACTCTTTAAATAAATAATGAATCAATAAAAAGGTGGCCTCCTGGATAGTCCTGTTTTTGGTAAAACATGTTTTTAAAAGTTCAATTATTTCATTCCCATATTTTTCAACGGCTAATCTTCCTGAAATTTTCTCAACCAGCCCGATAAGATGCTCATCTACTATCATTCTCCCTACAGCGCCTTTTTGTTGAGTTTCCCATATATATTTTTCGCCACCAATTACTACATGATTCAATTCTTCCAGGTCTGCATCTTCGCTTCCCATAAAAAAAACCGGGACAAAATCATATTCCGGCAATTGTTTTTTTAAAGTATCGGCAAGCTTTATGGTATGTAAAATTTTGTAAATAAAATAAAGATGCCCGGTAAATATATTGGGCTGGTGTGCGGTGCAAATAGTAAACGTCTTTTCACTCAGGAGACTATCGATATTCGCTTTTACTTTCTCACATTCATTTATATCCTGGTACTGCTTACCGAATTCTGCTATTAATAATTGCCTGTTGGTATTAAAATTTTCTCTTTGAGCAATAGCGTCTTTGATTCCTTTAATATTTACACTGTGTTCGTAAAAGTCTCTTAAATCTTCTGACTCATTAATATAGTCTAAAACAATTTTTGAGAACTTTCCTGTTTCAGAAAAAGGTAGGTATGTGGATTGAAAGGCCTGGCTCATCTATGATTTTAATTTCCTTAAAGATGCATTTATTTTTGAGGAGCAAAGATAAAAGGAAAAAATTGAGGCAGGGTGCAATTTATGTATAAACAAAAAACATAAGAACCAATAGGCCTGCAACATCCCATTGGTTCTTATGTTTTTTATACCCCTCAATATTCCCCCATCAGCATAAAATTAATAAAAGGTGGATCTCAAACCGAATCATCAATGCATTATTTTAACTCAATTCTAAATCCTACAACCGGCACAGCATCTACCGGCAATTTTGCTGGTTTGGCAATTACCAGCGCATCTCCATGCTGCTTCCAATGAAGCTTCTCTGTGCTTCCAAGCATTTTTACAGATGCTATTTTTTTATGAGAAACGGCTGAGTTTTTTCCTAATGAAGCAATCCGTATCTCTCCTGTTGGAGTGCCTAAACAAAATGCATACAGTGTATCTCCTTTTGTTGTGAAACGAATATCCCCTGCAGTATATTTAATTTTATCTTCATTAAAATTACTGCTTTTGACATCCGGGGCATTGGCAGGTTTTTCTCCATATACTTTCCATGGACGGGTACCAAAAATGCCTTCCCCATTAACGGAATTCCACATTGCAATTTCTTCCACAATATTAAGAACATCAGGCTCCAGGTCGCCTTCGGGTGTTTGTACAATATTGATCAATAAATTACCATTTTTGCTGACTATATCCACCAGCATCTGTACGACCTCTGTAGCACTTTTGTACTTTTGTCCCGTACGATAAAACCAATCGCCGATAGAAGTATCTGTCTGCCACGGGAACTGGCTAATGGTATCCTTAACGCCACGTTCCAAATCCTGTACCCACATCCCATCCGAGGCTTGTTTGCAGGTATAAACAGCATCAAGCTGTCCACCATTTTTTGCCATATCCTGGTTATAAAAGTGCGCAAGCATGTTGCGTCCATATTCACCAAAAGGAAATTTGCTATCTGAATAAAGAAGATCAGGATGATAATTGTCAATAAGTTCTTTTATACTAAAAAACCATTCTCTCTGCCATTCCTTGTTTTTGCTTAGCCATTCGTGATCACCAGCTTCGGCTTTAGCATGATAAAGATCCTGGTACATCGGATTGGCCCCGTCGTAAGGAACTCCTGCCATGGGCCCGGTTGTATCGGCGCGGTGACTGGCCTGGAACCAGGTAAAGCTGGCGCCAAGATGTTCGGATACACCAAACTTCAATCCTTCTTTTTTTGCCGCCTTCTGCCAAATGCCTACTACATCTTTTTTAGGCCCATAATTCACAGAATTCCATTTATGAATCTTAGAGTTCCAAAGAAAGAAATCATCATGATGCGTTCCCATGCTCACAAAATATTTTGCCCCGGCCTTTTTATACAGAGCCATTAACTTTTCCGGATCCCACCTTTGTGCTTTCCATAAGGGTATTATGTCTTTATACCCAAATTTAGAAGGATGGCCGTAATGTGCCACATGATATTTATAATCTTTACTTCCTTCCTCATACATTTTCCTGGCATACCAGTCGCCCTGGCGTGGCACGGCCTGTGGTCCCCAATGGGCCCAGAAACCTAATTTTGCATCACGAAACCATTCCGGGTATTGATAAGCTTTGAGAGATTCAAAAGTTGGCTTAAAAGACGCCTCTTGTGCAGTAGCTAAAAAGTTCATAGTAACAATTAAGAATAAGGTAAGTACCGATTGTTTTAATAATTTAATTTTCATGTTTGCTTTTAATTTGAGGTGGTAGTTGTTATATAAGATTTTCTAAAATAAAATCAATTGAGAACGATTTTCCAGGGATAAACCATAAGAAAAAATAGAAACCAATTAACCTCCTGGCTTTTATTGCTACTTATTCCTTTTTACTGTACTCATATCAAAAATCAACCTGGCACCCTGCTTTAGTATTCTATGATCAAATATAACACTTGCTTTCATATATTATGAAAGCTTGCCAAACTATATAAAAATTAATTTACAATCGCCTGCAATCTTATTTATGTATAGCAAGGATTATTATCAATAGATAAGATTGACAGAATAGGCGCCAATTGAAATTGAAAAGGATTTGCCTGTCGACCCGATGAAAAAGCAGGTTATTCGTAGCTTTGTAAAAAAAAGTCATATGGAATATTTAAGATTTGGTAATACGGGCATGAAAGTTTCTCCAATATGCCTGGGCACCATGACTTATGGAAAGCCTACAGACAGGTGGCCCTGGGCTTTAGACGAAGAACAAAGCCGGCCATTTATTAAAAAAGCACTGGAACTGGGTATTAATTTTTTTGATACAGCAGACATGTACTCCTACGGAGCCAGCGAAGAAGTGCTGGGCCGTGCATTAAAAGATTTTGCAAGCCGGGATGAAGTGGTTCTTGCTACCAAAGTATTCAATCCTATGGGACCCGGCCCAAACGATAAAGGGCTTTCCCGCAAGCATATTATGAGTGCGATCAATGCCAGCCTGCGAAGGTTGGGGACAGATTACGTAGACCTATATCAAATTCATCGATGGGACTATGATACACCTGTTGAAGAAACCATGGAAGCATTGCACGATGTAGTGAAAGCAGGCAAGGCAAGGTATATCGGGGCATCGTCTATGTATAGCTGGCAGTTTGCCCAGGCTCAATATACCGCTGACCTGCATGGCTGGACAAGATTTGTTTCTATGCAGCCTCATTATAATCTCGTTTACCGGGAAGAAGAACGCGAAATGATCCCGTTTTGTGTAGATCAGAAAATTGCCGTAATACCCTGGTCGCCTTTGGCACGCGGACTTCTTACAGGCAAAAGAACCAAAGAAAGAAATGAAACTTTACGTGCCCAAACAGACCAGTTTGGCAAGTTACTCTACGGGCAGGACGCCGACTTTGAAATTGTAAACAGGGTTTCAGAAATTGCCACTTCAAGAGGGATACCTAATGCACAGGTTGCCCTCGCGTGGGTATTGAGTAAGCCTTTTATAACTGCGCCAATAGTAGGCGCCAGCAAGCCGGGACATTTGGAAGATGCCGAAGCTGCCTTATCAGTTCAATTATCGGAAGAAGAAATTACCAAACTCGAAGAGCTTTACCAGCCGCACCCGGTACTTGGATTTCAGTAAGAAAGCTCTTTAATGTTTCGTCATTCAGAAATCCATGTAAGCAGTTATTTGCGTTTATAGATAACAGTAAAAGTGCCGGAAATAATTAACAGGAAAATTTTAAACAATAATAAAATGAGTGCAGAAAAGAAAATAGAATATTCAAACGGAGAAATGACCATCATTTGGCAACCCGGATTGTGCCAGCATTCTGGTGTTTGTGTACGCACATTGCCCGCTGTCTACAACCCTAAGGAACGCCCGTGGATTAAGATCAATAATGCCGCAACGACAGATTTAATAAACCAAGTAAAAAAGTGCCCTTCCGGTGCGCTGAGTTATCGACTAAATAAAGAATAAAAAAATCAATAATTTTTTTATTCTTTCCTTTTAAAAGTATAAATTAAATATATTATGCCCAACACTGACGACAATTCAATTTCACGACGAAAATTGCTTAGCTACCTGACCACAGCTTCCATTGCTACAACCGGTTTATTGGCATCACCGGCAAAAGTCTTCGCAGGAAATAGTGACTTTGAAATACCTCCCCAGGATAAAAATTCGGGAACGAAGGTATTTAACATCCGCGATTTTGGAGCTGTAGGCGATGGTAAAACGCTGGATACATTGGCATTACAAAAAGCTATCGATGCCTGTACTAACGATAAAGGAGGTATTGTATTGGTGCCAGCCGGTGTTTTTGTAATCGGCACAGTACAACTAAAAAGCAATGTTACCCTGCACATTGCTGCGATGGGCGTATTATTAGGTACCGATGATGGCAAACAATATTATGCAGATAATACTATACCGCTCACCGGAGACACTACTTTAGATGATGGTAATGTAGGGTTGATATATGCTGTTGGGGCAGAGAATTTCAGTATCGAAGGTACCGGTACCATAGACGGGAACGGGGCGCGGTTTAGAAGTCCTGCAAAAGGAGTTCCGTCACCAGCGGGCATTAGCGATGAGCAACGTCCTTATCATCTTTTATTCTACCAGTGTAAAAATATTGCTGTCAACGGTATTTTTTTGAAAGACTGTGCCTATCATTCTCTCAGAGTGGTGCAGTGTGAGTATGCGAGGTTTGAAGGATTACATATTCATAGCCGTGTTATTCACAATAACGATGGGTTTCATTTTATCAGCAGCAGATATGTACATGTAAGTAAATGCGATGTGCAGGTTGAGGACGACGCCTGTGCGTTGTTTGGCAGTTGCCAGTTTATTACGGTAAGTGATTGTTCTTTCAGCACCCGTTGGTCCATATTTCGCTTCGGCGGCGGCATTGCAGAAAATATAACGGTATCTGATTGTATCATATACGATACGTATGGATGTCCTGTAAAAATGCTGTGCGGGAGAGGTTCCCGTTTTGAAAACATTTTATTCTCCAATATTATTATGAAAAATGTTACCGGACCGATTTCTATTGGACTGACCACCGGACATGACGGTACTGAAGCGTTGGCTGATGTGCCCGGAATTGTACGTAACATTTCCTTTAACAATATAAGAGCTACTGTGGTAAAGCCGGTTACACCACCCTATGCGGAAGGAAATGATTTCCACCCGGCTGAATTTTTTTCGTGTATAACACTGGATGCAATAGATGATGTATATCTTGAAAATATTTCTTTAAGTGATGTGCATGTTACTTTCCCAGGGGGCGGCACCGCAGAACAGGGTGCCTTACGTGATGTGCCCCAGGTGGCCGGAGAATATTTTGAAATGGGCGTTCCACCTTCGTATGCACTCTATGCAAGGAATGTAAAAGGCTTAACCCTTCAAAATGTCCGGTTTGAAAAAACAACCGCCGATGCAAGACCGGCAATCATATTCGATCATGTGGAAGATGCTTCAGTAAATGGTTTAAGTGTGCAGGGGGAAAAGACTGCTGAGTCAGTTGTACGATTTATCGACAGCAAATTTATTCTCCTTAATGCAGTAAGAAGCCTGACAGAGTCCTCTGTGTTTATGCAGGTGGAAGGGGCTGCATGTAACGATATCTCTATGTATGCAAGTGATATATCTAAATCAATAAAGCCCCTGAAGTTTAGTAATGGGGCAAGCAACCGGTCGGTGAAGATGAACATTTGATTTTTTTAGCCTTTGGTCTTCTTCTGCCCTTACTGGTGTTTCCAAAAACGCTTTCACACAGCATAAAGGCATACTCCGCCGTTGGTTCGGTGTTAGTGCTGCAGGCTTTGTAGCTTAGCAATCACCAAGAACTCTTAAGGAGTTATGAACTAAACAAAATCTAAACTTACATTACTTTAAATACCTTAGCAGGAATAAAATTTCTTTATTATTACAGAGCTGCAAAGCCTTCTGCACGAACACAACATCGGCGGCATCTATTTTGTCTTTGTAATGCTTTAAATTTGGAAGAGAAGGAAGATCAACTGGGGCTAAATATTTTTTTTGTGATATTCAATATTTTGGTATAACCAAAAATAAATCTGGTAACATATCTTTGCGAGTATTATGAGAGGTAAAAATGCACTTATACTAATATGCATAGTTTCTGTTTTCGCATTAATTGTTTTATTGTTTTATGTTAAACGGTTACGGTTTCAAAATAATTTAAAAGAACGTAGGTTAATTGAGTTATCAGTTAAGCCGCCTCATATTTCTCCCCCTTGCACTTATCAACTGAATTTATTTGATTTTCATTATAAAAAGGAAACTGGTAACCCCAATATAATTATGTTGGGCAATTCATTAATAAGGCATGGTAAATGGGATAGTTTGCTTTCAAGAAAAGACGTTATTAATAGGGGAATTTCTGGAGATAGATTAAAGTGTATCTGCGAAAGACTTTCATATTTGGACGGGTACAATCCAAAGATATGTTTTATCGAAGGAGGAATAAATGACCTGCCAGGATCAAACCCTGATAGTTTATTTGAAGATTATAAGCAGATAGTATCTTATTTCAAGAAAAGAAAAATCATTCCGATAATTAATCTCGTATTATTTATTAACCCAAGAGCCGGATTAAAATGGGATATTAGAAAGAACTATATTTCCATTAATAAGCAAGTCGCCTATCTAGACGAAAGGCTAATAGTTTATTCAAGCAGCGAACATATTACTTATATAGACCTTAATAAAAAACTGTGCCATGATAATGTACTGATGGATAAATATACTACAGATGGTGTCCATTTAACAAGTGAGGGTTATAGAATTTGGTCAGACGAAATAAAGAATATTTTGAAAAAATACAATATTAGAAGATAGGGGTTTAGTACAGACATGGGCTATTTTATTTCCTATTCTTTTTGGCGGTGGGCTCCGCTATCGCTAGTTTGTCTCCAACCGAAAGTTGTGCTATCCTGAGTTTGTTAACTCAGAACTTATAAACATTAAATCTATAACAGAAATCCCATATTTAATAATCCGTATTTTATGACATACATGTCCTTAGTTACAAATCTAAGGACAGCGGCTCGTAATTATTTAATCATTGTAGAGCGGAGGCAGTAAGAGTACTTAATTATTAAATGTCCCATCTTAGCGCAAGAAAACCTCTCTTCGTCAAACTGAAAAAAGTAACGTTGGCGCAGGTTTGGTAGCTGAGTTAAGTGCGTTGGCGATACCTGTGCCATAATATTAAAACTGTAGCCATTATAACTAAGTCACCTTCTATTCACATGGTAGCGCGAGCATATGAAAAAGTGTTGCCCCTACCCGATAGTTCTAATATTTGTAAATCTCCTAAGGGGATATTCAGAGTTATAAAACCGGCACACATAAACCATAAAACGTCTATTGTATATCTATATAATTACGATTTTATACCCATCCAAAGACCATTGTATACCCATAGAATAACGATTGTATACCCTTACAAAGCCTATTATATACCCATAGAATGATGATTGTATACCCTTGCAAAGCCCATTGTATAACAATAGAATGATGATTGTATACCCTTACAAAGCCCATTATATAACAATAGAATGATGATTGTATACCCATACAAAGACCATTGTATACCCTTATTTTGGCCATTTCGATGGCAACATGCCCGGCAGCAGGCATCATTTATAGGTCTTTCAGGGGACGAAATGTGGATAAATACTGTTTATATGATGCACTTTATACATTTTTTTTCTAAACCACCATGCCTTGTAATGCCCTGTTTACAGGCATGTAGCCCCGCAACGAAAAAGTGACTACTTTATCACATCCCATTTATGGGACTTGACGGGTATTGAATAATATTGGTACTTAGCATTCTAATTTACCAGTGAATGAAATTCTAAAATCAAAAATCCAACATGATGAAAAAGCATCTGAGACAAGCAGTAAAAAACTTTAAAAGGTTGCCTGATTCCAAACTCCTGGTCTTTGGCCAAAATGTAACCGTATCTATGGCTATTGCTGTTAACTCCTTTCCCAACCCCATTCCTGCACTTGCCGACATTAATGCGGTGTTGATTGAGTACACCAGCCTGCTGCAATTGGCTACCTCCCGCAACAGGGTGCAGATAGCGCTGAAAAACCAGTGCAGGCAAACCCTAATAGGCATGCTTTCGCTATTAGTGGACTATACCAACCTGGTGGCACAGGGGAACCCTGCTATGTTGGCGCAAAGTGGGTTTGACCTTAGTAAAATTCCTGAACCTATATGGATAACGGAACCCACTTACCTGGCGCTGAAGGATGGAAGCAACAGTGGCGAACTTACCCTGCATTGCAAACAGGTAAGAGGCGCTTTGAGCTACCTGTTCCAGTACACCTCCGATACACAACTGTCTGAGGAAAGCTGGGTAAGCATAGCCGCTACCACGGTATCCTATACTTTTAAGAACCTGACCAGGGGTACTACCTATTACTGCCGTGTGGTGGCCATAGGTGCTAATAAGCAAATGGTGAACAGCATCGTGGTGAACCGTGTGTCGCAATAGAGATGGTAGATAAACCTTATAAAATATCTGGTCGGGGGATAATTCATTTCGGTTCCTCCAGCCTGAAATGCGTAACATCATATCTTTCAAATTCGTCTATGTATTTCTTTTGAAAGGCTTTAATCGCTGCTAACAATTTGGGGTTATTTAGTATTTCATAACTGTCAAGGTAACCGTATTGCTCTTGAAAATCCCTGTCTGCAAGTCTATAGGGCAGATAGTCTTTTATAACCTGGCTATTATATATTTCTACTAAAGGCTGGCATTCATCATCCACTTCCATACTGATAAAAAACATAGGCTCGGTAAGTCCTCCATGCCTGAACCCATTAGTTTCGGGCGCTTCGGCCATGCCCGTGGCACAGATGCGATTCATTATATCATCTACCATTTTCTCATTATCATAGTGACAACTAATTAAAAAGTAGCGGGCCAGGTAAAGTTGCTTTGCCAGTTCTCTGAGTTCCTCCGCTGAAAATTGAATTGTAATTTCTTTCATGATTTTTAGTTTGGGATTCAAAAGTTTTATATTTATTACACGACAGGTACAACTGACCGCTTCATTCGATATATAAATCCATCTTCTGGTGGCATGTTTTAATACCCTGGGCGTAACTATAACTCTTTCCTTGTTTCATTTAATAAAGTTTTCAGCTCAAGTAATTTCTTTGGAAATTTTAAGGCAAGGTTGTCTGTTTCCTGAGGATCCGTTTTCAAATTATATAATTGATCTTCTTTGCTATAACCACTTTCAATATTCACCGCTTTCAATAGCGTAGGGCCATTGCCGGGAGTTATGTATTTCCATCCATCTTTCACAATAGCCAAAGTATTATTTCCGGACTGTTCAATTATATAATTCCTGTTTGTATTTTGCCTTCCTGTTAAGGTTGAGAAATAATCCCGGCTATCGGTAAATTCGTTTTCCGGTAATTTTTCATCCAGCATTTTTGCAAAAGATGCCATTAAATCTATTTGAGTGAACAAGGCATTTGAAATAGTGTGAGGTTTTATTTTATTGGCCCAATACACCATCATGGGAACACGGGTACCTCCTTCAAGTACACTATATTTTCCGCCCCGGTAAATACCGGCAGGCTTATAATGCTCAGCCAGTGCAGTTTCAGGTGATTGATCTAAATAACCATCGTTCAATACGGGCCCGTTATCACTACTGAAAACTATCAAAGTATTGTCCAGCATTCCGCGTTGCTTTAATGCTTCCAGAATAATCCCAACTGTGTGATCCATTTCAAGAATGGCATCTCCGCGGTATCCCAGTTTGCTTTTCCCTTTAAACATGGTAGCCGGCATACGCGGCACATGTATATCATGAATGGCATAATAAAGAAAAAATGGTTTTTTCTCTTCACGGCTTCTGTCAATAAATTCAATGGCTTTGGTATTGAAAGTAAGTCCCAGTTCTTCGTCTGTCCATTCCGCACGCTTACCTCCTTTCATGTAACCAATACGACCGATGCCATTCACAATATGATAATTATGCCCCTGCATTGGATCATTTTTCATTTTCAACATTTCGGGATGTTCTTTACCCAAAAGTTCCCCTGCAAAAGGGTGTTCATAACTTACATAAATCGGGTCGGAAGTATCTAAGCCAACTACGGTTTGATTCTCCATGAAAACCGTAGGTGTGCGATCGGCTGTTGCCGGAAAAATAAATGAATAATCAAACCCAATTTCTCTTGGGCCGGGTGATACTTCTTTGTTCCAGTCAATGGGCGATGTATTGCCCAAACCCAAATGCCATTTACCAATCGCCCCTGTAATATAACCCGCCCGTTTAAAAACTTTAGGTAAAGTAGTGATGTCAGTCGGGATAGTTAAATTCGCATTACCCGGCAAAATGCCGGTCCCTTTTTTACGCCAGGCATACCTGCCGGAAAGAATAGAAAACCTGGATGGAGTACATGTGGAAGCGGTACAATGTGCATCCGTAAACCGCAACCCATTTTGCGCCAGCCAATCAATATGTGGGGTAGAAATAGCCGTAGCGCCATAACAACTTAAATCCCCATATCCTAAATCATCAGTATAAAGAATTAAAACATTGGGCCTTTGCTGAGCTTTTAAATGAGTCACCAAAAACGCACATAACAAAAAGGTACACAGGAATACTTTCTTCATTTTATTATAATTTTTTCATAGTATTTAATCCCAGTATTTTGAAAATATTTCCTTCATTACAGGGTACTGCTCATCACTGTCTCCTGCTTCTGCCTTCACCTTCAACAATTCTACTTTTAGTTTTTGGATAATATTTTTATATTTTTTATCATTAATAGCATTGTGCAGTTCTTTCGGATCAACTGAAATGTCATAAAATTCCCATGCCGGAGTTGTTGTTTCTTTGGATGCGCCCTTCATTCCCAAAGGTTGCCCATAATAAAAGATCAGTTTGTATTTACCCGTTCTGATTCCAAAGTGGCCCGGACGATCAGGGCTGTGCTCCCAATAACGATAATACATTTCCTTGCGCCAGTCTTTTGGCGTTTTGCCTTCCAGGTTGCTTCTGAAACTTCGCCCCTGGATAAAACCCGGTTTTTTCACTCCTGCATAATCCGCAAACAGTGCAGAAAAATCTTCATTGAGAACAATATCATTGATACGGGTTCCTCCTTTTATTTCTTTGGGATAGCGAATTACAAATGGCATACGCGATGACTCTTCATACATCATCCGCTTATCGAAAAAGCCATGCTCTCCCAGGAAGTATCCCTGGTCTGCTGTATAGATCACTACGGTGTTTTTGGACAGCCCTGCTTTATCAAGATAGTCTAATAACCTGCCAAGGTTTTCGTCTATGGCTGCTCCACAGCGCAAAAAATCTTTGATGAATTTTTCATAAATCTTTTTCCTGGCTTGCAAGCTATCCAGTCCTTCAATTGAAAAAGGCATACCGGGATAATCTGTCCAGAATTTTGTTGGATTTTTTTGATACGCTTCCCATCTCTTTTCAAGGTTCTCCAGTTTTTGCCCATTGAAACTCCTGCCATTGGTCTGCGGACCAAAATCGTACAAAGAAACCGGTACAGGAATATCTGTATTCTTATACAAATCTTTTAAACGGTCAGGATATTCAAATGGTTCGTGTGTCGCTTTAAAATGAACCATTAAAAAAAAAGGTTTTTTAGTATCTCTATTCTTTAGCCAATCTATTGAGTAGTCTGTAACCACATCTGTATTGTAGCCGGGATATTTCTTTCCGGCCTCAATGCCGTCATCCTGCCAGTCAGCCTCGGTTTTAAAAACCGGGTCAAAGTAAACCCCTTGTCCCGGCATTACCATGAAGTGATCAAACCCGGAGGGTTCTTTTTTCAAATGCCATTTACCGATCAAGGCGGTCTGGTAGCCACTTTGATGCAGCACTTTTGCGATATTCATACTATCAGGACTTAGCGCATCTCCCAGCGTATAGACGCCATTGCGATTACTGTACTGCCCCGTCATAACCGTTGCCCTGCTAGGCACACAAATGGAATTAGAACAAAAAGCATCATTCAATACCGCTCCTTCTGCGGCAAGCCTTTTAATATTTTTATTCTTTACATAATCTTTTAGCACTCCACCATAAATACCCCATGCCTGCGAAGTGTGATCATCTGCCATAATATAAATAATATTGGGCCTGTCTGAATGATTTGCCGCAGAGGTTTGAGCATGAACGGCTGCTCTCTGAAAAAAGAAAATGAGAACTGTGGCTAAACAAGTAAAAGTAATTTTCATAATTGTATTTATTTTAGAAGAAACGCAACTATTTATTCCCGGGGAAATTCATACCAGTTATTTCGCATCGTAAATCGTCCGTAATATACTTCAAAATCTAAAAATATAATCATGACAATGGCAAGGTCTTATTCTAACGGGAATCTCTTTGAGAAATAAAGACTTCCTCCGAATCAATTTCTTATACAGGATCAGGATTTTGTATTTTTATCGCACTTTATAAAATATCCAAACGATAAAAAATAGAATGAACAAAAAAATACCAGGTTTTATATTGATTGGCGTAGTGTGTCTATACCTGCTTTCTTCTTTTGGCAAAAGTGGCAAACACCTGCACCATCCGGGCAGCAATAAAGACCATCCCAAAATAGTAAACATTGTCAATTTTATTCGTTTACTTGAACCAAGAGACCCTAAGATTACCGAGGATGTTCTTTATCAAACTGTAGTGAAGCAAGTGCAGATGATGAAAAAATACCATCTTAGAGGCACCTTTTTATTGCAATATGATGCCTTGATGGATCCCAGGTACCAAAAGCTTCTAAAAAGCCTTCCACGAAATTCTTTCGAAATTGGAGCCTGGTGGGAAATTCCACAGCCGCTGGTAGAAAATGCCGGCCTTAAATGGCGGGGCCGTTATCCATGGGACTGGCGTGCCAATATTGGATTTTCTACAGGATATTCTCCCAAAGAACGTGAAAAACTGGTGGATGTATATATGCACGATTTTAAAAAAATATTTGGATACTATCCCCAAACTGTGGGTTCGTGGTTTATTGATTCGCACACGCTAAATTACCTCTACCAGAAATACAAGATTGTGGCTTCCTGCAACTGTAAAGATCAATTTGGTACTGATGGTTATACTTTATGGGGAGGCTATTGGAACCAGGCATATTATCCCAGCAAAATCAATTCATATATGCCTGCTCAAAATGAGAAGAACCAGATTTCGGTTCCTATTTTCAGGATGTTGGGAAGTGATCCCATTCGCCAATATGATGAAGGTCTCGGCACAAACAGGCAAGGCGTGGTAACACTTGAACCTGTTTACAAATTTGGTGGTGGTGACTCTGCCTGGGTTAACTGGTATTTTAACCAATTGGTTGAGGGGACATGCATGGAATATGCATACACACAGGCAGGACAGGAAAATTCATTTACCTGGGATGCCATGAAAAAAGGATTCAATATTCAACTGCCTTTAATTGCCCGTTTAAGAGATGAGCACAAAATAAAAGTAGAAACATTATCAGAATCAGGTATCTGGTTTCGTAAACATTACAAAACAACTCCTGCAACTTCAGTTACCGTAAATGAAGATTTGAAAGGAAGCGACCGAAAAACGGTTTGGTTTGACAGCAGGTTTTACCGGCTTAATTTATTATGGGGAAATGGCACATTACGTTTTCGTGATATTCATTTATTTAATGAAAACTTCCCGTCAATTTATGCAACTAACAAAGCAACTTCCAATGAATGTTCCTTTTTTACACTTCCGTTTGTTGACGGATATATCTGGAGCTCGCCGGGAAAAATTGCAGGATTGCGTTTTAAAGCTATCGTAGATGGAAAAGAAATATTGATAGAAGGAAAAGATCCTATTGTAACAAACGCTGTCCCCGGCAATCTGCATATATCCTGGCCATTGAAGTCATTTAACGAAACACTGGTGATGGATATTGATGAACGACAAATAAAGATTAATATAACCGGTGATCAATCCATTAATTGGTTTCTTGATCTTACTGCTGCACCTGCTGCCAATTTACCATTTCAAAACATCAACTCTACCCGGGTTGATTGCCGCTTTGAAAATATGAATTATTCAATCACTACCAGCAAAGGTATTTTTTCGAAACCAAGCGATAGTACAATTTTAAGAATAGCACCTGAAAAGAATGTTATAATACTAAACTTAGCAGGAGTCAGCCAGAAAAAGTAAAAGCGGAATTAAGGATTTTCTCAATAGACAATTCTACATTACGAGAAATACCCAATCCAGGTGTATCAAATTGACCTGGGATTGGGTATTCAATAATTAACTGCCCTATTGAGATGAATTGTCGTAATTCTGAAACTGATTACCAGTTCCGGAATCTTCGTTATTATTATGCCTCCGATTTTGGTTATTCATTCGCCTCTGGTTGAAATTCCTTTGAGCATTAATAATTGCCTGATCTCTTTCAGATTTTAGATTTCGGATTTCCTGTCTCCTTTGAGAATGACCCAGGTTCTTGTCATTCCTTGCATTCCGGATCTTAGTCTTATAATCAATCTTTATAGATTGAATTTCTAATGACAAGTTATAAGGCATTTTTCTAACCCCGTAATACGGGGACATATAATTATAAGGATAAGGATATCCCAAATAGGGATAGCCCATAAAAGGGTAACCATATCCAAAACCAAAGCCTACTGAAGGGACAACGACAACCCTCGGGGAATAAGAATGATGATGCCCTCCTTCTCTTTGCGCAGATACTCCCAATGAAAAAATAGTCAATGAGAATATAATTATTATTGTTTTCATATAAATGACTTTTATTAGAATTAGACTCCAAAACGGATGAAAAGATTAAACGGCTAACGGATTTATAATCACCCTTTAACTTTCTATTTACAAAAGAGACAAAGAAAGAGAAAATGCAATTTTCTGATTGTGGATTCTCCATAAAAAAGTAGCATAGAAGTATGAATTGAACTTTATTGACTTTTATGTCAATCAACATTATTTTATAGGATTAGGCACTTTAAGTTTACATCTTTGTCCGTATTTGGTTTATCTTCATTTACTTTTTATCCTGGGATAAAAAAAATTCAAAGCTTCATAAAAAAGGTAAAAATTTGAATGACTGTTTAAAATGAAATTATTCGTCTCCCTTCTTTTATTGATAGTGTTTTTTCCTGCTTTTGCTCAAAGTGTCTCTATCGCCACCCCTGTGATTCTGGATACTGATATAGGTCCCGACTATGATGACGTTGGCGCTGTAGCAGTTTTACACGCCCTTGCCGACAAAGGAGAAGCTATTCCCCTGGCGATTATTGCCTCTAATAAAAACGAATTAGTTGCACCGACAATTAATGTACTAAATATTTATTTTGGCCGCCCTCACCTGCCAATAGGAGCCCCTAAAGGCCACGCACCTAATATAGGTGCATGGCAAAAATGGCCCGAAATGCTTTTGGCAAAATACGCACATACCATAAAATCAACGGACGATGTTCCTGATGCGGTAAGTATTTACCGAAAAATATTGGCACAGCAAGCCGATCATAGTGTTACGATTGCGACGATTGGTTTTCTTACTAACTTATCTGACTTGCTTAATTCAAAACCAGATCAGTTTTCCCCCTTGCCAGGAAGAGAATTAATAAAACAAAAAGTGAGCAAACTGGTATCTATGGCAGGCGGTTTTCCCAAGGGACGTGAGTATAATTTATTAACCGATTCCTCCGCTTCTGCCAATGTATTTGCCAACTGGCCAACTACCATAATTTTCAGTGGGTTTGAAATTGGTAAAGAAATAAAAACAGGTTTAGGACTCGTGAACGATCAATCCCTTGAAAGTCCGGTTAAAGACGTCTTTGCGTTGTGTATTCCCAAAACAAAAGAAGATAGTGCCGGAAGAATGAGTTGGGATGAGACTACTGTGCTGGTAGCTATTCGGGGTGCCAAGCCTTATTTTGGATTACAAAGAGGGCATATCATTATTAATGGCGGAGATAATAGCTGGAAAGCAAATACCCATGGATCACAATATTACCTCACTAAAGCCATGCCTTACGAAGAAATAGCTGCAATATTAGAATCGTATATGAAGCATACAGGAAGGAAATAAATGATGTAGTTCTATCCAATTAAAGCCAACTATAACATTTATAAAAAATGCCAACCTGAGCAATTAAATTATTTCAGCCGAAAGGTTTTTGTATATTAGCATTCCCAAAAAATAAGCTATTATCTTAATCTGAAACCTTTCTGAAAATTTATTCTTTAATAAGTTCAGGTATGTGAAAACCATATTACTACCATAGTTATGCTTTAAATATTTGATACGATTAGAAAAATAAAATCGAATAGAATGATGACAAAAGAAAAAGGCAACCCTGTTACACATGAATATATGGATAGACGCAACCAACGAAATGCAGTGCTGGCTGGTTTTCTAGGCTGGACACTTGATGCATTTGATTTTTTTATACTGACATTTGTGCTTGCCACAGTAGCTAAAGATTTTAATAAAACCATTCCTGAAATAGCATTAACTCTTACTGCCAGCCTGGCTATGCGACCAGTAGGAGCCATTATTTTTGGATTAATGGCCGACCGGTATGGACGAAAAGGTCCGTTAATGATCACGATTATATTTTACTCCATCATGGAGATTTTCTCAGGGCTTGCACCTACTTACACTGCATTTTTAATATTACGATTATTATATGGTATAGGCATGGGAGGCGAATGGGGCGTAGGAGCTTCCTTAGTAATGGAATCCGTATCAGTAAAACGACGGGGCTTCCTGTCAGGGATATTGCAGGAAGGATATGCACTGGGATTTTTGCTGGCTGCCGGAGCTTATTATTTTATTTTTCCTCATTTTGGATGGAGAGCTATGTTCTTTGTCGGCGGACTACCTGCTTTACTAACTTTATTTATCAGGTCCAGGGTAAAAGAAACAAAAGCGTGGAAAACCCATCGATCTGCCAACTGGAAAGAATATGGGAATGCAGTAGCCAAACATTGGAAATTGTTTCTTTACCTGGTATTGCTCATGTCTATGATGAACCTTATTTCTCATGGCACTCAGGACCTCTATCCTACTTTTTTACAACAACAAAAACATTTCAGTCCTCACGAAACGGCTGTAATCACAATGGTTTCGATGGTCGGGGCTATTTTAGGCGGCTTACTATTTGGTCACTTATCCGACCTGTATGGCAGAAAGAAAATGATGGTGACTGCAGTTGTACTGGCTATTCTATTGATCCCACTGTGGTTACTTGCCGGAGGAAGCATTTTAATTGCTTTAGGCGCTTTCGGAATGCAATTTATGGTGCAGGGAGCATGGGGAATTATTCCCGCTCATATCAATGAATTATCGCCTGGATCACTTCGTGGTTTCTTTCCGGGCTTTGCTTATCAATTAGGTGTCTTAATCGCATCGAGTATTGCATACATTGAAGCAGTACTCGCTCAATATGTGAGTTATTCCACTTCTATGGAAATTTTAGCAGGGTCTGTGCTTGTTTTGGGGGCTATTGTAATCCTTGCTGGTCCCGAGGCGAAAGGAATCCATTTTGATGCAAAAAAGCAGGAATTAGAAGTAACTGCTTAACCTTCTGCACAGACAATGCCTGTATAAAAAGCATTTCAGTAGCACAGTGAAGGACGAAAAAATTAAATTAATTTTATAAAAGATTCGATAGCCAGTAAATAGCTTTTCAACCCAAAACCTGAAATAGTACCTGCACATTTTGAAGAAATATGAGAATATTTTCTGAATTCTTCACGGGCTTCCACGTTGGAAATATGCACTTCCACAACAGGTATTTTTATAGCAGCTATCGCATCGCCAATAGCAATTGAAGTATGAGTATATCCTCCTGCATTTAAAATAATTCCATCCATTGTTTTGCCGGATTTCTGGATTTCATTAATTAACTCGCCCTCTACATTACTTTGATAATAATCAAAATCAATAGTCTCGTATTTTTTTCTCAGCTTACCGAAATAATGTTCAAAGCTTTCAGATCCGTAGATATCGGTTTCCCTGCTACCAATAAGATTTAAATTAGGCCCGTTAATGATTGCTATTTTCATATCACAAATTTAGAGGAAAATAAATCCGAATTCAACTAATTAACTCAATTAACTTTTCGAATTATTCTTTATCATTTCAAAAAAATCATCGAATAAATACCTGCTATCATGTGGACCCGGCGTTGATTCAGGATGATATTGCACAGAAAAAGCCGGACGATCTTTCAATCTAAGCCCTTCAATAGAATCATCATTCAGATTGATATGAGTAATTTCGATATTCACTGCTTTACGTACCGCTTCGGCATTCACCCCAAAGCCATGATTTTGTGTAGTAATTTCACATTTACCTGAAATTATATTTTTTACAGGATGGTTTAATCCTCTGTGCCCGTGATGCATTTTAAAAGTAGGAATCCCACATGCCAAAGCCAATAGTTGCTGGCCGAGACAAATACCAAATAAAGGTTTATTAGCCTCAAGAATTTTTTTCACCGTCTGTACCGCATAATCCATTGGTTCAGGATCGCCGGGGCCATTACTGATGAAGTAGCCATCTGGATTAAATTTTTCCAGCTCTTCAAAAGTTGTTTTGGCATTAAAAACTTTCGCATAAGCACCTCTTTCTACAAAACAGTTTAAAATATTTTTCTTAATCCCAAAATCTAAAACGGCTATCCTGGGACTACTATTTTCATCTCCAACAGTATAGGATTCTTTCGTAGACACCTTAGAGGCCAATTCCAGGCCATCCATTGATGGCACTTCGGATAATGTTCTTTTTAGATCCTCAAGACTGATATTTTCAGAAGAAATGATACAGTTCATTGCACCGGCATTGCGTATATGAATTACCAGTGCCCGGCTATCAACACCTTCTATTGCAACTATATTTTGTTTCTCAAAATACTGCTGCAGGGAATCATCTGCTGCAAAACGAGAATATTGCTCTTCTAAATTTCTGCCAATAATGCCCTTTACTTTTATGGAATCACTTTCCACATCAGCTTCATTAATACCATAATTCCCGATATGCACATTGTTCATAATAACTACCTGCCCATAATAACTTGGATCAGTAAATACTTCCTGGTAGCCGGTCATTCCGGTATTGAAACAAATTTCTCCTGTAGTGGTCGCTGTTTTACCAAATGCTTTACCATGAAATACATTTCCATCTTCCAGGATTAAAACAGCAGGTTGGGTTGATTTTATATCAGACATGTAAAAAGTTTTGCAAAGAAAAGGAATTGATGGCAAAAATATTGATTAGACAAAAGTTAATTGCTAACAAATGATTAATACTTTAGCTTAATTGTTCAGTTTTTACAATTATTTTTAAAAAGAATGAACCATTTTTACCGTAAATCATTTTCCTTATCAGATTATTAAATGTTTATTAATTCTCCCGCACCTGTTCTAACTAATTTTATTTTTAAATAAAAGCAGGGCAAAAAAAATGTCCCGAAAAACGAGACATTTTAATATATTTTCTAGCTGCATCCATTATCTTCCTGCAATTAATTTATCCTGAAGTTCTTTTAATTCATCCCATTTTTCATCAGCGGCCAATTGAGCCTGTTCGGGCCAGCTAGTAGGATCCTGGGCATTAAAATTTCCACCTGATTTTTCTAATATCTCTTTAAGTTCTTCAGGCGTACTTTTTGCTATTTTTGCAAATGTAGTGATACCAGCTTCTTGTAATGCCTCTGAAACTTTGGGACCTACACCTTCTATTTTAGTAAGATCATCCTGCTTTTTTGCTTTCGCTTTTTCCACCGGGGCAGTTACTGCTTTTGTTTCAGTAGTTTCCTCAGCTTTGGCATCTGCAGCTTTTTTGCTTCTACCTGCTCTGCGGGTTTTCTTAACTCCTGTTTCTGTTTCGCCGATTCCTTTACCGTAAATTTCATTATAATCTACCAATTCGATCATGGCAATTTCAGCATTATCACCAACTCTTTTTCCGAGCTTAATAACTCTTGTATATCCACCAGGACGTGATGCTATCTTAGGACTTATTACATCAAACAATTCTTTAACGGCTTCTTTATCCTGTAAATAGCTAAATACCAACCGCCGCTGATGCGTAGTGTTAGTTTTAGATTTGGTAATCAAGGGTTCCACATAAGGGCGCAATGCTTTGGCCTTGGCCAAAGTAGTAACTATCTTCTTATATTGAAATAGCTGGCAGGCAAGGTTGCTTAATAAAGCTCTTCTATGGCTTGCAGTTCTGCTTAGATTGTTCGTTTTGTCTCCGTGACGCATGACTTTTGATTTTAAAGGTTATACCGTGTCAGGAATTATAACCCCGTTTATGATAAAAAAATGAATAAAAAATATTTCTTACTCGTCATCTAATTTCAATTTGCTGAGATCCATTCCAAAACCCAGACCTCTTTCGTTAAGCACTTGTTCTATTTCGCTTAATGATTTCTGTCCAAAATTTCTGAATTTCATCAGGTCTTCCTGTTCGTATTGAACCAACTCGCTTAATGAATTAATCTTAGCAGCTTTCAGGCAATTAAAGGCTCTTACAGAAAGATCAAGATCTTCTAAAGGAGTTTTTAATACTTTGCGAAGTTGTAAAGTTTGTTCATCAACAAGATCTTCTTTCTTTTCTTCCTTATTATCGAAAGTAATATTTTCATCAGTAATGATCATCAGGTGCTGAATCAAAATTCTTGAAGCCTGCTTAACCGCTTCTTCCGGATGAATAGTTCCATCTGTAGAAACTTCCATTACTAATTTTTCGAAATCAGTTCTTTGTTCTACACGGGTATTTTCAATATTGTATTTTACATTCTTAATAGGCGTGTAAATAGCATCTATGGGAATATATCCAAAATGAGAATTTTTTTCCCTGCTTTCCTCTGCTGGAACATAACCACGACCTTTAGAGATAGTAATTTCAATGTCCAGTTTAGCCGAAGCATCCATTGTGCAAATGAGTAATTCAGGATTCATCACTTCAAAAATCGGGGAAGCTTCACCAATCATCCCGGCGGTAAATTCTGATTTATTTTTCAATGACAAACTGATTTTTTCAGTTCCTGCATCCTGGTCAGTTTTCTTTTTAAAACGAACCTGCTTCAGGTTAAGAATGATTTCAGTCACATCTTCTGTAATACCTTTTATTGTAGCAAATTCATGGTCGGCACCTGTGATGCTGATACCCACTATTGCGTAACCTTCAAGAGAATTGAGTAATACACGGCGAAGTGCATTTCCAATAGTAACACCATATCCTGGTTCTAATGGGCGGAATTCGAATTGAGCTTCAAAATCTGTACTTTTTTGAAGAACGATTTTGTCTGGTTTTACAAAATTTAAAATGGCCATTTTTTATTTTGTTTATTTGATTTAAAAAATTTTAAAAATTCCTGTTTTCTAAAGAGAAAAGGATGATTACTTACTATACAATTCTACGATAAGTGATTCTTTAATATTTTCAGGAACACTTTCTCTTTCAGGGTAAGTGATAAAGGTTCCTTTCATTGTTGTCTCACTCCATTCAAGCCAGTTGAACTTTGGATTTTTAGGTCGCAGATTAGCAGTCAGGGACGTATTGTGAGCTGTTTTTTCTTTAAGCCCAATTACATCTCCTGGTTTTAATGAATAGGAAGGAATATTAAGTACTTCACCATTTACGGTAATATGTTTATGCGAAACTAATTGGCGTGCTGCCTGACGGCTTGTCGCAATACCCATACGAAAAACAGTATTATCAAGACGGGCTTCCAGTAATTTGATTAATTGTTCACCGGTAACACCTTTAAGACGTGAAGCCTCATTAAATGTTTTACGAAATTGTTTTTCTAATAAGCCGTAAGTGTACTTGGCTTTTTGTTTTTCACGAAGTTGAAGAGCATATTCACCAAGACTTTTGCGCTTGCGTGCTGCTCCGTGCATTCCGGGAGGATTGCTGTTTTTTGTTAACCACTTTCCGTTTCCTGTAATGGGTTCTCCAAATATCCTAGAAATTTTGGTTTTGGGACCTGTGTAACGAGCCATAATTATAAATTGATTTTTTAGTGTCGGTGCATCATCATTAAAAATCAAAAATTAATGATACACCCGGTTATTAAATATGTGAGATTTCAAATACCCGATATGAAAGGCTATCCTTTTTACACCAGGTATCGTACATCGTACTTTGTTATACTCTTCTCTTTTTTGGAGGTCTGCAACCATTGTGAGGCAAAGGGGTAATGTCTTTAATCATTACAACTTCAATTCCTGATTGTGAAAGAGATCTTATAGCGCCTTCACGACCCGAACCCGGCCCCTTTACATAAACATCAACACGCTTTAACCCTGCATCAGTAGCCACTTTTGCTGCATCAGCAGCAGCCATCTGAGCGGCATAAGGAGTATTCTTTTTAGAACCTCTGAATCCCATTTTGCCAGCTGATGACCAGGAAATTACCTGCCCCTGCTTATTGGTTAAACTAATAATAATGTTGTTAAAACTTGCTACGATATGAGCATCGCCATAATTCTCAACTTTTACAATTCTTTTCTTAGAAGACGATTTTACTTTTGTTGCTTTTGCCATAATGAATTCTGATAGGTAATCTTTAAAAATTTATTCCCGATAATCGGAGACTGAATCAATCCTACTTCCGGCTTAAGATATCTGGTATTGATTCAAAAAAACAAGCCTTATTTAAAATACTATGAGCCATCAGTTTATTGCTGACAGCTCAATTAGTTTTATTTCTTAGGAGCTTTTTTCTTACCGGCAACAGTCTTGCGTTTTCCTTTACGGGTACGACTGTTAGTACGGGTACGCTGACCACGCAAAGGCAATCCTTTACGATGCCTTAATCCGCGATAACAAGCAATATCAAGCAATCGTTTAATATTAGTTTGTACTTCGCTGCGTAAAGCACCTTCAGTTTTAAACTCGCTACTTATAACATTACGTATGGCAGTCTGCTCTTCATCATCCCATTGATTTACTTTTTTATTGTAATCAACATTTGCCTTATCTAAAATATAACGGGCAGTAGAAGAACCGATGCCATATATATAGGTAAGGCCAATTTCTCCCCTTTTGTTTTTTGGTAAATCTATACCGGCAATACGCGCCATAAGAATTTCTGATTTTTAATTTTTAATTTTTAAAATACCTTATCCCTGCCTTTGCTTAAAGCGGGGATTCTTTTTGTTGATAACATAAAGCCTTCCTTTTCTCCTCACTATCTTGCAATCAACACTTCTCTTTTTTATTGCAGCCCTTACTTTCATGATTTTGCTTTTTATTGTCTCTGAAAGACTTGTTATTTATATCTAAAAATGATGCGCCCTCTTGACAGATCATAAGGACTCATCTCTACTCCTACTTTATCTCCAGGCAAAATTCTGATATAATGCATCCGCATTTTGCCTGAAATGGTCGCCAAAATCTCATGCCCATTTTCTAACTTAACCCTGAACATCGCATTGGATAAGGCTTCCAGAATAGTTCCGTCTTGTTTAATTAATGCTTGCTTGGCCATATTGTTTTTGGGAGCGCAAAGATAAGTGGAAATATTTAATTTTTGAAATAAAAGTCATGCTTTTTATATCTATCCTGAAAACATATTAAAAACACCTGTTTTTTGTTGATTATCATTCAACTTTTGCATGTGTTATCCATTTGTAACTGATGATTATATTTTTTACATTTACATTTAACCCAATATGAAATATACTATGAAACCCAATATTTTATTCTTATGCTGTAGTATTATAGTTTTTGCCGGATGTTCTAAAAGTAAAAACAACATTAATACAACACCTGCCCAGGAAACATATTTAAATACTACATCTGGAAGTACATGGACATACCATGAAATAGATTCTTCAGGAGCTACTCCTTCCAATTCTGACTTTACGGTTACCTCCACTTCTGAAGATACTACTATAAGCACCAAAAGTTATCATATCTACCATTACTCTTATGGCAGCAACGAATATTTAAATATTACCGGAAACAGTTATTACCATTTTGATTCTATACCGGGCGTACTGGGCGAAATTTTTGAAAGACTCTATTTAAAAGATGACGCAGCCATTGGTGCGAATTGGAAACAGAATATTTCTGTTACAGTTTCCAGCATTCCAATTCCGCTTACCATTTCTAATACCATTGCTGAAAAGGGAATTTCAAGAACCGTTAATGGGGGAAATTATACCGGGGTAATTCATGTAATAACCAGTATTTCATCCACTGCAATCCCCTCAGCATTTCTCACATCAAATATTGACAGTTATTATGCACCAAAATATGGCCTGATAGAAAACACCACCAAAATTCATCTTAATTACCTTGGGGTTACCCAAAATGTAAATATTGAAACGAAATTGCAAAGTTCAGTTTTAAAATAGATCAGATAACCTCATCTGTCAGATGCACCTTGGTCATTTCTTCATAATGATTTTGTAATTCATGAACAGGAATGTGTTGCTGAATCACACGCTTTTCATCCCTATACCAAATTACAAAATTTGAAAAATCATCCTGTTTAGGTGTTTGAATACGAAAAGCACCCTTCATATATTTCACAGAACCACCTTCATTTACCTGCTTTGCAAATTTTAGTTTAAATAATTGCTCTTCATCGAGGGGCAATGGATAAAGATCTTCGCTTTTGAACCAAAAATCCTGAATACCATTGTTTACGCATATTTCTTTTTCATCATGGTTAAAGTCGGTTACTTCTCCCTGATATGCCTGTCCATCTGTTTCTGCAAGGACATAATCTCCGTTTTTCAAATCGCTGAATTTTATCATAATGACATTTTTTACTCAATTTATAAAAATATTAAATGGTAACCGAATAAAATATTGCCTGGCAGGAGTAACATCGTTAATAACAGCTCGACATATAATTAATCGCCGTTAAGACATTATTCTCCTTATGACATTTATTTTTTTTCATTTTTCAAAGCAAAATGCACTACCATATTTTTAATAGGCTTTACAGTTCGTAAATATGCATAGATTGATTTCAGATCAGAAGAATCCATACCGGTATACATAGCCCACGGCATTACTGTATTTACCTTATCAGGGGCAAGCAATGGTAAATTCGCAGTATCCTTATATGCATCAAACCTTGCTAAAAAAGCAGATTCAGTCCACGAACCTATTCCTGTAACCATGTCAGGAGTTATATTAGCCGACCGTACAATACCATTGGGCATTTCAAATTCTCGACCTCCGCCAAAAGCAAGATCAGGAATAATCTGCCCCCTTTTTACCTGGGTATGGCATTCCATGCAAGCAGCTGCATTTACCAAATAAGCCCCATATTTCACCGAATCAGATTTTGATGGCTTCTGCACAAAAGAAGCTTTTGCCGGGATAGTGTTCAGAATAAAATTCATAGGAAAATCAACCTCATGATCCGGCGTTTTGTTTTCTATAGGCGGAAGGCTACGGATATATGCAATAATATCATAGATATCTTCTTTATCCATTTTGCCATAATGTGAATAGGGCATCACAGGAAACATTGCATTTCCATATTTATCTACACCAGTGGTGATCATTCTGAAAATTTCACCATCGGTCCAATCTTTTATATTAGCAGGGGTAATATTTTTTGAATAAAATTTCCCGGGGAAACCCTGTTTTTCGCTAAAATATTCTCCACCTTTTCCTAATGTCCCAGCTTCAAGTGGGCCGGAAAAATGAGACCAATCCCTTGTAGAATGACAATCCATGCAAACTGCTACATGGTTGGCAAGATATTCACCATGTACAACCCTTTCCGGAGTAGATACTATTTTAAGATCCGGAGCAGGCCCCACATTGGGCAAAGCAAATTTTACGTAGGCAGCCAAACCGGTAATGATTATAACCACGAGTAGCAAAATTATCAGGATTACTTTTTTCATAATAGACATTTTGAGCAATAAATGTAAATATTTTTAATTATTTTTTGCATAAAAATTACCAGAAAAGAATTTGCAGGAGAAGTAAACCTTTTATATTCTTCAGTCATTTTTATCTCATTTAAAAATTGAATAAACAACCCGTACCCATTTAGGCAAGGAGCATAAATCAACTTTAAATTAATCATTATTTACTTTGTGCCGGAGCAGGAGGGGGTGGTGCCGGAGGCATTGGAGGCATAGGGCCTTCATGGTGCTCCATAGGAGGTTTTGTTTGAGGATGCGGGTCCCCATGATGGCAGGTAAAACAAGTCACATAACTCAACATATTTTTTACGGAATCACCATCAATAGTTATTTTTTCAGCAGTACTATCAAAATCTTTTTTCTTACTCATCTCTTCCTCAATCTCTTTAAAATAGGTAGTATTGATACCAATTGACATAAGCATCATTTTCCGGGCAATCAATTTTTCAGGTTTCGCATCGCTGGCAAAATCCATTTTCCTCTCGGCTTCCATCCTTACATGACAATAATTACATTTTACTCCAAGCGAAGCAGTGAAATGATGCATTACGCTATCAAGACCATCCTTAGAGATATCTTTAGGAAGTACCTTCAAATTTTTAAACATTGGCGGGTTCGATGTGGTAAAGGCCTGGAATAGAAAAACACTCAATACACAGGTTGTTATAATCAGAATGCTCTTTTTCATATTTAAAAATTGAATGTCGAAATTATTAAAAAATAAATTAATGCTCTAATTTTTTTTAACTTGCCGGAAGCCTTAACTTTTCAACTTAATGTGAATAAGTAATTGTCCAGAACTACTTTTTGATTTTTTATATTTGATTACACAATAGTTATTTCAATTTAACCATTTAAACCTAACCGTATTGACAGAAACTATTATTAACCTCGAAACTGTAAACCCTATTGAGTTCTTTGGAGTAAACAATGGAAAACTTGATATCCTTAAAAAGAAATTCCCCAGGCTAAAAATCCTGAGTCGTGGAACACAGATAAAACTAAGTGGTGCCCCCGAACAAATTGAGAATGCAAGGGATAAAATAAATCTTGCAGTTCAATACCTGGAGAGAAACGGACATATGAGTGAAAATTATCTTGAACAGATCCTTGGTGGCGATGACGAAAAAGTCATCGACCATTTTATTGAAAAAAACCTTACAGATGTTTTGGTTTTTGGGCCTAATGGCAAAAGTGTAAGAGCCCGGACTGCCAACCAAAAACAAATGGTAAATGCTATTGACAAAAATGATATTGTTTTTGCTATAGGCCCTGCCGGCACAGGCAAAACCTATACTGCCGTTGCACTTGCAGTAAGGGCATTAAAAAACAAACAGGTAAAAAAGATTATCCTCACCAGGCCTGCCGTGGAAGCAGGAGAAAATCTCGGTTTCCTTCCAGGCGACCTGAAAGAAAAAATAGATCCTTATTTAAGACCGCTATATGATGCCCTGGACGATATGATACCTGCAGATAAACTCGGATATTACATGACTACCCGCACTATTGAAATTGCCCCTTTAGCGTATATGCGTGGACGTACACTCGATAATGCATTTATTATTTTAGATGAAGCCCAAAATGCAACTGATCTTCAATTAAAAATGTTTTTAACAAGGATAGGCGCCAATGCGAAAGCAATTATTAATGGTGATGTTACCCAGATTGATCTGCCGCCCAAGGTAAAAAGCGGATTAGAAAAATCTGTTAGAATCCTCGGGAAAATAGATGGCATTGGTCATGTAGTGCTGAATGAAGAAGATGTGGTAAGGCACAAATTGGTAAAAGCAATTATCAAAGCTTATGATAAAGAAAAAATTAAAGAAATGGAAGAACATCTCCAACGTAAATGAGCAATGATCTAAAAAGGTGGCCCCTGTGCTGCCTTTTATTTTTTGCTTTATCATGCCATAACAGAGATGACAGTGCAACTGTTACAATTTCGAAAAAAGATTCTTTAATTGAATCCCAAAAAGCAATTTTTGCATTTGCGCAGATTCATAAAATAAAAAATTTCGTAAAATCTGGCGACCTCATTTTACGTACCGGAAAAGATTATACCAGCGAATTAATGAGGCGGCTATCGCAACATGATAAAACTTACTCTCATTGCGGCATTGCCAGTTTGGAAAATGATACCTTGTTTGTATACCATGCTCTTGGGGGAGAATGGAATCCTAACGAAAAATTACGCCGCGACCCGTTTGAACTTTTTTGTAATCCTTTTGAAAACCGGGGTTTTGGAATATACAGGTACCAGTTAAATAACGGACAGAAAAAAAATATGATACAACAGGTACATAAATTGTATTCACGGGGAGTTAAGTTTGATATGCAGTTTGACCTCGCATCAGATGACAGAATGTATTGCTCTGAATTTGTTTATAAGACCATTGAAAAAGCAACTAAAGATTCAGTTAAACTAAGTACCACCACGATTGACCATATTAAGTTCATAGCAATTGATAATCTCTTTATCAATCCTTCTTGCAAGGAAATAAAAAGAATCATTTTTCATTAAATAGAACTATGTCAATTTTTACAAATAAAAATTACATTTGTTTACCAAATCAAAAAATATGATTATGAAAAAGAGTATTTTATTAATATTTACGACTTCTTTGATAATCTTTTCAGGATGTAAATCCGGTAGGGGCAGTGATCCCAAAACAGTCCTCAATCATTTCTTTGATGCCCTTTCAAACAAAAATATCGATGAAGCAAAGAAGTATGTTACCAAAGACAGTGAAGGGATGATGGATATGGTAGAAATGGGCATGAAAAATATTCCTGACAGCGCTGGTAATGCAATGTATAACAAGGAGAATATGGAAATGGGCAACGATATCATTTCCGGCGACAGAGCAACTGTACCAATAAAAGACAAAAAATCTGGAGAAGAAACAGATTTTGTTTTAAAAAAAGAAGATGGAGAATGGAAAGTAGCCTTTGACAAATCAACTCTCATGGAAATGGCGCAGAAAAAAATGAAAGAACATGGAATAAACGGGATGGGGGAACTAAAAAACGGGATGGATGAAAATATGGACAGTCTTCAAAATCATTTAAAAAACATTTCAAAAGAAGATATGCAACATGCCCAAAAAATGATGGATAGCGCAAAGAAGGTGCTCAACGAAATGCAAAAAAATGCTAAATAATTATTTTAGAAACATGAAGGCAAGGGGCGTTTTTTCATTTACAGGTCAAAGATATTTACCTTCATTGCCAAATTCAAAAAATGAAAAAAATAATTATAATTGTTTCAGCTTTAATTTTTGGCATAAGCGCCTGTAATCATACAGCCGAAGTAAATAAAGCTGATCCACTTGAATCGGGCCGGGGTTTTATAGAAGCATCTTTACAGGGCAACTATGTAGAAGCCAAAAAATATATTTTAGATGATAGCACCAATAATCAATATTTTGAAGGATTAAAGGACTTTAACAGCAAACTGAGCTATGAAGAAAGGCTGGGATTAAGAGATGCTAATATCATTATTGATTCTATACACCAGGTTTCTGATTCAGTAAGTATTATCACTTATTCGAATACCTATAAAAATATTCCTTCAAAATTAAAAATGGTTAGGCAGAATAAAGAATGGCTGGTAGATTTTAAATACACTTTCCAGGGAAATCAATAAACCAGCAATTTTATAAAATTAAATTATTTCTTAAAAAATGAAGATTATTTTATTGATTGGAATCGGGGGCTTCATTGGCGCAATATCCCGATACCTTCTTTCTTTAGGTATACAAAATAAAATTCTTTCTACCTTTCCCTATGGCACATTAACTGTAAACATTATCGGATGTTTTTTAATTGGGGTAGTTTATGCTTTAGGCGATAGGGGAAATATTTCAGCAGAATGGAGGCTTTTCTTAGCAACAGGTATACTGGGTGGATTTACGACCTTTTCATCTTTTTCTAATGATACCGTAAGTATGCTGCGGGATGCACAATATGGATATGCTTTTTTGTATGCAGGCAGTAGTATATTACTTGGGCTGCTAGCCACTTTTTGCGGTATTTTTTTAATTAAACTTCTCTAAAATGGAAAATAATCCTTCTGCAAAATTACTTCGTATTTTTCTTGGCGAATCTGACAAATATCATCAGCAATCCCTCTACGAAACCATTGTTTTTGAAGCAAAAAAACAATCACTTTCCGGCGCTACTGTTACCAGGGGAATTATGGGTTTTGGAGCCAATAGCCGGATTCATTCTGCCAAACTTTTTGATATTTCATCTGATTTGCCGGTAGTAATTGAAATAGTAGATACTGAAGAAAAAATTTCTAAGTTTATAAAAACAGTGGAAGATTTTTTTGAAGAAACAAAATCGGGAGGACTTATTACTATTGAAAAAGCAGAAGTAATCAGGTATAAATCGGGAAAATAATTTTTACTTATTGGTAATCCTTAAATCATTAGCTCATGTACACGTTACACCCATGGCACGGCGCTCATTTTGGAACTGAGGCTCCGAAAATTGTAAATGCACTTATTGAAATTCCGCAAGGTTCCAAATCAAAATATGAAATAGATAAAGAAACCGGCCTATTAAAATTAGACCGGGTCATCTATTCTTCTTTTCACTATCCTATTAATTATGGTTTTATTCCACAAACACTGGGCAAAGATGGTGATCCACTGGATATTTTAGTCATGTGCTCAGAAGCTATCCAGCCATTATGCCTTGTAGAGGCTTATGTAATTGGGAATATGCAAATGATAGATTCGGGATTAATAGATGATAAAATAATTGCAGTTGCTTTAAGAGATCCTGGCGTTAACTATATTACCAATCTTAAGGAAGTGCCACAACACTTTTTCACAGTACTCAAAAATTATTTTGAACAATACAAAGTATTAGAAGATAAAAAAGTAGAGATTAATGATTTCCAGAAAAAAGAAGTAGCCTTTGATATTATCAAAGAATCAATAGAGTTTTATAAAGAGTCTTTTCCGAAGTGATGTAAATATTTTTTAACATTTTTCAAAAATTACGCATTATTAATTTTTAAGAATTTTGCTTACTGATTGCCATTCTGACTACAAGCCAACATTACAAATTAATGTTTGGTTAGAAAAAAGGCTACTTCTTTTATATAAATTCAAGGTTAAAGTGACAAGAAATATAAAAATAAAAGGGTTGATTCTTTACTTATTTTGGAAGCAGCACTTTGTTGATTACATGAATGACACCATTACTTTGGTTAACGTCAGCTATAGTGATCATGGCCATTCCGCCATTTTCATCAGTTACTATTAAGTTCTTTCCCTTCCTGCTTAAATAAATATTTTCGCCTTCTACTGTTTTTAAAGAGGCTTTGCCATGATGTGCTTTTACCATTTTCATCAAATCCATTGAACTTAATTTGCCGGGAACTACATGATAAGTAAGAATGGAAGTAAGCTTTGCTTTGTTTTCTGGCTTCAGTAAAGTAGCTACTGTTCCGGCAGGCAAGGCATCAAATGCTTCGTTAGTAGGAGCAAATACGGTAAACGGGCCTTTACTTTCTAATGTGGACACTAGCCCTGCTGCTTTCACTGCTGTTACCAAAGTAGTATGATCTTTTGAATTGACTGCATTTTCTACAATATTTTTTGTAGGATACATGGCTGCGCCGCCTACCATTTTAATTTGAGCAATACTGTTAGTAGAAACGAATGCGCTAAGGACAAACAGTCCTAATAATTTAATCTTTTTCATTTTGTAATTTTTTGGTTAATGATTTTATATAAACCACTTACGCATTTATGAATGAGTTGGATTGGACTATTACAAAAAAAGAAAAGAATTGATCTATAGTTTCTTTAAAGAATCATTATGCAACCTGGAAATTTTGCGTCCGTCTATTAAAAAGAATAAAGAAATATATTAATACCGGCTAAAATAGCTTCTGTTACATGGGGAAGCAAAGGCTTTACATTTTTGCGCTTACTATCATTTCATCCATAGTTGGCGTAGGACTTCCGCCGGATTTTTCCAGTGTGATAGCAAAGGCATCCACTTTACCGAAAGATTTCATTTTTTGTATATGGTAAATTCCTTTTTTAGTAGCAATCATACCGCCGTCTATAGGTTTGCCATCCACAATTGCCCATAGTTGGTATTGCTTGCCCTCAGGCACTTCCGGTAGATTAGAAGGGTCAATATAAACCTGGCCGGTATTTTTCATCCAGAAGATTTTTGCAACAGCGCCAGGTTCTTTGGGTGTGCCGTTTAAAACTACAGGCTGAGCATATTTGTTGGTGACTACATCCAGGTCTGTGCTCATAGCCATATTTGATTTTTCCTGCTGGTCAATCTTTTGTTGGGCAAGTGTGAGATCATTAAGAGCTGTATGGTATTTATTATAAAATGAATAAATAAGCACCGTGCTTTCTATCAATAAAATAAATAATAAAGCTGCCGCTATTTTAAAAAACAATGGAATCCTGTATTCCTTCCGGGATATGGGAATAACGGGTACAGGTACACTATCTTTGAGTGGCTGAGAAGCAATTTCGTTAAAAATCTTTTCTTTTACTGAAGAAGAAGGTTGCATGGCATTAGCCTGTGCATAGTCTTCTAAAGATTTTTCAATTTCATCTAACTCCCGTTTTACTTCAGGATGATTTTTTAGATAGTCTTCTACCATATTCGTTTCTTCAGGTGAAGAAATACCCATGGCATAAAGCTCAAGTAAACCGGATGATATGAATTCTTCTTTATTCAATTTATTGTTGTAATAATTTTCTTAATTCCATAATTGCCGTTCGCATTCTTGTTTTTACGGTACCTAACGGGATTTCTAATTTTTTTGAAATTTCGTCTTGTGTAAAACCTTCAAAATAAGCCAGGTCAATTATTTGTTTTTGCTCAATTTTAAGTTGCACCAAATGCTTTCTGACTCCAAGTGCATCAAAGCTGGTAGCGACATTGGCATCATTGCTCACGTTATCTACGGCATTTTCAACATTTTGGATTTTAGTTTGTTTCTTGTAACTTTTACTTCTGATGGTATCTATAGCCAAATTCCGCGCAATATTCAGCATCCAGGTAAAAAGCCTTCCTTTCGTACGGTCATAGCTGGAAAAGTTGTTCCAGATTTTTACAAATGCCTCCTGCAAAACATCTTCTGCCAATTCATGATTTTCAAGCATTTTAAATATGATACCATATAAAGCCCCTGAATAATTATCATACAAATAGGCAAAAGCAGATTGATCACCGGATTTGAGTAATTCAATTAATTCGTCTTCATTGTATTTTATCGTTCCTTGCAAATGAATTTATAAGAGGCTTTAAAAAAATAAAGATAAATTTTTTATAACACAAATTTGTTCATGAATAATACAAAAAAATTATTTCTCGAAAAAAGCGACGCTTCCCCCTACCCATTCTTTATCCATATTATAGCTCACGCCTATCATTTTTCCTTTACTTAATCTTGCCAGGTTAGAAACTGCCACTGGTCTTTTCTTATCTTTACCCCAGAAATAAAAAATTCTGATCTCGGCTTTTGCGGGGATATCGGGTGTCTGTATTACATCAGCATATTTTACTTTACGTTGCAATATCCAGTTCTCCGGGTCTTTTACACCATCAATATCATCCTGCATAATATCGATTATCACGCCCTTCCCTGCAAAAGAAAATAATGGTTTCAAGACAAAGTTTTCAAGATCTCCGGGTAGTTGTGTTATCTCATTTAAGAAAAAAGTTTCGGGTACATAAGGATGTTGAATAAAGGGAAGGGTAAATTTACTGATCCGGTAAAACCAGTTGGGATGCGGTACCCACTCTACATCTAATGGTTGTGTAATATCCACAATGTTTCCCAATGAGTCTTTATTTTGTAACAGTTCATCGAAAATAATGCGATTATAAATTCTCTTTACTTCAATCTTTCTTCCGTCTTTTATATAAAACAATTTCTGCCGTTCCCGCACCAAGTCAGTAATACAGATGATAGGAATGGTAAGGTAATCCTGTGTGCAATAAAAGTCGATCCGGGTCTTTTGTTCGTGAGGTTTTATTTCCAGCAAAATCACATTTTCAGGTTCGTGACCTCCTAAAATAATTTCTCTTAAAAATTGAATATAGGTTTCATCATTATATCCGTTTAAATAGTGGTCAAAATTTGCTGGAATAGAAAAATGCTTTTTGATTACCTGCGGAAAATAAACCTGGAAAGCAAATAAGGAAGGAAATCCCTGCATTTCTATTAATTGAGGTTCCAGCTCGCCTCTGTCATTTTCACAAATCCCAAAATCAAAAACAAGAAAATCAGTGTGTTCATTTTCCAAAGGAACTTTTTCTGTGGAAGGAATAGATCTTTGGGTTAATTCTTTAAAATTGGGAGCCACAATTACATCCACAATAGCTTCGCAGGCTTCTACCATTTTGGCAGTAAAATCTTTGGGAACAAAGATGGGAGTTTCCGCCACGCGGAAAACAATGTCACCCGGATGTTTACTATCAAGATCTTTTAAAAAATCTTCATATTTCTTAGAGGTAAATTGAGCATTAAATTGTTCTCTTAGTTCAGGTATCATACTTATTTTATTTTATCACATTGTGTGATAAGAATCTATTAGATAGCATAAACCGAATGTAAATCATGTAGTGCAATATTTAAAAAATTGGGAAGTATATGCGAATAGGTCCATGAAATTTTATCAGGGTCGTCCAATTGTTCAATCATAGATTTCCATTTAGCATATCCATAATTGTCAATTACCATTTTCTTTTTTTCATCTGTTTGCAGGTACATGCTCATACCTGCTGCATCAGCTTCGGGGTGAAACTGAGTACCCAGGAAATAATCACTGAAGCGGATACCCATAATTGCTCTTTCATAAGGAACATGTGGCCTGTCTTTTTCTATACATAATATTTTTGCACCTAAGCCTCGTATCCTGTTGTATTTTGGTTGTACCACCTGGTAATCGCGGCTGTCAACTGCATAAAAAGGATCCTTCATGTCTTCAAAAGCTGGTTCCTCATTTCCTTCGGGAAGCAGGTGAACGGGGAAAACACCAAATGCACCGGATTTGCGTTTGGTAATTTCTCCAATTTTATAATATCGACAAATTAATTGATAGGAGTGGCAGATAAAAAAAATATATTTCTTTTGACTATTAGCCGGGTTATTATTCCAGCGCTCCATTTTTTCAAACCATTGAAAATAAAGAGTATCCCATTCCATGCCTTCACTTTCAGTAGGGCTTCCGGGGCCGCCCGTACTTATATAAACATCATAATCCATCCCGGGTAATTCATTTTTTAACCGGACATCAAATTCTTTTGCTACAATATCAATATGATTCATTTTTCCATATTCGCTGATAATCTCTCTTATGCATCTCATGCCCTGGTTTTCATGCCCTTCGTAAAGATCTAAAATGGCAATATGAATGATCTGTTTTTCGCTGAAATTCATGGGGCAAATATAATTACTAGTTGCCAGATAGTAAATCAGCAGTACTTTCAATAAACGTTTGAGGCATTACACTTCTCTCTTATCTGCTCAACAATCATTCTACAACAAACCCATCAGGAATGACAGATCCTTTTTTTATAACTATAATTCCATCTTTAATAGTATATAATACATCATCCCTGTTTTCCAGGTGTTTACCACCTTTTATCCTGACGTCGTTTCCTATACGGCAATTTTTATCAATAATAGCATTACTAATATAACAGTTGTCACCAATACCAAGTTTTGGCAAATCTCTTTCCGAAGCATAATTCATCTCCTCAATGGTTTCATAAAAATCAATACCCATTATATAACATTTAAAAATTTTAGTGCCATATCCGATCCTTGTCCTGATACCGACCACACAATCTTCAATCCTTTCTGCATTAATGATGCAACCATCTGCAGCGATAGTATTGATAAGTGTTGTGCCACTGATCTTTGCAGGAGGTAACATCCTGGGACGGCTATAAATTTTATTTTCGTTATCAAAAATATTGAATGGCGGTAATTCCTGAGTTAAGGCAAGATTGGCTTCAAAAAAAGAGGAAATATTCCCGATATCGGTCCAGTATCCACTATATTGATAACTCAATACATTATAATCATTTATGGAATTTGGAATAATTTCTTTACCAAAATCAGTAGCATTTTTATGCTGCTTTTCTAAAAGATTAAAAAGAATTTCTTTTTTAAATAGATAAATACCCATTGAAGCAAGATAGTTTCTACCGGCATTTTGCATTTCTTCGTTTGTATCGCTTATCCAATCCGGCAAGAGATCCAGACCTGGTTTTTCAATAAATGATATAATCCTGTTTTGATCATCTGCTTTTAAAATACCAAATTCAGTGGCTTCATTTTGAGTTACAGGGATAGTAGCAATCGTAATATCTGCATTTTCTTTTTCGTGAATACGAAACATATTCCCAAAATCCATTTGATATAGCTGGTCGCCAGATAGAATAAGTACATGATCAAATTCAAAATTAACTAAGTGCCTTAAAGATTGTCTTACTGCATCGGCAGTTCCCTGGTACCATGAAGTGCTATCAGGAGTTTGTTCTGCAGCGAGAATATCTACAAAACCATTACTAAAAGCACTGAACTGATACGTGTTTTTTATATGCTGATTCAGAGATTTTGAATTGAACTGCGTAAGCACAAAAATCCTGTTGATGCTGGAATTAATACAATTCGAAATCGGAATATCCACTAAACGGTATTTCCCGGCAAGAGGTACCGCTGGCTTACTTCTGTTAGCTGTAAGAGGGTACAGGCGGGAACCTGCTCCCCCACCAAGAATTACTGCAACAACTGATTTGCTTATCCACATAGTTTTTAATTTTAGTTTTATTTTTGAATTTATATTTAACCCGGAATTTTATGTATAATGATTTTCCTAAAACAGGTAGGTTCCTGACAACTCAGCCTGCACCACTTAAAAGACAATCGTGTAAATAATGAAGCTTTCCCTATTCCAGAATCTTTTCTTTAAACTTTGAATTTATTAACTTTTTAATTGATTAACTAATTAAATTTAATTTATCTTATTATAAGCATACTAACAATCTATGAATTATATAAATTAATATAAATCTGGGCACTCTTTTCCCAACTATGATCTATTTTCATGATATGCTTTCTTATTTTATTTACTTTGTCCTTTTGTTGATACAATTCAATTGCCCGGTGAATTGCATTACAAATGTCACCAACTGAAGCTATATCAAAGCATATCCCAAAACCACCTGGCTCCCCGAAATCTTTTACGGTATCTTTCAATCCTCCGGTACGTCTGACTATCGGGATAGTGCCATAACGTAAAGCATAAATCTGGTTAAGCCCGCAAGGTTCTACCCGACTGGGCATTAATAAAAAATCGGCTCCTGCATACATCTGATGACTTAATTTTTCATTATACCCTATCATCGAATTGTAATATCCAAAAAACTGATTTTGCAAATTCTCTAATTGAAATTCCACTGCTTTATCTCCGCTTCCCAGGATCAGGAAATTCATTTTGCCTTCCATATAATAAATAGAATCGCCAATTACCGCAGGTAGAAGATCCGCTGCTTTTTCTCCGACTAATCTCCCGATAAATACAATTAAAGGCTTGCTTTCGTCGAGATTAAATTGATCACATAATATTTTTTTGTTGGCAGCTTTTTTCTCTTTATAATCATCAATATCATATACATATTCCAGGAAAGCATCTGTTTTTGGGTTCCACACTTCATTATCAATGCCATTCAGAATTCCGAAACATTTACCTCTTTCATATTCAAATAATTTTTCTAACCCATTAGCTTCATGCATTAATTCTCCCAGGTATCCAGGGCTTACCGTATTCACTTTTTCAGCACATTTTATGCCTGAAGCAAGTGGGTTGATATTTTTTTCCCAGTCAAGCATACCCCATTTCCATTTATCCCATTCGGGAAGATAATTAGATTTATTCCAGTCCATCCAGCCCTGGTATTGTGCATTATGGATAGTAAGAATTGTTTTAACCGAAGACAAATTCCGGTATATAAAACAATGTTTCATGATAAAAGGAATCAATGCCGTATGATGATCATGCACATTAATCACATCCGGGTGATGTTTCCATTTGCTAACCCAGTCTACTACTGCAATTTGAAAAGCTGTGAAACGCTCGGTATCATCACCATAACCATAAATTTTTTCCCGATCAAGTAGTCCAAAAATGTCCACCAGGTAAAGATCAAAACCTAAAGAATTATTTACTTGTTTAATAATAGTATAATCAAGCCAATAATTAGCCATGCCAAATGCACCTTTATGAACCACTTCAAATTCATGTTCGTACAAAAATTTTGTACGATACATTGGCATCACCACTTTAGCAATATGTCCTAATTTATTTTGATATTTCGGCAAGGCTCCAACTACATCACCTAAACCTCCCGCTTTGGCAACCGGATAACATTCTGCGCTTACATGTAAAATTTCCATTGAATGAAAATAAGAAGTTTCAAATTAATAATCATTTTCTTATAAAAAAATTTTAAATAAAAAAATCTAAAACTTAAAATTTTTCTATTACTTTCATTTTTAAAAAATAATATATAATGGCTACACCTTCGATGAATTTACCTAAACAAAAATATACTTCAGGTAAACTGGAGCCCACCAATCATGGGGCACTTAGCACTTTAGTAATCGTGTTTTTCTTTTGGGGATTTATCGCAGCAGGTAATAGCGTTTTTATCCCTTTCTGTAAACATTATTTCACGCTGGACCAGTTTCAAAGCCAATTAATAGATTTTGCTTTCTACCTGGCTTATTATCTTGGTGCGCTGGCACTTTTTGCCTATGGCGCTTTTGGAGGCAAAGACCTGGTAGCCAAATGGGGTTATAAAAAAAGTATTGTTTATGGTTTATTATTTTCTGCATTAGGCGCTGTCGCCATGATTATTGCAGTAAATTCTAATACATTTATAGGAATGCTGGTCGGGTTATTCATTGTTGCTCTCGGATTTTCATTACAACAAACAGCAGCAAATCCTTTCGCAATTATGCTTGGAGACCCTTCCACAGGTGCCAGTCGTATCAATCTTGGCGGAGGCGTTAATTCTTTTGGAACTATGATTGGTCCACTTGTTGTCGCTTTCGCTTTGTTTGGCACTACTGCTGCTATTACTGATGAAAAAATTGCAGGCCTTAGTCTTAGCAAAGTGATTATTCTATATACATTCGTGGGTATCCTTTTTGTTGCTGCTGCTGCACTATTTTATTTTTCTAAAAAAGTACCACATGGTATTTCCACCGAAAAAACAGAAAAAGCGAACAAAGCTTTATATTCTTTGCTTATCATGACAGGACTCCTCATTATCATGTTTGTACCTGTTTTTAGTAGCTATAAGGTTGACCTTACCAATGCCTCTGAAACGGAAAGATTATCAATGGAAACCTATCGGGTAAAATGGTTATTTGGAGCGCTGGCAGTTGTTGTAATTAGTTTACTCGTCGCAAATATGCGAGCCAAAAGAAATCCTGAAGGATGGGGAGCTATGAAATATCCCCAGTTGGTTTTAGGCATGCTTGCTCTTTTCCTATATGTAGGCACCGAGGTGACTATTGTAAGCAACCTAAGCGACCTTCTTAGCAAACCGCAATTTGGTAGCATTCAATCTTCACAAGCCGCTCTTTATATCTCTATGTATTGGGGAAGTTTAATGATCGGGCGTTGGGTGGGTTCAATATCTGCTTTTGATTTTAAACCTTCGACAAAAAAACTTCTTACTTTCCTTCTCCCACTTATTGCATTCGGAATTATCTTAGCAGTAAATGCTCTTTCTAAATATGACGTTAGAATTCTATACTACTATATAATATGCGTGCTCATTCAAATCGGAGCTTTTTATTTAAGTAAAGATAAACCTGCGCGCATGCTTTTAATTTTTGGACTTTTAGGAATAACTGCTATGGCCATTGGATTATTTTCAACAGGTACTTTAGCCATCTATGCATTTTTGAGTGGTGGCTTATTTTGCTCTATTATGTGGCCAGCTATTTTCACTTTATCAATTGCCGGTTTAGGAAAATATACCACTCAGGGTGCTGCATTTTTAATTATGATGATCCTGGGGGGAGGAGTAATACCTCCAATACAAGGGAAATTAGCAGATTACCTTCAGTCAAAAAGTGATATAGTTGGATATGGAATACATCAATCATATTGGATACCTCTGCTGTGCTATGCATATATTACTTTCTTTGCATTCTTTGTAAAGAATATTTTAAAAAGGCAGGGGATTGATTATGATAAACCAATAGAAGATGAAACTGAATTAACTTTGCCTGAAGGTGCGGTAAATATAACCGCATAAAATATTATCTTTTTAGCTAAAATTTAAAAAATGGAAGTAACAGGAGAATTTGCGATTGGAATTGATATAGGAGGTACAACTACTAAATTTGGGATTGTAAATCACCGCGGAGAAATATCGCAAAAAGGCGATATAGAAACTACGAAATACCGCACGATCAATAAATTTATTGACCAATTATATATCGAACTACTACCCTATATGGAAAAGGTGGGTGGGGAAAATTTAATAAAAGGCATTGGCGTAGGAGCCCCTAATGGGAATTTTTATACAGGTAATATTGAATATGCCCCTAACCTGCATTGGAAAGGCATAATACCCCTTGCAAAACTCATCTCAGAAAAATTTAATAAACCCTGCACTTTAACTAATGATGCCAACGCAGCAGCAGTAGGCGAGATGATGTATGGCGCCTCCCGTGGTATGCGTGATTTTATTATGATCACACTAGGCACAGGTGTTGGCAGCGGTATTGTAGCCAACGGCCAACTGATATATGGACATGATGGATTTGCCGGAGAACTTGGACATACTGTTATACGCCCGGGAGGTCGTCTCCATTGGGGTACAGGGAAAAAAGGAAGCCTGGAAGCCTATACTTCCGCAACAGGAATCTGTATTACAGCTAAAGAAATGCTTCATGAAAGAAGCAATGAAAAAAGTCTTTTAAGAGACATACCACGTGATGAGATCACTTCTAAATTTGTGTGTGAAGCGGCTCAAAAGGGAGATAAAATCGCAAAAGACGTTTTCAAGTTTACGGGGGAAATTCTGGGTGAAGCCTTGTCTAATTTTGTAATGTTTTCCTCTCCTGAAGCCATTATATTATTTGGCGGAGTCATTAAAGCAGGGAACATTTTATTGAACCCGGTAAAAAGAAGTATGGAAAAAAATCTTCTCCCTATTTTTCAAAACAAAGTAAAATTGTTATTTAGCGAACTAAAAGAGTCAGATGCTGCTATATTAGGCGCCAGTGCATTGGTATGGGAAATAAAACCAGAAGGAAAATAGTGATATTTTGCCATAAAAATTTACTGAATTCCAGGCAATCTTATTTTATATATTTTCCGGTCTTACCAAAACTAAACTATTGACGGGCCTTCACCATACCACTTCCTGATGTATGTATTTCAGGCGATGTAGGATTGCCCGAATAAACAATATCTCCACTGCCGCTTGTCCTGGCTACCAGGTGAACGCTTGCAAATACATTAGCGTTTCCACTTCCCGAAATTGTTATCGAGGTATTTTCACTTTGCAGGTTAGCACACTCCACATCACCGCTACCACTTATTTTACAATCAAAATCCCTGGTTCTTCCGGCAAGTGTAATATTTCCTGAACCCGAGCCCGTAACTTTTATAGTAGGTGCATCCAACTGCATATCCACATTGCCGGAACCGGATACACTAAATTCTACTTGCCTGACATTCTTCATGATTCCATTTCCATTAATATTGCCAGAACCAGATGCAATTATTTTATCAAGAGACGGAGCGGTGATAAAAACTTTTGCATGATCATTACTGATATTAGAACCATATTGATAATGAATATTTAAAACCCCAGCTTCAACATCTGTAACTATAAAGGGAATCAAATTTTCATCATTTTCCACAGTAACTGAATAACTGTCACCCTCCTTTATCTCAATATTAATAGATCCCGAAGTTTTTACTTCATGAAACTCAGGAATATTTCTCTTTACGTCTTGTATGTCACCATTACCTGAAATAACACTACAAGAAACAAAACTTAAAGAAGCTATTAACAGGAAAATAAAATTTTTCATTGTATTTTGTTTTTGGTTGACATTAAAATGCAAATTTACAAACTTCAATAAACTATTTACCTTCGCAGCAAATGACTCAAAAAATTCTGATCCTCGACTTCGGCTCTCAATATACCCAATTGATAGCTCGTGCAGTTCGTGAAGCTAATGTGTATTGCGAAATAATACCATTCAATAAAAAAATTGAATTCTCTGCGGATTTAAAAGGAATTATCCTTTCGGGGTCTCCATTTTCCGTGAATGATTCTGGTGCCCCAAAAGTTGATTTAAAAAGCATCACTGACAAAGTTCCTTTACTGGGCATTTGTTATGGAGCCCAGCTTATTGCCAAACTATCCGGTGGTAATGTAGAAAAAAGTGATAAGCGCGAATATGGCAGATCCAAACTTCAGATTATGTCTTCTAATGAACTTTTGAAAGATGTAAAAAATGATTCTGATGTGTGGATGAGCCATAGTGATACAATTACAAATCTTCCCGATCATTTTACCATTGCTGCGTCTACGCATAATATTCCAGTAGCTGCCTTCAGTAATGAAAATGAAAAAAATAAAATTTACGGATTACAATTTCATCCTGAAGTTTATCATTCTGCCGAAGGCAAAAAAATAATAAAAAATTTCCTGGTCAATATTTGTAACTGTGCCCGGGACTGGACACCCGCGCATTTTGTCAATGACACTATCGCTTCCATAAAAAATACCATTGGCGATAAAAAAGTAATTATGGCTTTAAGTGGCGGTGTAGATTCTACCGTTGCTGCAACGCTGATTCATCGTGCAATAGGCAAAAACCTTTATGGCATTTTTGTAGATAATGGCGTGCTGAGAAAAAATGAATTTGAGCAGGTAATTGAATCCTGCAAAAGCATCGGCTTAAATATAAGAGGAGTAGACGCCAAAGAGCATTTTTATACCAAACTGGCAGGAAAGCCGGACCCGGAAGAAAAAAGGAAAATTATCGGGAAAGGTTTTATAGATATTTTTGACCAGGAGGCCCATCAAATAGAAGATATTGAATTTTTAGGCCAGGGCACCATTTATCCCGATGTGATAGAATCAGCTTCTGTTCATGGCCCCTCAGCTACCATTAAATCGCATCACAATGTTGGCGGTCTTCCTGATTTTATGAAATTGAAATTAATAGAACCGCTCCGTTCTTTATTCAAAGATGAAGTACGGAAAGTAGGTGCTGAGTTGGGATTGCCTCCTGCCCTTTTAAACCGGCATCCTTTTCCTGGGCCGGGGCTTGCTATAAGAATATTAGGAGAGGTTACTGAAGAAAAGGTACAATTATTGCAGAATGCAGATGCGATATATACAGAGGCTTTGAAGAAATACGATTTATATGCAACTGTCTGGCAAGCCGGCGCTATACTTTTACCTGTAAAAAGTGTCGGGGTGATGGGTGATGAGAGAACGTATGAATTCACGGTGGCCCTGAGAGCTGTTACATCTGTAGATGGAATGACTGCAGATTGGGCTCATTTGCCTTATGATTTTTTAGCTTATGTTTCTAATGAAATCATTAATAATGTAAAGGGCATTAATCGTGTTGTCTATGACATAAGTAGCAAACCACCTGCTACCATTGAGTGGGAGTAAAAATTTTAATTATATAAATTGAGTATGAAGAAATATATTCTGCCGTTAATTATACTTTTTCTTTTTACCGGAATTCAAAACTCATTTGCTCAAAGCAATTTGACTCCCGGAGAAAAAGTTTACAGGGTAGCCGTGTTTGCGCCGATGTATCTTGATTCCGCATTTACAATGGGGAAATTAAAATCAAATTCACTTCCAAAATTTGCAATGCCTGGTGTTGACTTTGTACAAGGTGCAGAATTAGCTTTTGACACTTTACAACTTAATGGAAAAAAGGTAGAAGCATTTTTTTTTGATTCAAAATCATATTCGCAACCCACCAACTGGCTGATCGCAAACAAAAAACTGGACTATATGGATTTAATCATCGGGTCGGTAAAAGAACCTGAGTTTGGTGAATTGGCAAGGTTTGCCGTCCAAAAAGATATTCCATTTGTTTCAGCTACTTATCCTAATGATGGAGGAATCAGGGAAAATCCATTTACTATTATAGTAAACTCTACCCTGAAAGCTCATTGCGAAGGCATTTTCAGTTATTTACTTCAAAATCATGGAACTGATAATATTTACCTGGTAAAGAAAAAAAATGACAACAGGATAGATGATTATTTCAGAGAGATCAACTATGCTAATGGCAAACCCCTTTTAAAAATAAAAACAATCATGCTGGATAGTTCCATTTCTTCCTATGGATTGCGGTACCTAGTAGATACGACCAGGCCTGTAGTGATCATTGGAGCCAGTCTTAATGAAAAGTTTTCAACGAAATTAGCAGATGCCTGCTATCCTATTCAGAAAACCAATTCGCTAGTGCTGATAGGAATGCCCAACTGGGATGGATTCTGGAGTTTGCAAAAACAGGATGCCTACAAAGATTTCCCAATCCGGTACACCACCCCGCATTATGATGCAAAAAATAATGCTTTTGAGAATTATATTACTGATAAGTATTTTCAGCAATACCGGACCCAACCGACAGACATGGCCTATAAAGGTTTTGAGTCAGCTTATTATTTCACCAACATTTTATTAAACTTCGACAAATCTTTTATGCAGCATCTCAATGAAGATGAATTTGCCCCTTTTCATGATTTCAATTTCAGGCCCGTACGTGCTTACAGGAATAGTATAGTGCCCGATTATTTTGAAAATAAACATTTGTTTATCATGGAAATTCTGAATGGCGATCTTATAAGAGAATGGTAAGATATTCTATCTTCAAATAAGAATTGCCCGCTTCCCTGTACTGACTTTGGTTAAATTGTCAATAAGCTGATTCCCGGTTCCATTACATGGCTAATCAGTTTTGCTTTATCAATTTATCATTCTCAAAAGTTTCCCGGTATTCCAACTGGTCATTCTTATCATAGCGAACCCATGGGCCGTTTTTCTTTCCGTTTTTAAAGTTTCCTACTTGCCAAAGCTGGCCTGTTTCCCTGTAAAATTTCCATTCTCCTTCCATTTGTTCATTTTTAAAAAGTCCTTCAGCTTTTAACCTCCCATTTTTGAAAAAATAAGTCAGTCTCTCACCGATTAATTCGTGAGCTCTTTGTCCGTTGGCATAGTACTTTTTATCAAGCATTTTAAATTTCAAATTTAATATGGTTCCGGCTCCCCCATTATTAGCTTTATAACTAACGAAAGGGAAGTATAAAGTAAACAAAAAATAAAATATGATGGTATTTTTTATAAAAGATGTAGTGTCATTCTATCTAAAATAAATTTGATACAGGATTAAAAAAATAAGATATTTAACCCATTAAATTATTTATTATGAAATGGCAAGGCAGGGAAGAAAGTAGCAATGTTGATGACCGCAGAGGTATCACAGGTGGACATGTGGCAGTTGGCGGAGGAATTATTGGCATTATTTTTATTTTAGCCAAATTCTTTTTGGGAGGTGGTGATGTAAACCAGTTGCAACAGGATTTACAACAGCAACAACAGCAGCCTCAACAGGAGATGACTGTTGAACAAAAAGCTGCAGATTATAAAGAAGCTTCGTTTGTAAAAGTGGTATTAAAAGATACTGAAGATGTTTGGTCCAAAATTTTTGGCGACATGGGCAAAACCTATAAAGTGCCCACATTGGTTCTTTTCCGTGATGCTACCAATTCCGGATGTGGGAGTGCAAGTTCTCAAACCGGACCTTTCTATTGCCCGGCTGACCAGGATGTTTATATTGATCTGTCGTTTGCTCAGGAACTAAATCAACGTTTTAATGTTGCCGGAGATTTTGCCATGGCCTATGTGGTTGCGCATGAAGTGGGCCATCATGTGCAAAATTTACTGGGCACTACGCAAAAATTGGATGAAATCCGGCAACAGGTAAGCCAGACAGAGTATAATAAATATTCTGTAAAACTGGAACTTCAGGCAGATTTTTATGCCGGGGTATGGGCGCATTACGATCAGCAAATGAAAAATGTAATTGACCCTAACGATATAGAACAAGCGCTAACGGCTGCTAATGCCATCGGAGATGACAGGCTGCAAAAAGAAGCCACAGGCACTGTAACACCTGATGCATTTACACACGGCACTTCTGCACAAAGAATGTATTGGTTCAAAAAAGGATACGAAACTGGAGATTTAAGCCAGGGAAATACGTTTGCCCCTGGGGCCGTAACCATGCGATAAAGTTTGTCGCTGTTGAGTTTTAAATTTGATGTTTCCAATTTCTTCCAGGCCGTTTTCTCTGCTCAAGGTGCATAGTGCCTTTTAAAGTCAGTTTAACAATGCTAAGACGAGCGTAAATATAGCCAGGAGTATTGTAACTGGCGTAAATAACAATCGCTCAATTTTGTTTTTTGAAATTGCATTCCCAAGTGTGTTCAATAGGAACAAGCCTGTCATAAGCCACAATGCATAAGTCATTATTTTGTTTGGAATATTAATAATCAAAAAACCTGCTTGCGTCAGAATTACAATAATAAATATTGAGTTCATTACAATAGAGAAAATTTCAAAACGATACATTTCATTATTCGATTTTAATCTACCTCCCCAAATAAAATTGTATGGAATTATCTTTAACAGAATGATGAAATGCAACAAAAGAAATAATGAGAGTAAAATCAAAAGTCCAAATTGAGCTATAATTGTCATTTTCCTAAAGTGGTTTGTTGAATGTTACTATGTCTTTGACCTTGCACAAAATACAATGTTAGCGTCTTATCATACTTAGAGTTTAATTTGTTCTTTTTTCTTCAAAAACACTGCCGTCGTTTACAAGTATTTTTATTTCCAAAATAGGAACTCGACTATCTTTTATAAATTCAATCTGCGCCTCCTTATCCAGTATAAAGAGGTTGTTAGATAGTTGCTTTAATTCTGAAATACCACCTCCATTATAATCATTTTTACAATACAATTTGTCATTAGCGGACAAATAAAATTATTTTATTTCAATTCGTATCACTTGCCGACAGTATTAGGCGGAGACTTGAATCCTTTGAAGACTAGGTAAATGCCTAGCGAAAACTCAAATAATGCTACCAAAACTGCAGACAACCCTGCCAGGGCAGAATGTTGTCCGACGAGGCCGAATAGTACAGCGATATACCCGGCGAGGAGTATGGGGGCTCCCACAATTCCGATAAATGAAAGAGCACGAGGCACCAGGCGTGACTGGTACAGCAGGAATCCCAGCAACAGGTCGCAAATAGCAGGCATAAAGCTTTGCCCAAGCAGGAAGATGCGGTCATAAAGGGCTGCAAGCGCATGGCCTGTAGCCAACGCCTCTGGTCCGGCGCCGTTCTGCCGCAAGGTTACGATGGACAAGAGAAATGCTACACCAACGAAGATGGTGCCGGATTCCAGGATCCGCGCGGCAACGAGGCCCAGCGCTGCACTTTCGTTCTGCTTTTTGAGCACCGGGTACAATACCACGGCGGTACCTATGCCGGCGAGGGCCACAATGATCTCGAGGATACCTCCGATGATGGCGTAAGTATCCGGACCAGCGCCAAGGATGTAGTTTGCACTCTTTACCGGGCCGTAGATAGCGAGTGTCGGGATTGAAACAAAGGTGAGCAGGTAGAGCACACCTGCTACCAGCGAGGTCTTCCGCAGTGAGTTCATCGGGGTTTGTTCTGTTGATACACCCGTGACGATTAAGGTATTTATATTGGCATTCATTTTTTATTTTTTAAAATTTACAGGTACCCTTTTGTGAGATGATTGAAAACAATGGCATAAACCGTTGTTTATTTTTATTTTCTCCCCAATGGGTTTGTCTTCCAGCGTTTAGAAAAATGTACACTGATCATCAAAGTCCTGTTATACATCTCTTTGCTGTAGACTAAATTCGTTAAACCATAATTGTATCTTATGTCCAACGCAATCCTCCTTCGTTTAAATGGAAACTCAAAACCTCCACCCATTTGAATTCCGGCATCAAACCTTTTAAACCCTTCACTTGAATTTTTAAATGAAAGTTTGGTAGACTGATCGTCAATTTCCCTGTTGCCACTAAGGTTATAAGCAATGGATGGCCCGGCATTCATATAGAATTTACCAAAATGGAAACGAGCCAGTACCGACAATTCCAAAGTATTTAAACGAAGGGTTGATTCCTTAGCAGATAGAGGATTGTTAGCTTTTAATTGGCCCCCCTTCCTCATAAAATACAACTCGGAAACAAGTGAAAACCCGGGTGTGATACCTGCCTGGAATGACGCCCCGGCCTGTATGCCGTTACCTGTTTTCTTATAATCAGCCAGGGTGCTGTTAGATCCGCCGTAGTTGAGGTTGGTGCTCACCACATTTACCATGAGGTCCAGGTAAGTTTTTGCAGTTTTTTTGTCATCGTTTACTTTGTTTGATCCCGGCCCTTTAGTTTGGCCAAAGGTGGTTGCTGATAGGAAAATCATACCCAATATGATTCCTGTTTGTACTTTTTGCTTCATGATTATTTTTTTAATTATTTTTAATTATTTAACTGAGGCAAAATTATATGAATGAGTGTGGGCCTGCAATTCAGCTATGCAAAGCAAAGGAGTATGTCTGCAACGGGATGATTTTCGTCTGCGAAATTATGGAAGGATTATGCCCTGCTGTTAATGAGCTGAAGGAAAGCTTCTTTGTAGGTGTCTGAAACAGGAATTAATTGATCGGCAATTTTTATCCTGCTGCGCTCGATAGATTCTATTTTGTTAATAGCAACCATATACGATTTGTGCACCCTGCAAACCAGGTGCGCAGGTATCAACTGTTCCATCTCATTAAAGCTCTGTAAAGTCATGATTTTTTTGTTTACGCAATGAATGCGCAGGTAATCTCTCATGCCCTCTATGTAAAGGATATCATTGATCATGATTTTTTCAAGGCGGTTTTCGGTTTTTACAAAAATAAAATCCAGTTGTTTACCAGCCATGCGTTGGCTTAAGTTCTCCTGGGCTTTATTTACAGCTTGTAAAAAACGATTAAACGTAAATGGTTTTAAAAGATAATCAGTTATCTTCAGTTCATATCCTTTTAAGGCATATTCCTGGTAGGCAGTTGTAATGATAACCTGGCTGGTTATTTTTGAACTTTCCAATAATTCTATTCCGGATAATTCATCCATATTGATATCCAGGAAAAGTAAATCTACTTTGTTGTTATTTAAATAGGTAAGCCCGGTAAGGGCATTATCAAACGTGGCGCTCAAATTCAAAAAAGGAACTTTATTTACAAAGTCCCTGATTTTTTCCAACGCCAGGGGCTCGTCTTCTATGATGATGCAGGTATATTTATCCATTGATAATCGTTAAGTTTACGCTGTACAGGTCATCTGTTTTATTTACTTCCAAAATATGTTTTTCCGAGTAAATAAGGTTTAGCCGTTTTTGAATAAGTTCATTACCCAAGCCACTATCGGGTTGCCGGGCCGATGGTTTTGAATCAAATTTATTTTCACACCTGAATTCTATTTTCTGTGACTTTATACAAATATCAATAGAAATGGCGTTTTCAAGCTTTTTATTATTGGTATGTTTAAAGGCATTTTCAATAAACGGAATAAATATCATTGGCGCAATTTGCTTACTGCCTACATTCCCGGTTATGGTAAAGTGCACATAATCCCTGTTTGCCGTTCTTATTTTTTGCAGCGCTATATATTTTTCTATGTATTCAATTTCTTTGGAAAGGAGAATTTGAGTGGGCTTTGTTTCGTACAGCATAAACCGCATGATGTCCGACAATTTATTCAAATACTCAGATGCGGCCACCGAATCTTTTAAAATTAACGCATCAATATTATTGATGGTGTTGAATAAAAGATGAGGGTCAAGCTGCGATTTTATCAACGCCATTTCCATTTCATAGGTTTTCTCTTTTAAAGCTTCTTTCAATTTTATTTCATTAAACCAGGTGATAAAGCCTCTGATAACTAATGCTACTATGCCACATACAATTCCAATAGAGGTCATCACCATGATCACCCTCGCAGCGGTAGACCGCCCGTTTTTGCCGCCCTGGTCCATGTCTATGATACGACCCGATTCTATTAAATACCGTATCAAAACATACCCAACCACGGCTGCTCCTACTGAAATGACCAGGCCATGAAGTATCGAAAGCGGAATCTTTTTATGTTGCAGATACTTTGGAAACAACAGGAAATAATATAAAAAATAGGAAATACATGAAGGAATAAACGCAAAAACCAATAAGCTTTTAAGTGCGTTCATCACCAGGAATGTACTGTGATTGCTTCGATAGTATAACGCCAGGGCAATGAATACCAATAGGAAATAACAGGCCCAAAAACCAATGTGTATTAAAACTACGAATGACTTTTTCATGATTTAAAATTAATTACTAAAAAGTGATCAAACGTCACTCATTTAGTCGGCTTTGAAGTAAATGTTATGCAAACCGGGCATATTTGTCTGCAAAAGGAAAAATTTTGACAAACGGGAGGTAATTCCATAATTTCTTAATAGTGCTATATCACTCCATGTTTGTCCTATCCTGGAGATGGTATCAGAAAAGATTTTTCCCAGGCCGTGCCCTGCAACCTCACGGAGCCAGGAATACAGACACGGGAGGGGAATAACGCTTTTTTTATGAGGCCAAAGAAGGAACTCTCTAATAATCCTTGTTTGCAATGAGGAACAGAAGAGTGATATGTGAAATAAAAGATTGCTTCATCGTGCCTCCTCGCAAAGACGAGCGCTGTAGAGATTTGCTATTCATTGAAGCCTTCGGTGGGCGATGGCCGGACAAACGCGCGGAGCGATTGGGTTGTCCTTGAACTTTTTGGTTACTTTTTCTTTCAAGTCCACAGCAGCAGCAACTCCAAACCAGTTAAAGTAACTATTTTTAAATAATTGATTTTGAATCAGTTAAAATTTGTTACTTAAGAGAGAAAAAGTGACAAGCAATTCATCTGTACAGACAACTATTTTTTATGTCGGCAAAAATTCCACCACAAAAAAAAAGGTTGCCGGATTTTCCCCAGGCCGTGTTTTCTACTCCAGAGCTTGAAGCCAGGCAGGACCGATAAATCTAAAAGAGTAATAAAAATGATTAGCTTAGGCTGTAAGGTATATATTTGATAATCGGATTGAGAGTCTATGCAGCCGTGTCCTGCAGCCGCGCGGAGCCAGGAGAAGAGAAACGGCAGGGGAGAAATCTAAATCAGGCAACGTATTACAATTGACAAAGTATTAATCATACAACCTGATTTATTTTACGCTTTGCATGATTTTAATTGGTAACTACTCAATAATAAATTTGTAACCCTTGCCATGTACGTTAATAAATTTAATGGAATTATCGTCACTTAATTTCTTACGCAATTTAGACACCAATACATCTACATTTCTACTGATCACAACTATACCTTCATCTCCCCAAATTTCTTTCATCAGTTTTTCCCTTTCAACGATTTGATTTATATTTTCCGCAAATATTTTTAGTGCTTTTGTTTCTTTTTCTGAAAGCGTAATATTGTTATTCTCACTTTTAAGAGCATTAGTATCTGTATAAAATCTAAAGCTTCCTAATTGTATGTAATCATCATTGTCGATAATTGATTCTTCGGTTGCTTTTTTACGAAACTTATCCTTTACATAAAAACCAATAAAACCTAAAGGAATAATCAACAGCAACAACAAAAAGTAATTAAACTTATTTTTCTTCAAAAATTCAATTTCAACAACATAACAACCAAGCTCCAGCGTACGACCTCTGCAAGGTGTTAAATCGCCTGCCTGTCTATTTATTTCGAATGCAAAGACAGTTTCATTTTGTTTGCAATTCCTCAAATTCACTATATAATCTTTTGCCAAAGCGTTTTTTTGAAATTCCCGTTCCACTATATTGATTAGTGAATCTGAAATAAAACTAAAGTTGTTTTGAAAGAAGATCTGGTAGGTATTTTCATTTACTTTTTTAACCGGCAGCACTCTGGATGTAGCATCTTTAGCGGAAAGCAATAGCTGATGGCCTATATCACGTAATACAACTTCTACATGCTTCTCAGGAATTTCATTTTTTGTATTGTTAAATGCAACAGCAGCAATCAAAATACCAACTATTATAATTGAAGATCCGAACAGAATGAATGGCTTCATGTGTGCAAAATAATTGATTAAACTTCAGTTTTCAGTGGTTTTACAAACGTTTTACATATCCTTTACAAGTTTTTACTATAAAAAAGCTTCCCGATAATTGACGCCCGATATCTTTACCTTATCTTTTCACCCAATCAATTAAAGTAATGAAGATCATCTATAACCTTGCTTTTTTGCTCCTTTTCACGGTTTCCTCATCTTCTCTTCTCCCGGGTAGCCATCCCGACCCAAAAACAGAAAAGGCTGGAACTGCAAAGATCGTTTTTAAATCTACAGATGGCGGACAAAACTGGCAGGACATCAGCAAAGGGTTGCCAGAAAATTTTCGGGTGGATAGTATCCGGGGAAATAGCTTTTTTACAAATGACAAAGGGCTGTTTTTAAGGGTCGAAAACGGACTCTATCACAATAAACCAAATGCAGCCTCTCCATTTTGGACCAAAGAGATTTCCCCTGACGAACACAGCAACATTGTACCCGGTAAGTCCGGTATATTTTACTGGGGTGTAAATCTGAAAACAACAAACGGAACGAGTGTATGGTCGCCGATGTTCGAAAATTACCTGGAGCCACGATTACGCAGCGTTTTTGAAACTGCTGGAGGCTCCATTTTTATCTGCATCGACGGAGGTATGTATAGATCCACCGACATTGGAAAAACCTGGAAAAATGTTTATGCCGGAGGCCTGTTAGGAAATTTGGCAGAATCGAATGGCGTACTGCTGACAGTCAGTATGAGAAGGATAATAAGATCGACCGATAATGGCGAAAACTGGATGCCGGTGATCAGTGAAGATAGTGTGGCCTGGGATGTAAAACCAATCAAAGGTGGATTCGCCGCAATAACTTCCCGTTCAGAGTCAGGTACCAGGAGGTTGAGTACATCCTACGACGGCGGTAAAACCTGGCAGTCCATTCATTCACGCCTCCAAGATAAAGTGGTTATTGATTCAATAGGGCGGACCTGGAATGATCGCATTAATGATCGCCTTCGTGCGCAAACCTTCGGGACTTCAATCGTCAAGGTTGGTGAGAACTTCTTTTGTACTCATCCTCACGGCATTTTCAAATCATCAGACAAAGGAAAAACATGGGAATTATTACTTCCATCTTTAGACGATAAGGGTTTCAATTTATTTGTTTCGGGCAACGTGATTTATGCCATTCGCAGTAAGGGTGGATGTTGAAAATTAAGGCTAACTTTCAACCGATGTTAGCGAATGTTTCTTGTGCTACGAACCAAGGCGAGCAGGATATGAAACCATCATGATTTTGCCGAAATCCGCAGGGTAAATTATGATCGCTTCATCACCATTAAAAGCAAAAAATAAAAAAATGAAAAATAAAAAAACCGTTTTGTACGGCGTGATTATTCTGTTAACAGGAGTAATTTATTTTGCCGTACAGGCTCAACAAAAAAATGGCACTCATCGCGCTAACTTTTCTGGCGAATGGAAATCCGGAGAGTCGATAAGTATGGGCGGAAATATTGTTTGCTGCTATAACCCGGGGGACCGTATGCTAGCAAAAACAATGAAAATAGCAGAGCAGGCAAATTTTCTAACCATAGAGGTATCAAGCTCGTTTCCTGGCACAGCGCCGGTTACAAGCCAGGAGAAACTGACCTTCGACGGTAAAGAAAGCCAAATTAATCATGGCCCGGAAAGAGGGAAAAAGTTTACCGTAAAGTGGTCAGATGATGGACAAACTATGACTGTAAACTCAATTGTACACCTGATGGTTGCCACTCCTTATAATGTAAATGTTCTGGAACAAATGGTTGTTTACGTAACAGAGGTTTGGAAGTTGAGCAATGATGGCAAGTCTATTTCTGTTCAGGCCAATGCAAAATCAAACTCGTTCGACGACGGGCGTTCCTGGACGACCGTATTCGATAAAGCCAATTAGTATTTAAAGACTTTCCCCGGCCGTGTTTTCTACTCCATGGTTTGAAGCCAGGCAGAACACGCCCGATGAATCTAAAAGAGTAATAAAAATGATTATCCTGCTTTTCACAGGCCAACCCCGGCAGCCTCATTCGCTATGGCAGGGCCTGCTTAAATTGCTTCACATCACCATAAATAGTCATCCGGGGATGAATGAGCACCGCACGAAATTCATAGGATTCATTTTTCTTTAAATCTTTTAATTCCATGGAAAAAGGCCCTTCTTTCGTCAGGGTAACCAAAGGAGTCCTGCTCCATTCCTTACTGTACAGGTTTTCTACAAAACCCGCAAAGGGGCGGTATTCAAAGCCTGCCATCAGTTTTTCAGCGTCTCCTTTTTTGGCCAGATATCCTTTTAGTGTTACTGTATTCCCGGACACTGCGGCTTCGAGCGTTTCAACAACAGGCGGGCCAAGGGCGGGAACCACATTTTCAAGTTTTACTGTAATCGGATCGGGCCATTTATTGTTATTATAAATACGTTGCGCACGGACTATTGAAATATGAAGACCATCTTCCTGCTGGCTAAATCTTGAGTGAACATCTTTTGAATTTTCATATTCACTCACAAGGTCATTTTGTCCTAATACACTTATTTTAGTTTCGGGAGTTGCTTTTACTGAACCCAAAACAAATTCTTTGCGGTCGCCCCTTTTCCAGTCGGGAATGCCTGTAATGACCACATAAACTGTTTTACGGTCTTTCGAAGCGGTAAACCAAATATTCTTTTCGTGGGTAATGATCCAGGGACGCACTTTCTCAATCGCTTCATGGTTAATAAAGTGCCAGGCAGCCATCTCCCTGAGACGGCTTTCCTGAGGATCAGGAATATTTCCATCAGGATGTGGCCCCACATCTAATAACAGGTTCCCCCCTTTGGCCCTGGTCTCAACCAATATTTCAATTAATCTTCCGGCCGATTTCAAATCATCATTGGTAGGTTTATATTGCCATTGTGTGCCCATGGTGATACATGATTCCCACAAAGTGTTGTTAGCTACGCCGGGCAGTGTTTGTTCCGGGGTATTTACAGCCCCCCTGGTAATCACCAAATCGGGCTGAAGTTTCCAGGCTTCTTCCCTGCATGCTTCTTCGCGTTCCCCATCAATGAACAACACATCAATTTTCCCATAATTGGAAAACAATTCATGCGTTTGTCTCCTGACCAGGTCATTATAGGCTTTTTCTGTTTTCGCATCCAACTTGATTCCCCCGCGTTGTATGGTAATGTGATGATCGTGCAGAAATTTGAAATCTTCGGGCGAATAATAAAATCCAACTGCCAGCCCGGCTTTTCTTACCCCTGCAACATATTCTTTAAGGAGATCTTTTCGGTAAGGCGTATTCGTAATTTTTAAATCAGTAGTTTTTGTATCCCACATGCAAAAGCCGGAGTGATGCTTGGTGGTAAAAACGATGTACTTCATCCCTGCCAGTTTTGCCAGGGTAGCTATCTTGTAGGCATCGAATTTATAGGGATCAAATGTTTTAGGAAGTTCATTATAAAACTGGTTCACATAATCTTCTGAAGCACCTACCAGGGAGTGACTGATGACAATGCCAAGCTGGCTATCAAATCCAAGATGGATAAACATTCCGAATCCCTTGTCGCGCAACCATTCCTGCCGTTCAGGCTTGTTTTTATTTCCTGCATGCAGATGATCACTTTCTTCTATCTGTGCGAATGAATTGGTGGTACTCATAATTATGATGGCAAGTAAAAGGCAGTGTTTTATCAGATTCATTGTGTTGTTGGTATTAGTTAACAAGTTAATTAATTTTCATTAAGATTCTTGCATAATTGCCAGTGAGGTCGAATTGGATTGTAGTGCATATAATCCAGGGATATCAGGTAAGGATGCCTGACAGGAAGGAATAAATAGAATAACGCAACGCCCACAGGCGTAAGTCGTTGCCACAAAAAAAATCCTAAACAGAAATTTCTGTTTAGGATTTTTTTTCTTTTCCCGTATCATTTTTATTTCAGCGCTTTCGCAATAACCTTATCAGCAAGCCCTTCCATTATTTTATAACCTGCTTCTGTCGGGTGCACGCCATCAACAGATAATTTTGCAGGCAATCCTTTTCTTTCATCTACCATGGATGAATAATAATCGAGATAGAAGAATTTATTTTTATGAGCATACTCTTTTATCCATTTATTCAGCTCAATGATTTTAGGAATCGGGTTAACGCCCTCCTTCCATGGAATGGTATAAGCAGGAAGCACAGACGATAAAATTACTTTAATACCATTGGCTTTTGCCAGTTGAGCCATAGAAGCCAGGTTATCTTCAATCATTTTAAGAGAAGAAGGTCCTGTATTGCCGGCTATGTCATTGATCCCGGCTAATATCACCACCACTTTGGGGCCCAGGTCTATCACATCCTGGGTAAATCGTATCAGCATTTGCGGTGTAGTTTGTCCACTGATGCCCCTGTCCACATAATTTTTTGAGAAATAATCAGGACTAAATTTTATCCAGGCATCTGTAATGGAATTCCCCATAAAAACGACCCTGTTTTTCTCGGGAGTTAATGCTGCATTTTCGGGCCGGTAACGACGAAGGTCGGGCCAATCATTTTTTGCATTTAATTCTTCAGGCATATTTTCATTTTGAGCATATACACTTGCGCTTGCTATTGTAAATAATAAGGCCATACAAAGAGCCATTTGAATATTTTTCATTCTAATTTTTGGGTTTTATAATTGACAATCGTAATTGAATACAAACATACAAAATCATTCTTTGCAAAAATTCATCTTATGCAGGTGAGGTAATATTAGCGACTCACATTGAAAGTAAAGCTGTAGCTTCCTGCGCAACCACCCGGAGCAAACCCCTGCACGACTACTACATATTGCCCCGGAACATCGCCTGTGTAAAAAGAAAACTTGCCTTTCCCATTTAAGTCTGTATCCAATGTAGGCGTCCAATACAATAAATCTCTAAAATCAGGCAAGCGGCTTGATCGTTCATCACTGGTGGCATATTCAGGAGAATAAAATATTCTTTGCTGTTGCAATCCTTCATAATCCAATACTACATCCTGCGGATCAAGCGTATAATTTTCCAGGTTTCCTTTATAAGTAGTGAAACTTAAAATACCCTCAGCGTCGATAGGCCCATAATGGTATTTTTCAGATACCACTTCCAGTTTTTGGACTTTCAGCGGATCATAGGCCATTATCTTATTAATATTAAAAACAGGGACGCCATCCAATAAAACCAAGGGGTTATTATCAAACATAACCACTGTAGGTTGTTTATCTTTTAATAGAAACCCCGGCTCATTTACAGTCATCAATCTAAATTGGCTTCCATTTTTCCTCACATTCACCTCAGTTACATATTCGCGCACTACCTCTTCCATGGTTGTAAAGCGGGTATAATCATCCAAACGATAAGTTTTGTATGGCTCAAAATAAAACGGAACGGTATCAACCACAGGAGTTACCAATTCTTGCAACTGATCTTCATGGTAGGTGTTTTCTATTTCCATGTGCATATTAGCGGAAAGCAAATCATCCCTGTTTTTTTCGGAAAAATGAAAAGCAGGAACCGGGCGATCTGAAATTTTTTCAGAAAAAGGGCTAAAAATTTCAAGGTGATAAATGCTGTCGCGTTCACTATTAGTTTGCATCACTATTTGATTGGCTCCATAAAAATCTTTCATTTCAAAATGAACCAATCCGTTACTATCACTTATGCATCCACGCAATTGAACACGTTTGCCGGGAACAGAGAAATAGACCAGGACACCAGGAGCCGGCATTTTGGTTATTGTATCGGTCACTTTACCGGTAATAATGTGTCCGGCAAATTCAGGCACATAAGCGAATGCGGGCATCTTTTGTCGACCATTATTTTCGGAGTTAAATTTTCTCCACCCTTGTGTCAGCATAAGCAAATCCAGCGCTTCATTTGTTGTGCCATTATCATTCTTAAAATAATAAGCAGGGTTTTCAATAGCTCCATGCAGATTAGATGACAACCACAGGTAACTAAATATATTTTCAGGGTCAGCCTGGTGCAAGCTATCCAGGCGATAAACAGCCGCTGACAGATTTCCGGAAAGCGGGATACCGGATTGATTAGTGGTTGAAACATCCATTACCACCTTACTCCGGGATTGATAGTTTTCTTTATCAGTTTTGACTTTTATCAACAATTTACTTTGGGGCCTTTTAAAATAAAGCCGTTCACAAAGAGGTTGTTTATTGGCATCAAAAAGAGTAATCTGTGACACACCCTCTTTGAGGCTATCTTTATCTAAAACAAAAAAACTTTTGCCATTATCCATACGCAAAGCCTTCGCCAAATCTATTTGCCCGTTATTTTGGATAATCATATAAATAAAAGGTGAATTATTTTGCTGTATTCCCGTGGCAGAAACAGAAATTTCCAAATCAGCGACACCTGCATCTGCAACATGCATTGCATATCCACTATTATAGGCTTCAGGTAATAGTTTCGTTAATGGAGTGCCATTTCCTATATTTATTATAGCTGTATAATACTTCCCCACTTCAGGCTTAAAAGAAAATTCCCCCATGCCAAATTGAAAAGATTTGAAATGAGCAACGGTGTCTTTAGATTGATCAACCACCACCCCTTCACCATCAACTCCTTTATTTTTATCATCCGTAACTTTAAAAGCAATTGTGCTTTCAAGCCCATTTACCAGGTTTCCTCCTTCCGGGAAAAAATCAGCTACATAACTAACAGATTTGTGAATGGCAGTGGAATCAAGATTTTTTGAAGTATTAATTATGCTAACATTTTTTTCAAAGTAATTATCGGGAGAAAATCCTTTCATCAGGTTGGTATAAGCCCTGAAAACATAATTACCCGATTCGACAGAATAGGGCAGATAAAAAGAACCATTACCCACACCATTTTTCATTGCAATTTTTCCCTGTAAAACAGGCTGCCCCAATTTATTGAGTATGTCTACATAAACCACTTTACTAACAGATAGCGGCTGGTTAGTAAGGGCATTCGTTAAATAAACTTTGAACCATAATATTTCACCACATAAAAAAAATGAGCGGTCAGTATGTACGTAAATTTTTTCTTTCAAATGGCCGGAATAATTATTGGCATAACTACTTTGTATCTTATTTAAGTTCTCTGACTGACCATAAATTAATTCCCCTGTAAAAGGGGAAATAAAGAATACGCCTAAGATTAGAACAAGATATATGTGTATAAACGATGAACGCATTTTAAATATTTATGGCCAGAAATCTGGTTTGATATTAGAGCCCCTTGTAGTACAATCCACGCATTGCCCATAGGAAGCTGAATAATTAATATCACCGGAAGACAAGTGAAATATAGCAACCGGATCGTATCCCCCATCGTTAAAATAATATAATAAACTATCCTTGTTATTCGGCACCGTTATCAATGGGCAATCAGGATAAATATTCCAGTTAGTAGGCATTGAAACATTACTGATAAATATCCTTGTAGCAAAGGAATTACCGGCACCTATATAACCGACTACAGTTTCGGAAGGATCTGAAATACAATGAATATTCCCAACTGTTTGATTTGGCTGTGGTCCAAAAATAGACCCCACATTCTCTGAATTATTTTTCATAGCTTGCCAATAATTATACCCTTTTAAATCCAAAGCATATTGTTTAACCCAAATGCTGTATAAAACACTCAATTTATTATCATGAAATGGAATAAATGTCAGGAGAGCTTTATCAATCACGTCACTGGTTAAGTTTGCAGAAGATCCCAGTAAAACATTATTTGAATTATCAGACTGCCAGCAAATGAAAACCGGTTCAGACCTTGGCGTTACCGAATTGCTGCCTATATTGTATATTGCAGTACTATAATATACTGAATGAAATTCCCAGGTTTCATTATATTCCCAACGATAATACCTGGTGGCATTGTTAGGATCGTGAGTATCTAAAAAAATATGTAATCCATCACCCTTTAGTTCCCAATCAACCTTATCAATGGGAGGTGATGGTTTAAATGGAACAAAATCTGATAAATATTCCTTTCCATTTGAAGTAATTATATGCAGGTGATATTGATTCGCCGGATTTAAGTTTAATACATTGCTACTGGAATAAATTCCTTTCCCTGCAGCATCTGTTAAGGAATATTTATTTTGATGATCATCTTCTATTGAAACAACAGCATTTAATTCATTCATTTTAACAGCGGTATCTCCCACAGTTAATTGCCTTGTCCGGCTGAGTTTGATAGTAGAAATAGATGCACCATCAATAAAACCTTCTGCTACAAGAGAATTCGATTGACCGGATTTCAGTGATGGATCATACGGAATTCTGCATTGCACAAAGAAAATTGAGAATACTCCGCAAATCATTATTTTCCAGGAAAAATATTTTCTAATCATTTAAAAGCGGATATTATAGGTTACAAATGGAATAGCTGTCCCGAATATGGATAATTTATATCCTTTGATAGTAGTATTCTGAGAAATATAATAAACTGAATAGGCATTCTTTCGTCCGGTCCAGTTATAAACTCCTATCGTCCACGAATTATGGGTTGATTGTTTCACTTTAAAATTGCCCTCAATATTTAAAGAAAAATCGGTACGAAAATAATCAGGAATGCGATATTCATTTCTATTTGAATACAATAATCTTGCAGATCCTCCATAATCAAATACGGAGACCGGTATGGTGATAGGGCGACCTGTACTATAGGTTACATTGAACGAAAAACTATAACGATGTGTTATGCGGTAATTCCCAACTAAGGTACCATTGTGGGGTTGGTCAAAATTGCTGGGATAGTATTTACCTTCGTTAATTAATTCACCAGCAAGCGGGTCATTCTGTCGTAGAAAAGCCCGTGAAAAAGTATAACTAAACCAACCATTAAGTTTTCCGGTTGCTTTTTTTACAAGGAATTCAACGCCATAAGATTTTCCTTTTGTAGTAAACACATCAGTTTCAATGTGATGATTCATGATTAAAACGGCACTGCTTTTATAGTCAAGATAATTTCTGAACCATTTATAATATACTTCAACGGAAGTTTCAATTGTGTTGGATTTAAAATTTTTATACAATCCAAAAGAAACCTGGCTACCCTCTTGTGGCCGAATATTTGGATCACTCAGTTTCCAGATATCAGTCGGTGAAATAGTAGTGGTATTGGAAAGCATATGGATATATTGGCGCAGATTATTAAAAGAGGCCTTAACCGAAAAATTATCTGAAATTGAATACCTCGCTGATACCCGATATTCAGGACCTCCGTAAGTCTTCACTATTTTACCTGAAGGATAGTAAACAGTACCCAGGATATTACTTTCCTGCCTTGGTAAATCAGGAACGTAGGTAAAAATATGTTTGGGGCCCAGATAATTAAATAGTGAATAACGAATTCCAAGTTCAACAGTTAGTTTAGGAGTAACTTCATACTGATCTGAAATGTACAATGCACTTTCAACTGCTTGCTCAGCTTCAACAGTGTCAGGCTTTACAAGAGATACTTTCCCCAAAGGATCAAAGGAACCTAAATTAATATGGTAATAGAGAGTGCTTAATCCAAAACTCACTTTATGTTTATTATTCAAAAAATAACTAAAATCCGCATTCAGTTTAGACTGATTAATTGAGTAAGAAAGTTTATAGGCATTCACCGGATTATCATTGCCTGAAACGCTATAGTCATAATGGTCAATTCCTGCAGTGAGCACTCCATAAAACTGGTTATTAAAATTATGCTTCCATTTTATATTGGCATTTTTATTTTGATATTGATAAGTGGTATCACTGTTTAAATTAAATTTATCACTGCTTATATATCCATTGAGGTAAATATTATTTTTATTATCAACTTTGTGGTTTATATGAATGGTAGCATCCCCGAAAGAAGCTCTGCTTTTATTATACTCCTGCGGCAATATTTTAAACAACCAGTTTGAATACGTAGTTCTTACCCCTGCCACAAAAGTTGTTTTATCTTTGACCAAAGGTCCCTCCAAAGTTACTTTCCCGGTTAACGGGCCAATACCTGCAGAGCCTGCTATTTTTTTATCATTACCATCCAGGGATGTAATATCTAAAACAGATGAAATGCGCCCCCCATAATTAGCAGGAATACTGCTTTTATATAAGGTAACATTCTTAATCAAATCTGCATCAAAAGCTGAAAAGAATCCAAACAAATGAGATGGGTTAAAAATATTGGCACTATTAAATAAAATCAGGTTCTGATCGGTAGACCCACCCCTTACGTTTAAACCGGTACTTGCCTCACCGACAGATTTCACTCCCGGCAAACTAAGCACTGCCCGAAGGACATCTACTTCTCCAAAAGCAGTTGGCATCTGCTTAATAGAAGCAATGTCCAATTTATTAGTGCCCATCAATGTACTCCGTACATTCCTTTCCTTTTCTAAATCTACTTTCACTTCCTTCAATTTCATCACCTTTTCATCCATAAAAATATCAAATTTCCCATCAGAATAAAGCATTACCTGGCGCCTGGTATCAAACATTCCCGGTGCTGCTATATTTAGTGTATGCCTGCCTGAGGATAATATAATTGAATAATACCCAAATTGATCACTTATTACCTGAACATGAGGCTTTTCGACATATATCATAGCTCCGGAAATTGCCTCGCCTGTTTGGGCATCACGTATATATCCTGCTATATTTGTATTCCCCTTTGGGATAGTATTCAATTTCAGACCAATTTCAAACAATTTGTTTTGAATAGATATCTCTTGCATAGCTTCTTTGGATTCATCAACATATTCAGGATTTTCGATTGATTTAGAGGTATCCTTACGTGCAAAATTCTTCTTCCCATTAAAAAAACCAGCATCCAATTCTGTAGACAATACAAAACCCTTGGTAATAAACACATTATTTTGCTTGTCAATGGCATAATGCAAATCGGTATTTTTTAATACCTGGTCTAAAACCGCGGGTAAATGAGCTTCCTTTACTAAAATATTGATTCTAATACTGTCTAGTTGCCTGGCATCATAATAAAAATGAAAAATCGTTTGTGCTTCTACATTTTTTGCAAATTGCTAAAAAGATGCCTGGCTGAAATCTCCCGAAATCATATCCCGCACCGATTGTTGAGCAGAAACTATCGTTGCCGAAAACAATAAAATCAAATAAAATGATACCAGGATTCCCTGCTTCATATTAATAAGATTGTTGATTATAAATTGTGGCTGCAATTAAAAGTGCCTTCTCAAAATCATCTTTTTTAAATTTCACATTTTGTTCGCGCAGGCGTTTAGCTATCTCCTTTTTCTTATTAGAAAATATTTTAAAAACCTCTTTTTTATTTTTAACCTTATAATATTTGTCACCTTTATAAATGTAAAATTGATCATTCCCATAAAACACCCTTATTAATTCATTATCCCTGATATTTTCTTTGTAGCTTTTTTGCCTGATTGCCAAAACCCGGATATTACCATTAAATAATAAATCGTAAAACCCTGTATAATCAAGATTCTCTTTTAGGTTCTCTTTTAATGGGATGAATAAGTGATCCAAAAAATGGAAACTATCAATTATCTCGTTTCGTAAATAAATCTTTGAATTTTGATCATAATTTAATATTACTACCTGGTTTCTTGCAACATCATATTGCATACGAATTGGTTGATATAAATGACCTCCATAGCTCACCCAACCATTGACAAGACTATCCTTTTCAAAAAAGGGACTACCTTCTTTATTAAAGATGTAGGGAATATATTCCTTCCCATTATAAATATTTGCTTCTGCCCCTGAATATTGATCATATGATTTTATGCTTTGCTTTACCTGATTTATGATTAACATAGAATCATTTTGAAGCTCCTGGGAAAAAGAAGGAAAATAAAAAAAAAGGGAGCAGAACAATATTAAGCAAATCAGTTTCATAAATATTTGCTAATGCAAACTAGGGCTAAAATAAGTAATTAGCTTTTGGGTAATTCTAAAAACTTAAAAATAGATTTTGCTTTAGAGAATTGAAGTTAATATTTGTTTAATTAAAAAAAACAGTCTTTTCCCCATGTTAACCTATTTATTTACTTTTTGGTATGAACGGATAAAAAATGATTTTAATGGCACATATGCCATTTTTAATTCATTAATTACTCCCTGCTAATTTTTCGCGATTCATTTCTCCAGTAATAAAATTTGATTTTCTTCTTTACCAAATTAAAAAAAATCCTCCTACCTTAGCGCAACTAAATTTTCAGATAAACCTAATGAAGGTTTTAATAAAAAACGCAATTTTACTTTCTCCCCCCTCTCCTTTTCACGGAAAAATTCAGGATATTTTTATCGATAACGGCATTATTTCGCAAATCGGAAACGGGCTGAAAATGAATGCTGACAGTACTATTGAAATCGATGGACTCCGGGTTTCCTGTGGATGGATGGATTGCTTTGCCAATTTTTGTGATCCGGGGCAGGAATTTAAAGAAACACTTGAAACTGGCGCCAATGCCGCCGCCGCGGGAGGTTTTACGGAAGTAATGCTGATCCCCAATACCCAACCTGCTGTCTATAATAAAAGCCAGGTGGAATACCTGGTTCAAAAAAGCAAATCACTCCCTATACAGATTTTTCCTATTGGCGCTGTAACTAAATATGCCGAAGGAAAGGAATTAAGTGAAATGTATGACATGTTCCATACAGGTGCTATTGCTTTTTCTGACGGATTACTTCCAATACAGTCTTCGGGCATCCTGCAAAAAGCAATGGAATATATTCTCGCTATAGATGCTACCATTATTCAATTACCGGATGACAAAAGTATAGGAATCAGTGGCCTGATCAATGAAGGTGAGGTCTCCACAAAATTGGGACTTCCAGGCAAACCGGCGTTGTCGGAAGAATTAATGATAGCAAGAGATATTGAATTAGTAAGATACACCAATTCCAAAATTCACTTCACAGGAATTTCTACTCAAAAGTCTTTAGAATTAATTGCGGCGGCGAAAAAAGAGAATCTAAATGTGAGCTGTTCAGTTACGCCCTACCATTTATTTTTTAGTGATGAAGATTTAATGAGCTACGACACCAATTTAAAAGTAAATCCACCATTACGTACCCCTAAAGACCGGGATGCATTGCGTAATGGTATTAAAAATGGTACCATAGATTTTATTGCATCACATCACCAGCCCCAGGATTGGGATCATAAAGTTTGTGAATTTGAATACGCAAAAAATGGAATGGAAAGTTTAGAAAGTGTTTTTGGTGCAGCAGGCATTTGTGGAGTTTCGCCTGATATCTTTATAAAAATGCAAACGGAAAATATCCGTTCTGTTTTCAATCTGTCCGTCCCTGTAATTGCAGAAGGAGAAAAAGCAAATCTAACTTTATTTATTCCGGGCGAGGAATACGTTTTTGAAGAAAAGAATATTTTATCCAAATGTAAAAACAATGCGTTTATAGATAAAAATCTAAAAGGGAAAGTAATTGGGATAATTAATAAAGACCAAGTATTTTTGAATAAATAAAAAATAATGGAAAAACCAATTACCACTCCCGCAACTAAAGGTATCACCATATCTTTAATTATCATTGTACAGGCGTTGGTACTTTATTTTATGGATATTGATCTTAACAGCCCTGTAAAATACATCGGATATCTAATTCTTATTGCAGGAGTTATCTGGTCAGTAATCTCTTATGGCAAAGAACTCAATAACAATGCCACCTTCGGAAGCTATTTTGCACATGGCTTTAAAGTAACAGCCATCATTACCTGTATTATGATCGTCTTTATGATCATTTTCATTTTACTATTTCCTGAAATAAGGGAAAAAGGAATGGAAACTGCCAGGCAAAAAATGGTAGAGAAGGGCAATATGAGCGATGAACAGATTACACAAGCAATCAATTTTGCCAAAAAATTCTTCATGGTATTTATTATCGCTGGCACCCTCATAGGCTATCTTATTATTGGCGCCATTGCGTCATTGATCGGAGCAGGAGTAACTAAAAAAGACCCTCGCCCTGAAGGAGAATTCAATCAAATAGGTTAAATAATGGACATTTCTGTTGTAGTACCCCTTTATAATGAAGAAGAATCTTTACCTGAGTTAGAGGAATGGATCAGGCGTGTAATGAATGAAAATCATTACAGTTATGAAATCATTATGGTTGATGATGGAAGCTCCGACAATTCGTGGCAGGTAATACAGCATTTACATAAAAAAAGCCCTTTGGTAAAAGGCATCAAATTCCAGAGAAATTATGGTAAAAGCGCGGCACTGAATGAAGGTTTTAAAGTCGCTTCAGGCGATGTAGTGATTACAATGGATGCAGATTTACAGGACAGCCCTGATGAAATTCCGGCACTCCGGAAAATGATACTTGAAGACAATTTTGACATCGTAAGCGGGTGGAAGAAAAAAAGATACGACAGCAAGCTCACCAAAAATCTTCCTTCAAAATTATTCAATGCCGCAACCAGAAAAGCCAGCGGCATTTATTTGCATGATTTTAATTGTGGACTGAAAGCTTATAAAAATAAAGTGGTAAAGAGCATTGAGGTCTATGGTGAAATGCATCGCTATATTCCATTACTTGCAAAATGGTCAGGCTTTAAAAAATTTGGAGAAAAAGTAGTGGAGCACCGTCCCAGGAAATATGGAGTTACCAAATTCGGATGGAATCGTTTTATCAATGGCTTTCTTGATCTCGCATCTATTATGTTCGTAGGTAAATTCAGGAAAAACCCAATGCATTTTTTCGGCTCGTGGGGTACTTTATCCTTCCTGTTTGGATTTATTGTTTTTCTATATCTCACGATCAGTAAATTCTTCTTCGACCAGACTGGAATGACGCAAAGGCCCCTGTTTTTTTTAGCCCTAGTAGCTATGATCATTGGATCACAACTTTTTTTGGCAGGTTTTCTTGGAGAATTAATTTCCAGGAATGGCCCGGAAAGGAACAATTACCAGATTGAAGACAGAGTTAATTAGCTAATTTCACAACGCTTTTAAAATATTTTGCCAGAAAACAATTTTAAAAAAATCATCATCATCGGGCCGGCGCATCCCTTGCGCGGCGGACTTGCTTCTTATGATGAACGGCTGGCAAAAGAATTCATTGATGAAGGATTCGACACCACCATATTTACCTTTTCTTATCAATACCCGTCTTTCCTGTTTCCGGGAACTACTCAATATTCATCAGAACCTGCACCTGAAAATATCCCGATCAAGGTGAAAATAAATTCCATCAATCCTTTTAACTGGATTGCCGTCGGGAATGAATTAAAAAAATTAAAACCAGATATCATTGTAGTACGATACTGGCTGCCTTTTATGGCACCCTGCCTTGGTACCATCTTAAGAAGGGTAAAAAAAAATCGACATACAAAAATCGTTTGTATTGCTGATAATATTTTTCCTCATGAAAAGCGGCCCGGGGATAAAGCCTTCACAAAATATTTTTTAACTCCGATTGATGGTTTTATTACAATGAGCCAGAAAGTACTCGCTGACTTAAAAATATTTGCACCAAGCAAACCTGCTCACTTTGTACCACATCCTTTATATGATAATTTTGGAGAAATAATCAGCCAGGAAGAAGCAAGAGCAAAACTTGGTATCAACATGGACGACAAAGTGGTCTTATTCTTTGGATTCATCAGAAAATACAAAGGCCTGGATATTCTTTTAAATGCGATGAAAATTATAAATTCAAAATTTGATTTCCCCCATTTAAAATTATTGATAGCCGGTGAATTTTATGAGGATGAAAAAAATTACGAGCATCTGTTAAATGATCCGGACATAAAAGACAATCTTATTATGCATACTCATTTCATTTCAGATAGTGAGGTGAAATATTATTTATGTGCTGCAGATTGCGTGGTACAGCCTTATCGCAATGCAACTCAAAGTGGGGTAACTCCTCTCGCCTATCATTTTGAAAAACCGATGATCGTTACTAATGTCGGCGGGTTACCTTCATTGGTTCCTTATAGAAAAGTGGGATTAATAGCAGAACCCAATGCAGAAAGCATTGCGGAAAAAATTGCTGAATATTTTGAATTGGGAGAAGCGTATTTTTTGTCTCACCTTCGTGAAGAGAAGAAAAAATATAGCTGGAAGATAATGGTGAAAGCTATTTTGGGAATCTGATTTTAAAAGAAATTTATTTCAATGATATACCGCAGTAAAGCTCCTTTGCGTATAGGCCTCGCCGGTGGAGGTACTGATGTAAGCCCTTACAGCGACCAGTTTGGTGGCGCTATTTTAAACGCAACTGTTTCACTTTTTGCTTTTGCCAATATAGAACCTCTTGATGAAAATAAAATCATTATCCAGGCATTAGACAGGAAAGAAGAACAACATTTTGATTGGGCTCCGGCATTACCCATAAACGGCACACTTGATTTGTTGAAAGGTGTCTATAATCGAATTCATGAAGATTATGGAATCCCTGCTACGGGTTTCAGGTTATCTACCTTTGTGGATGCACCGGCAGGTTCGGGGCTTGGTACTTCGTCTACTTTGGTCGTAGCCATCATTGGCGCTTTTGTGGAGTGGCTCAAACTTCCATTAGGCGACTATGATATAGCACATTATGCCTACCAAATAGAAAGAAAAGATTTAAAACTCACAGGCGGCAAACAGGATCAATACGCGGCGATGTTTGGCGGTGTCAACTTTATGGAGTTTTATGAAGATGATAAAGTAATTGTAAATCCTTTACGCATCAAATCGCAGTACCTGCATGAATTAGAAAATAACCTGGTTCTTTATTTTACAGCTACCAGCCGCGAAAGCGCCTCCATTATTGATGAACAGGTAAAAAATGTGAACAGTAAAAATGAGAAAAGCATAGAAGCTATGCATCAATTGAAAGAGCAGGCCCGCAGGATGAAAGAAGCTTTACTAAAAGGAAGGCTGGATGAATTCGGGGCAATCTTAGATTTTGGATTTCAGCAAAAACGCAGAATGGCGCATAATATCAGTAACAGCCGGATAGAGGAAATTTATGAAGCGGCTAAAAGTGCCGGAGCCACGGGCGGGAAAATAAGTGGCGCAGGCGGTGGTGGCTTTATGATATTCTATTGCCCCGGAAATACGCATCATGCAGTAGTGGAAGTATTAAAAAAATTTGGTGGCTACGTAAAAAATTATACGTTTACAAAATATGGATTAACCACCTGGTGTGCATAGAAAGAATTAACTAATAGGAAATACCTTTGAATTAATTAAAACAAACAATGGAAAAAATTACCAATATTATACAAGCCTCCATAGATGTAAAAACAAAAATTCTTAAAGACAAAAAGATTCTACAAACTGTAAAAGATTGTGTGGATATAATAGTAAGTGCTTTTGAAAAAGGAAACAAAGTTTTGTTTTGCGGCAATGGAGGAAGCGCCTCAGATGCTCAACATCTTGCAGCAGAATTTAGTGGCAGATTTTATACCGACAGGGATGCACTTCCGGCAGAAGCGCTGCATTGTAATTCTTCTTACATTACTGCTGTGGCCAATGATTACAGCTATGATGTTATTTATTCACGATTAATAAAGGGAATAGGGAAACCCGGAGATGTACTGGTAGGTCTGAGCACTTCGGGCAACAGTGTTAATATTGTAAAAGCATTTGAAATTGCCAAAGAAAAGGAAATGATCACTATTGCTTTCACAGGTGCTACGGGTGGTAAATTAAAAAGTCTTTCCGATTATTTGATTAACATTCCCTCGGAGGATACACCACGGATACAGGAAAGCCATATTATGCTAGGACACATAATTTGCCAGTTTGTAGAAGAAATTTATTTTGCCGATACCGATGATTAAAGAAGCCATCATACTTGCAGGAGGATTGGGCACCAGGTTGAGATCAGTAATTGCTGATAAACCCAAATGCATGGCTCCGGTTGCCGGCAAACCATTTCTCCATTACCTGATTAGCCATTTACAAAAAAATGGTATTGAGAATTTTATTTTCAGTGTAGGCTATATGCATGAAATGATTGAAGAATATTTAATAAAAAATTACCCCAACTTAAAATATACAATCTCGTTAGAAAAGGAACCTTTAGGAACAGGCGGAGCGATCAAATTTGCCTGCAAAAAAACATTTCAAAATAATTTATTGGTTTGCAATGGAGATACTCTTTTTAAAATAGACTGCAAAAAATTAAGCCAATTTCATAAAAGGCTAAATGCAGATTGTTCATTATGCCTGAAACCAATGAACAATTTTAGCCGCTATGGCGTGGTGGAATTAAACCGGGACCATTCTGTAAAATCTTTTAAAGAAAAGCAATTTTATGAATCAGGATTCATAAACGGTGGTGTATATGCGCTAAATGTCAGCAAATTTTTTAAAGATCATTTTCCAAAAAAATTTTCTTTTGAAGAATATTATCTTGAAAAAAATATTGTTTCATCAAAAAATATAAAACCTAAATTATATGGCCTTGTTCAGGATGAATATTTTATCGATATAGGCATTCCCGAAGATTATGAAAAAGCACAGAAAGACTTCTTATATTTTTCGAAAGATGATTGATGAAAATTGCAAATCCATTTTTCAAACAAGGCGACTTTAAATTTTGAATAACATTCTGACCCCTAAACCAATTCGATAAACTTGTTCAACCTAAAAAATATTAATTCTTCCTGGACACTTTTCATAGACCGTGATGGTGTGGTCAATGACGAAAAATACTTAGATTACATCCATACCTGGGACGAATTCAAATTTTATGATGGGGTAAAAGAAGCCTTTGCTGTCTTTAATAAAAAATTCGGCATTATTGTAATGGTTACCAACCAAAGAGGAGTTGCTAAAGGACTTACCCAATTAAAGGATCTTCATCTGATTCATAAGAACATGGCAGAGGAAATAGAAAATGCCGGAGGAAGAATAGATAAGATTTATTTTTGTGCTGAAATGGAAAGTCCCAACCGTAAACCCAACCCGGGAATGGGTTTACAGGCAATCAAAGATTTTCCTGAAATCAACCTTTCCAAAAGTATAATGATTGGAAACACATTAAGCGATATGAAATTTGGCAGAAACCTTGGGGTAGCCGTCAACATTTTTTTACCGACAACGCGTAAAGATGTTGACAAAAACGATCCTTTAATTGACCTGGTTTTTGAGGACCTGATTGCTGTAGCCAGGGCATTATAGCTTAGTTAAAAATTTACGGGTTAACAATAAATTATCTGAATTAAAGTTTTCTTTGTCTAAATTCTTTTGATGAATAAATTACTCCTTTTTATTGCTTGCTTTATACTTACTGCAAATGCCTGCACCTCACAGCAGTTGTCTGCTACTGATAGAATAATGCTTCAGAAGAAAGAAGATTCTCTAAAAACTTTTGCCCTTGACATAATCCGTGGAAGAAATTCTGATATCCGTTTTAAAGCTGACAGCCAGTTTACAAAAATGTTTGTAAGGGCCTTAAAAATAAAAGGGTCTTTTTATTACCCATTCGACTCTCTCATTACTATTTCAAAACTTACTCCCGAAGACAGTACATTTAGAATATTTACCTGGCAATTAGCAATCAACGAAGACCTGGTCCGCCAGCATGGCGCTATTCAAATGAGAACAGCAGACGGCTCACTCAAACTTTTGCCGTTAATAGACAAAACAGATGTGATTAAAAATATAGAAGATACTATTGCCAATAATTTTGATTGGATAGGAGCCGTTTACTACAAAATCATTGAGAAGAAAGCCTTTGGAAAAAATTATTATACCTTATTAGGGTATGATGAAAATAATATCAACAGCAACAGGAAAATTATCGAAGTGCTGACCTTCAAAGACGGAGAACCCATATTTGGAGGTTCTTTTTTTAGTTTCCAGGACAACAGTCTTGATAAAAATTCTTTTGCCAGGTATATCATGGAATATAAAAAAAATGCAGGGCCTCGTTTAACTTACGACCCTGAAATGGATATGATTATTTATGAACACCTGATTTCTGAAACAGGAGAACCTAATAAAAAGTACACCTATATACCCGATGGCGACTATGAAGGATTAAAATGGAGAGATGGAAAATGGGTACATATTCAAAAAGTATTTACCCAAAAAACGCCGGAAGGCAAGGAACCCGTTCCTTTACCAATAAGAGATGCACAGGGCAATATTGATGAATCTAAATTAAGCCAGAGAATGCCTGAAAATGCCGGAAGTGAAACTCCGAACGATGCAAAAACAGTTTCGCCACTAGCTCCGGAAAAAAAAGACAATTAAAAATAATGTATCAATAAAGGTGAAGGTCAATTATCGATTAAAAAGGTACCAAGGTCAATTACCTCACCCTCGGCCATTACAAATTCTTCTATATTGGAAAGATCGAGGTTTGACATTACTTTACTCTTAAAAATGGGTTCTTTATCTTTAAAAACTACAAAATAAAAATCCGGCTTATCATCAAGACCGGCTATCCCTGAAAAGTCTTTTTGTGAAAACAAAAATTTTGCAACCCCTTCATTATCAAGAGAACTTTCGCCCAAAAAATCATCGTTAAAAATATCTTTATCATACAACCTGACAGCATATTCATTCCCGGTGACGGGTTCATCATTTCCTTTACCAATAAGGCGCACTTTCACTTCAATATTCATTTCTTTATTCAAAGCAATTGACGACATATAATATTTTTTTTAAAAGTAACAATTTTTTTTTACTCATCCAATTTTAGCACTGCTAAAAAGGCCTCCTGTGGCACTTCCACATTTCCAATCTGTTTCATTCTTTTTTTACCTTCCTTTTGTTTTTCCAACAGTTTTCTTTTCCGGCTGATATCGCCACCATAACATTTTGCAGTTACGTCTTTGCGTATTGCACTGATATTTTCACGCGAAATTATTTTAGCGCCAATAGCCGCCTGTATAGCAATCTGGAATTGCTGACGCGGCACAAGGTCTTTTAATTTTTCACAAAGTTTTCTTCCAAAATCCTGCGAACGAACCCGGTGGATAAGAGAACTCAAAGCATCCACCTTTTCGCCATTAAGCAAAATATCCATTTTCACAATATCACTCTCCCTGTAACCAATAGGATGATAATCGAAAGACGCATAGCCTCTCGTAACACTTTTCAATCTATCATAAAAATCAAATACAATTTCTGTAAGTGGCATTTCAAAAGTAAGTTCCACGCGTGTCGGAGTCAAATATCCCTGGTTGATCAACATTCCCCGTTTGCCAATACAAAGCGTCATAATATTACCTATATAATCTGGCATGGTAATAATCTGGGCTTTTATATAAGGCTCTTCAATTTTCTCAATCCTGCTCGGATCAGGCATTTGTGAAGGATTGTTTACAATTATTTTTTCGCCTTTGGTAGTATAGGCGATAAAACTAACGTTAGGTACCGTAGTAATTACTGTTTGATTAAATTCCCTTTCCAATCTTTCCTGGATGATTTCCATATGAAGCATTCCAAGGAATCCGCATCGAAAGCCAAAGCCCAATGCCTGCGAAGTTTCTAATTCAAAAGTAAGAGAGGCATCATTTAACTGCAACTTCTCCATGCAATCTCTCAACTCTTCAAATTCATCGGTATTAATAGGGAATATACCTGCAAAAACCATTGGCTTTACTTCCTCAAAACCTTTGATAGACTCCTTGCAGGGATTATTAGTCAAAGTAATCGTGTCACCCACTTTCACTTCTTTGGCATTCTTAATGCCGGTAATAATATATCCCACATCCCCCGCCTTCACCTCATTTTTGGGCATCATTCCAATTTTCAAAATACCTACTTCATCTGCTCCATATTCTTTGCCCGTATTTGAAAATCGGATTTTATCATTCTTTCTTAGAATACCATTAAATATCCTGTAATAAACGATAATACCCCTGAAACTATTAAAAACACTATCAAAAACTAATGCCTGCAAAGGAGCGTCATAATCTCCTTCAGGGGCAGGAATCCTGGTAATAATTGCCTTCAATATTTCCTCAATGCCAATTCCGGTTTTAGCACTCGCATGTAAAATATCTTCTTGTTTACAGCCTATTAAATCAATTATCTGGTCTTCCACTTCTGCAATCATGGCCCCATCCATATCAATTTTATTGATGACCGGAATGATCTCAAGGTCATTATCAATAGCAAGATATAAATTAGAAATAGTTTGTGCCTGTATGCCCTGGGTAGCATCTACCAACAGCAAGGCTCCTTCACATGCAGCCAATGCCCTGCTTACTTCATAGCTAAAATCCACATGTCCCGGCGTATCTATCAGGTTGAGTACATACTCTGTGCCTTCCAACTTATAATTAATTTGAATGGCATGGCTTTTTATAGTAATCCCTTTTTCACGTTCCAGGTCCATATTATCTAAAACCTGGGCCTGCATATCGCGGTCATTTACAGTATGCGTAAATTCCAGCAAACGGTCGGCCAGTGTGCTTTTGCCATGGTCTATATGGGCTATTATACAAAAATTTCTTATATTCTTCATAATTCGGTCGGCGAAGATATGAAAAAGGAAGAAGCCTTTATATTTCACATTCTCTCCAAGGTATTTTTGGATTTTCTTTATCGGGTAATTACAAGTATTTTAATTAACCCAAGTTGCTAATTAAAAAGGACATCGATAAAGAATAATTTTGAGTTACGACACTTAAAAAATCTTTACCGATGCTTAATGAAGATAAAATTATAGCAATTTTCTGTTTAGTGGATGATCTGCTAAAAGG
>JAUZOE010000050.1 GCA_030706605.1 Bacteroidota bacterium
CTTTAGTGAAATAAAAAATTTGTTTTTAAGAAAAATACATGCAGTTACATTTAAAGGATTTTTGCTGAAACTATTAATGTTTATAGTAGCATTTACTTTTAATAAACTGACTTAATAACTAGCAACTTGAATTAATTAAATGTATTGTATTACCCCAAAGATGGAATCCTGCATCCTGTAAATAGTAAGGTTTTATAATGGCCTCTTCTTTACCATATACCAGGGCCAGGGGCAGTTTTGCATTTTTAATATTTTCCACTTCATCAGAATAATCACTTTCCATTAGCGCCCTGCCAATTTGATTTCTGAACGCCGGATCCGTCTGTTGGTAATTGGCAATAAAAATTTTAATATCCTCTTTTGAAGGATGGAACATATCATAAGTTGCATAATCTTCCAATTCTTCTTTTGATGCATTTTTAGCAGATAATAAATGCATGTATGGAAAAGGTTGGATTAAAGAAGCCACTCCAAACTTTTCTCCCAATACACATGCTCCGGCCATAAAAATACCTTTGCATCCTTTTAAATTTTCAACAGTTTCGCCGATGATATTGGAAGCAATGGATAAGGTTACTATAATAAACGCTTTAAGAGCCAAAGCGTTTATTATTTTGTTCACCATTTTTCCCAACCCTTTCAAAGAATAATTGTCAATACCATTGGCTTTTTGGGATTGTCCATGCCCGGGCAAATCGAATGCGTACAATGAAAAATTGTTGGTAAGCAAAGGATCAGCAAATTGCTTATACCAAAACTCAGAGGAGATGGAAGCGCCATGCACCAATACGATGGCAGGTTTATTGGGATCACCCGCCTGCTGCACAAATATGTTGCAGGAATCAACATCGATAAAGTAGTTTTTAATCATAATATAAATTGATATTATTCCAATGGAATTATTATCTAATATAAATATTTTTTCAAACCCAAAAAAACTCATTTTATTGGAGGAGACAGTACTTAGTAAATACAGGTAGCTATATATCTTTAAAATTATAGTGACTTAAAAATAGGTCTGTTACAGACCTGGGCTTAAAACGCCGGTTTCAAAAAAAACCTTTCTTCACCGAAACTCTTTTTAAATTTGACGAATCAATAACCCACATTTACTCATGCTGAAAGAAAAAATACAAAAGTTGTCAGGAGATTATGCAGATGAATTTATCCAGATCCGCCATCATCTGCATGCGCATCCTGAATTGAGTTACCGGGAATTTGAAACTTCAAAATATGTGCAGGCTAAATTAAAGGAATGGGGAATTGATTTTGAGGTAATGGCCACTACAGGTGTTATTGGAATCATTAAAGGAAAAAATCCGGGGAAAAGAGTTATTGCCCTTCGGGCAGATTTGGACGCCTTACCAATTACTGAAGAAAATAAAGTAGCATACCGTTCACAGAATGAAGGGGTGATGCATGCCTGCGGCCACGATGTACATACTACCTGCCTGCTGGGTGCGGCCAAAATTTTGAATGAATTAAAAGAAGCCTGGGAAGGGACTGTTAAATTAATTTTTCAGCCCGGCGAAGAAAAAAATCCGGGCGGAGCTAGTCTTTTAATAAAAGAAGGAGTACTGGAAAATCCAAAACCTGATGCCATTTTTGCATTACATGTGCATCCAAACCTGGAAGTGGGCAAATTGAGCTTCAGGTGTGGAATGGTGATGGCCAGCGCGGATGAAATTTATATTACTGTAAAGGGAAAAGGTGGCCATGCGGCAGCTCCGCATTTAACTTCTGACACCATCCTTGCCGCTTCGCAACTGGTGGTGAATCTGCAACAGTTGGTAAGCAGGATGAATAATCCTTTTAATCCTTCCGTATTGTCCATAACTTCAGTGCAGGGTGGAAACACCACAAATGTCATTCCTTCTGAAGTAAAGCTCATGGGTACTTTTAGAGCAATGAATGAAGAGTGGCGGTTCAGGGCTCATGATCTTATTAAAGAAATATGTCGGAATACTGCCGGGATTTCAGGAGTAGAAACAGAAGTAACAATAGATGTGGGGTATCCTTTTGTGATCAATAATGCCGAACTTACTGATAAGGCTAAACGCAAAGCAGCAGAGTATGCCGGTGAACAAAATGTGGAAGAAACTGAAATGAGGATGGGCGCAGAGGATTTTGCGTTTTATTCTCATATTATTCCTGCCTGTTTTTTCAGGTTAGGAGTTGGGAATATTAAAAATAATATTACATCCGGGGTACACACTCCCACTTTTAATATTGATGAAGATGCCATTAAAAATGGAATGGGAATCATGGCTTGGCTTGCGGTTTCTGATTCTGATTAATGAATTCTTTACATTAAGTACCTTTACTTTCTTTACAATAAGACATCGGGCTTGTTGGCTTTAGTTTAATAAACAGATATGCAAAATAATTTTCGTGACCAGGAGGCTCTTGATTATCATGCTAAGGGCAGACCGGGGAAAATAGAAGTCATTCCTACAAAGGCTACTAAAACCCAAAGAGATCTGTCCCTGGCTTATTCGCCGGGTGTAGCTGTGCCGTGTATGGAAATCAACGAAAATCCTGAAGCTGCCTATAAATATACCGCTAAGGGCAACCTGGTGGGAGTGATCAGTAATGGAACGGCTGTTTTAGGCCTGGGTAATATTGGCGCGATAGCAGGAAAACCCGTTATGGAAGGCAAGGGATTATTGTTCAAAATATTTGCAGACATTGATGTTTTTGATATAGAGATCAATGAAACAGACCCTGAAAAATTTGTTGACATTGTTGCTGCACTGGAACCTACTTTCGGAGGGATTAACTTAGAAGATATCAAAGCACCTGAATGTTTTTATATAGAACAAAAACTAAAAGAGCGTTTACAGATACCGGTCATGCATGATGATCAGCATGGGACCGCTATTATCAGTTCTGCTGCTTTATTAAATGCTCTTGAAATACAAAAGAAAAAAATTGACCGTGTCAAATTTGTGGTAAATGGTGCTGGTGCTGCTGCAATGGCCTGCGTGCAACTTTATGTTGCCGTGGGGGCCAATCCTGCTAATTTTTTTATGTTCGACCGGAAAGGGATCATTCATTCTGAGCGCGAAGGAATCAATGAAATAAAAAGAAAATTTGCGACTACTAAAAATAAAGATTTGACATTGTCCGGCGCCATGAAGGATGCGGATGTTTTTATTGGATTGAGTGTTGGGGATGTGGTAACCCAGGAGATGGTAAAAAGTATGGCGAAAAATCCGATCGTTTTTGCATTGGCGAATCCTGACCCTGAAATCACTTTTGATAAAGCGATAGAAGTGAGAAAAGATTTGATCATGGCTACCGGCAGGAGTGATTTCCCTAACCAGGTAAATAATGTGCTGGGCTTTCCCTACATTTTCCGGGGAGCATTGGATGTGAGGGCCACACAAATTAATGAGGCAATGAAGCTTGCAGCAGTTAAGGCTTTAGCAGAACTGGCCAGATCCCCTGTGCCGGATATAGTAATGATGGCCTATAATGAAAAGAATATTGTTTTTGGCGCTAATTATATTATTCCCAAGCCGCTGGACAATCGGTTACTTTCTTCAGTTGCACCAGCGGTTGCAAAAGCAGCTATGGACAGTGGGGTGGCCCGTTATCCTATTAAGGATTGGGATGCATATCATTCAGAACTTGATAAAAGGTTAGGAATAGATAATCAGCTTTTGAGAGTAATAGGTGCCAAGGCCCGGAAAAATCCTAAAAGAGTGGTTTTTGCCGAAGCCGAAAATCAAAAGATACTAAAAACTGCCCAACTTGTGCAGGACGAAGGTGTTGCTTTTCCTATCCTTTTAGGCAATGTTGAAAAAATAAAAAATATTGCCGAAGCCAATGGAATTGATCTTGCAGGAATGCCCGTTATTGATCCTAAAAGTGAAGAATCACATGATAACAGAACGGAATTTGGGAAACTGTTTTTTGCCATGCGTCAGCGAAAAGGATATAATTTATATGAATCCAAAAAAATAATGCGGGACAGGAATTACTTTGGTTGTATGATGGTGGAAACAGGTGAAGCAGATGCAATGATATCAGGACTTTCAAAGAATTATCCTGATACAATCCGCCCGGCACTGCAAATTATCGGCATGGAAGATGGATCGAAGAAGGTAGCGGGCATGTATATCATTATGACCAAAAAAGGTCCTTTGTTTCTTGCTGATACCACTGTGAATTTTAACCCGACTGCCGAAGAACTTGCCGATATTGCAATGATGGTGGCCAAAGAAGTCAGGAGTTTTGGAATTGTTCCCTGCATTGCTATGTTAAGTTATTCTAATTTTGGAAGTAGTAATTCTCCGGAAGCAAAACTGGTAGCACATGCCAGGGAAATTGTTAAACAAAAAGAACCATCGCTGATAATAGATGGGGAAATGCAGGCGAATGTTGCTTTTAATAAAGAGATATTAAAAGACAATTATCCTTTTAGTGAATTGGTAAATAATGATGTTAATGTGCTCATTTTTCCTAATCTTGCATCAGGAAATGTAGCTTATAATCTTTTGCAGGAAGTAAGCGGTTATGAAGCGATTGGGCCGGTCTTGCTTGGCATCAGGAAACCGGTACATATCCTGCAATTAGGAAGCCAGATACGGAGCATTTATAATATGGTTTTGATATCTGTGATGGATGCACAAATAAAATGTGAACAAGAATTCACCAAAGAAGAATCAGCAAGGAGATGGAGGAAGTTAAAAAAATCAACTCCGCAAGTTTAGTATTGCAAATTTCTAAGTTTAAAAAATGAATATATTTTCTACCATAGGCGCTTATCTTTCAATGATGAAAGGCATGTTTACCAAGCCGGAAAATTTTAAGATGTACTGGAAAGAATTGATGCACCAGTCTGTTGAAATTGGGTTTGGTTCACTGGGTATCGTTGCTGTCATCTCCATATTTATGGGTGCTGTCAGCGCTGTTCAGACCGCCTACCAATTAGCAAGTCCGCTTCTGCCAAGAGAAACGATTGCCCAGATAGTTCGCGATACTGTTATCCTGGAATTTGCTCCTACCCTGGTATGTATCGTTTTGGCTGGTGTTGTAGGAAGTAAAATTGCCGGCGAATTGGGGAACATGAGAGTGAGTGAACAAATTGATGCGCTCGAAATTATGGGTATCAATACAAGGAACTATTTAGTAATGCCCAAAATATTGGGAGCACTGATTACTATTCCTTTATTAGTAATACTTTCCATGGTTTTGGGGATCTATGGAGGAAGACTGGCAGGCACCCTTGGTGGCATACTTTCCGGAGCTACCTACGATAGGGGTCTCATGGAAAATTTTATACCTAAAAATGTTTGGTTTGCACTGGCAAAGGCATACACTTTTGCTTTTATTATTAGCAGTGTTTCATCTTTCTATGGCTATAATGTTAAAGGCGGTGCTTTAGAAATAGGGAGGGCAAGCACTACAGCCGTGATTACCAGTTGTATTCTTATTTTATTTGCCGATTATATTCTTGCTTTCTTTTTATTATAAAAATAAAAATAAAAATACAAACCTGGTAAAAATTAAAAAATGATACAATTACATTATCTATGATAGAAATAAAAAATGTTTCTAAATCTTTTGGTGGTAACGAGATTCTGATTGATATAAATGCCGTAATGGAAACAGGGAAAACCAACCTGATAATTGGAACGAGTGGTAGTGGAAAAACCGTTTTGCAAAAATGTATGGTTGGTTTATTTGAAGTAGATAAGGGTGATATTTTATTTGACGGGAAAGATCTGACTACAATGTCCGAAGAAGATCGCAAAGAATTGCGGCAGCAGATAGGAATGCTATTCCAGGGCTCAGCTCTATTTGATAGTATGACAGTGGAAGACAATGTAAAATTCCCTTTGGATATGTTTACAAAATGGTCTCATGCAAAAAAAATAGAGAGAGTAAACGATGTGCTGGAGCGGGTAAATTTAAAAGATACCAATTCCAGGTTTCCAGCCGAAATTAGCGGAGGGATGAAAAAAAGAGTAGGTATTGCAAGGGCTATAGTGCTAAAACCAAAATATTTATTTTGTGATGAACCCAATTCCGGACTTGATCCCCAGACATCTATGGTTATTGATAAATTAATTCATGAAATTACCAAGGAAAATAACATGACCACTATAATTAATACGCATGATATGAATAGTGTGATGGAAATTGGTGAAAATATTCTTTATCTCTACAATGGTAAAAAAGAATGGGAAGGAACCAGTAAAGAAATTATTTTCAGTAAACATGACAAATTAAATGAATTTATTTTTGCTTCTGAATTTTTAAGAGATGCAAAAGATATGCGTATGTTAGAAGAAAAGGGGATCATTGATAACGATCGTAATATGGAAGAAATTATGAGAGACGGCGGGGCCAACCTGGTTATGGGCGATGAAGATAAAGAACCTGAATAAATGATAAATTGGCAGCTGTCTGAATTATGAAAATCTTCTTCTGATCAATTGATCAAATTCTTTTACCACAGGATGGGAATCCAGCCAGCCTAATTTTAATTTTAGTTCTCTTTTGATCCAATATTCTGCTTCTGCGAATATGGAGAAATTTTGAATTGTTTTTATACTTCGTTCATACATTGCTTCATCTCCACGGAATAATTCATTGATAAAAACAAAGCGATCATTTACTCCGATTGCTTTTTTTAAATCTTTTATCGGGGATGTTGTAAGTGAATGAGAGAGTTCTATTTTTTCTTCTTTTAAACGGTCGTTTAGCGATTCAGGATATTCAAAAGGCAATTCATCTTTTATAGAATAATCTGCAGGTGTTTGGTCCTGGTGTGAAAGTGTAGGCACTTCTTCAATGGGATCATAATTAAAAGCTATATTTTGATGCAACCCCATTGCATTTACAGCCTCTGCATTCTTTTTTATCTGTTTAAGTTCTTCTTCAATTTCTTTTTCATCAACCTGTAGAACTTCTATTACTTTTTCTTCCTGGATAGAGGAATCAGCAAAGTCATTGTCTGTACCTGGTTGCAAATCAAAAACTACTGGCATTATTACCGAAATTTTTTGATTTCCCTGAGAAGGTCTTTTCGCAAGATGATTCATTAATTCTGCCTGCAAAATTTGTACAGTATGTAACATGACCTGTATCGGAGATTTTGCCTCAAGTTGCTGTTGCAATTTTTTCAACAGTGTTTCCACTCTTTCCATAGTAATATTGTAAAATATATTAAGAAAATAAGGAAATAAAATGTTTGTTTTTGATTTAACGAAAAATCATTTTAACCTTGCATTGGTAGCTAAGTTACTAATTGATATCAAAATGAGATACAAAAATGTTTATAGAGCCTAATTTTAGGGGTGAAAGGCGGGGATGGATAGAAGTAATATGCGGAAGTATGTTTAGCGGGAAAACTGAAGAATTGATACGCAGGCTAAAAAGAGTGAAGATTGCCAACCTGAAAGCAGAGATATTTAAACCTGCGATAGATGTCCGGTATGATGAAATAAAAATTGTAAGCCATGATGAAAATATGATACAGTCAACCCCTGTTGATCATTCTCAAAATATTTTGTTATTAGCACAGGATGTAGATGTGGTAGGCATTGACGAGGCCCAGTTTTTTGATCAACAGATTACCGTAGTGTGTGAAACGCTTGCTCTTAAAGGAATAAGAGTTATAGTTGCCGGGTTGGATATGGATTACCAGGGCAAACCTTTTGGGCAAATACCTAACCTGCTGGCTATTGCTGATTATATTACCAAACTACATGCTATTTGTGTAGTATGCGGAAATATTGCCAATGTGAGTTACCGGAGAATTAAAACAGGCGGACAGGTATTTTTAGGTGAAAAAGATTTTTATGAACCCAGGTGCAGAGTATGCGCTGCTTTGGAAAATGACTAATTCTTATGGTAAAAATTTTTATTTTATTAAAAAAGGATTTCCTGCTGGAACTCCGGCAACAGCATACTTTTTTTGGCATATTGCTTTATGTAGCTTCCACTATTTTTGTTTTGTACCTGGCTATGGGCCAGCCCGATAGTGCTGTTTATAACGGATTGTTTTGGATGATACAATTATTTGTCTGTGTTAATGCCGTTGCAAAAAGTTTTTTGCAGGAAAGCAAAGGGAGGATGCTCTATTTCTTTTCCATTAGCAGCCCTGTTCATTTCATTATTGCCAAATTAATTTACAATGCAATCTTAATGTTATTAATGGTTTTGCTGAGCCTTATCCTGTTTAGAATTTTATTGGGCAACCCGGTAAATAATTCATTTCAGTTTATTGGCATTACCTGTCTTGGCGGGCTTAGCCTGAGCCTGGTTTTTACTTTAATGGCTGCTATTGCTGCAAAAGCGCAACAAAGCGCTGCGATAATGGCCATCCTTGGATTTCCTCTTATTATACCTCAATTATTGTTATTGATTAGGCTTTCAAAATCCTCTATGGGAGAGGTTTTCAGGGCCGGAGCGCTTATGCAGATTTCATTGTTGCTAATTGGCCTTGATTTGCTGGTAGTTGTTTTAGCTATCGTTTTATTTCCTTTTCTCTGGAAAGATTAGTTGTGTTTATGGATGTCTCCCCCGATTTTGAAAGTTGTTGATATTCGTTTGAGTTTTTTTTAAAAACAAGAGTGGCATTAGTAGGAAAAAGGTCTTCTTTATCTAAGAATTGACCAATTAAAGAATTAGCTCTAATTTTGCTGCACTAAAAATGAGTTTCATGAAATTTAAGTGGTGGAAGTTATTGTGTATTTTCTTTTTGTTACTGACCTTTACTGCGGGGTTTTTGATAAAAATTCCCATTATTGGCAATCTGCATCAAACGGCCAGGAATTTTTTCTTTCATATACCAATGTGGTTCGGACAAATGGGCTTACTTTCTTTGTCGCTTGGTTTTTCAATAGCTTATCTCAGGACAGAAAATCTTAAGTATGATATCTATGCTTCTGAATTGGCAAAAACCGGTATTATTTTTGGAATTCTTGGGTTAATAACAGGCTCGATATGGGCAAAATATACATGGGGTGAGTTTTGGAGCAATGATCCAAAACAAATTGCTGCTGCCATTGCAGTTTTGATTTACCTGGCCTACATTGTATTAAGGGGTTCCATGACTGATATGGATAAAAAAGCCAGGATTTCCGCTGTGTACAATATTTTCGCTTACTTTATTTATATTCCGTTGATCATGATTTTGCCACGTCTTGTTCAGTCGCTCCATCCTGGTGGAATGGAAGGTGCCAAAGGTGGCGGTAATCCTGCGCTCGGAGGCAATAATCTTGATGCAACCATGGAAATGGTTTTCTGGCCTGCGGTTTTTGGCTGGTTACTCCTTGGTATATGGATCAGTAGCCTGAAAATAAGATTATACATGCTTGCTAATAAAAATTTGATTAATGAATAAAATGATTTTAAAGCGTTTGTCCCTTACGGTTGTATTGTTTTTTTTGAGCCGGATTTCATGGGCGCAGGCCGTTAAAGATTCTTTAGCCCCTTCAATCGATAATACCATGCGTAGCAATGGTAAAATATATGTAGTGATGGCTGTTTGTATTACAATACTGGTAGTGTTTTTTTTATACCTGATAAGAATAGATATAAAGGTTTCCAAAAAGGAAAAAATGGTATAGGATAAAGACCTCCTTGTATTATATCTTGTATTATTCTTCAGTTAAGTTAATTGGCACTAAAATTAATAACATGTCCTCCAATGTACCCTACAGTTTTTTTAAAAGCATTGAAAGAAGTTTTGATAAAGCAGCTATTTTTACCAATTGGGATAATGGCATACTTCAACAAATAAAGCAATGCAACAGTGTATACCAGATGCGTTTTCCTATCAAAAGAGAAAATGGTGAAATCGTTACGTTGGAAGCATACCGTGTTCAGCATTCACATCATAAAACTCCATGCAAAGGCGGAATTCGTTTTAGCATGGCAGTTAACCAGGATGAAGTAATGGCGCTGGCTGCATTGATGACGTATAAATGTGCTATTGTAAATGTACCTTTTGGCGGGGCAAAAGGTGGTATTAAAATTAATCCAAGGGAATATACTCCTTACGAACTAGAAAAAATTACCCGCCGGTATACAGCAGAATTGATCAAGAAAAATTTTATTGGCCCGGGAACTGATGTTCCGGCTCCAGATTATGGAACCGGTGAAAGGGAAATGGCATGGATACTGGATACCTATGTTGCCATGCATCCAGGTGAAATTGATGCATCAGGTTGTGTTACCGGCAAGCCTGTTTCACAAGGAGGTGTACGGGGGAGAATAGAAGCAACCGGGTTAGGTGTTTTTTATGGCCTTTCAGAAATTTGTAATATGCCTTCATTAATGAACAATCTTGGACTGCCGGTAGGTGTGAAAGGGAAACGTATTTGCGTGCAAGGGTTGGGAAATGTAGGCTATCATACAGCCTTATTTTTTCAACAGGCGGGTGCCCTGATTGTAGGCCTTGCAGAGTATGAAGGAGCTATCAGGAATTATGATGGACTGGATGTAGAAAAAGTATTTTTGCACCGAAAGAAAACTGCTTCTATCCTTGATTTTCCCGGCGCTGAGAACTTTGCAAAGTCGGCAGATGCCCTTGAAATGGATTGTGATATGCTAATCCCCGCTGCTTTGGAAAATGTGATTAACGCAGAAAATGCAGCTCGTGTGAAAGCAAAAATTGTAGGAGAAGCTGCTAATGGGCCGCTAACTCCTGAAGCTGATGAAATTTTTAATCTTAAAGGAACATTAGTCGTTCCGGATATGTACCTGAATGCCGGCGGTGTTACAGTCAGTTATTTTGAATGGTTAAAAAATCTCAGCCATGTTCGTTATGGCCGCTTGGAAAAAAGATTTTCTGAAAATATGAATCATCATATTGTTAACCAGATGGAAGAACTTACCGGCAAAACTATAAATGGAGCTGAAAAAGAATTTTTGTTACATGGAGCCGACGAGATTGATCTTGTAAGAAGCGGGCTCGAAGAAACCATGGTTGGTGCAACCCGTGAGATTGTAGACATCTGGCAAAGGACTCCTGCTATCCCGGATATGAGAACTGCAGCTTATGTTTGTGCCATTAATAAAGTGGGGACATCCTATGCTGAATTAGGAATTTTTCCTTAAAGAGATTGCCCTTTCTTAGTAAAAAATCAGATGTGGATTTTTTCAATTTTCATAGCGGTCATTCAAAACCAGGGAACGTGTTAATTTCTGAAAATTGATTTTCTGTTTTTTGAAATCCCATACAATAACTTCCGTTTGTAATGACCAGGTATTTCGCAGGTAGTGAAATATGATATCGGAGGATTTGTTCCATTGTTTTTTCAGACAATACAATATTCATTTCCTTGCATTCTATGATCATCCATGGTTGCGATTTTCTGTCGTAAATTACTATATCGCAGCGCTTTTTTAATTCACCTAATTTTATTTCCTTCTCTATAGCTATTAATGATGCGGGATAATTTTTTTTGATTACAATAAACTGAATCATGTGTTGCCTTACCCATTCTTCTGGTGTGAGTACCAGCCACTTTTTGCGGATCACATCAAAGACATGGTTAATTCCATTCCTTAGCTGTATTTTAATTTCTTCTTTTGGAAATTCTATTTTTATCATTATGAGTTACCTGGTTGCAAAATTCGTTTAATTCATTCAATTTTCTGTTTCCCATCATTCATGGTGTAATGAAAATCTAAAATCGTATTTTTATCAATGCCAAGTAAAAATCTAGTTTAATCAAATTATGAAAACAAAAAAGGAGATTGTAAATAATTGGCTCCCCCGCTATACAGGTGAAAAACTGGAAAATTTTGGGGAATATATTTTGTTAACCAATTTCAGCAATTATGTGAAAATATTTGCTGATATCCATAAAGTAAAAATTGTTGGAGTTGATAAGGCAATGGAATGTGCCACAGCAGGAGATATTACTATTATTAATTTTGGAATGGGCAGCCCGGGTGCTGCTACCATTATGGATCTGTTAAGCGCTGTTAATCCGAAGGCTGTTTTATTTTTAGGTAAATGCGGCGGATTAAAGAAAAGAAATAAAATTGGCGATCTTATATTGCCAATTGCGGCGATAAGAGGAGAGGGGACCTCTAATGATTATTTCCCTCCGGAAGTACCTGCCTTGCCGGCATTTGCGTTACAGAAAGCCATATCCACCACTATTCGCGATAATGCTTTTGATTACTGGACAGGAACTGTTTATACAACCAACCGGCGGGTTTGGGAGCATGATGAAACTTTCAAATTCTATTTAAGAAAAATCAGGGCTTATGCGGTCGACATGGAAACTGCCACCATCTTTACAGTCGGGTTTTATAATAAAATTCCTACGGGCGCTTTGTTATTGGTAAGCGATTCGCCCATGGTTCCGCAAGGGGTAAAGACTTCGGCAAGTGACGCCAGTGTTACTTCACAGTTTGTAGAAAGGCACCTAAAAATAGGTATAGATTCTCTGAAACAATTGATCAATGGCGGGTTAACGGTACGGCATTTAAAATTCTGATTTCGTAATAAGGAGAGAATAAATGATTATTTAATCTAATCCATTAATAAAATTTGTCAATAATAAAAAACTGCCCCTAAAACAACGAATAAAGATATCCCGGTTTTAAATTTATCTAATACTGCTCATGCCCCTTCCTCTTCTTCAAATAAAAAATCTTACTATCGATTTTGTAACAGAATCGGGTATTACCAACGCACTAAAAAATATTTCCTTTGAGATTAAACGTGGGGAAACAGTTGCTATAGTTGGAGAATCCGGTTCCGGTAAAACAGTTACTTCATTATCTATTCTGCAATTATTGCCTTCGCCACCTGCGAAATACGCTTCCGGTGAAATTCTTTTTTCTGAAGATGGCAAGGCTTCCGTGGATCTTTTACATCTCGAAGAAAACAAATTAAGAAAAACCAGGGGAAATAAAATTGCGATGATTTTCCAGGAGCCTATGACTTCTCTTAATCCCGTAAAAACATGTGGAAGCCAGGTAATAGAAGCTATGAGAATTCACCGGAAAATGTCTAAAAAAGAGGCATCTGAAAAAACAATTGAATTATTCAGTCAGGTTAAATTGCCTGATCCGGCAGGTATGCTTCACCGTTATCCTCACCAGATAAGTGGCGGACAGAAGCAAAGAGTGATGATTGCTATGGCTATGAGTTGTCAGCCCGCTTTGTTAATTGCCGATGAACCTACTACGGCATTAGATGTAACTGTTCAAAAAACCATTTTGCAACTCATTAAAGAATTGCAGACAAGTCAAAACATGAGTGTCATGTACATTACGCATGACCTTGGCTTGGTAGCTGAAATCGCAGATAAGGTAATCGTAATGTATCGTGGAAATATCGTGGAATATGGCTTTGTGAAAGATATTTTTTTAAACCCGCAACATGCCTACACAAAAGCCCTTTTAAGTTGTAGGCCTGCTGCCAATTCAAAAGGGAAGCGGCTTCCTGTTATCAGTGATTTTTTATCGGAAGAAGAAACCAAGGTGCCGGTAAAAAATCATTTATCCCAAAATAGTAATGAGATTCTAAAAAATGAATCCTTTCAGAAATCAGAATCAGCATTCCCACTTTTAAACGTTGAAAATCTGAAAGTATATTTTCCCGTGAAGAAAAATTTTCTCGGTAAAGTTCTGAAGGAATTTAAAGCAGTAGATGATGTAAGTTTTTTTGTGAATAAAGGAGAAACCCTTGGACTCGTTGGGGAAAGTGGTTGTGGTAAAACTACTTTGGGCAGGGCTTTAATAAGATTAATAACACCTACATCCGGCAATATCATTTTTAACCAAAAAAATATTGCGCACATTCCTGATGAGCAATTACGGAAAATGCGAAAAGATATTCAGATTATTTTCCAGGATCCTTATGGTTCATTAAATCCCAGGCTAACCATCGGGCAGGCCATCAATGAACCCATGAAAATTCATGATATATTGCCGACCGAAAAGCAGCGTAAAGAAAAAATCATTGAACTATTAGAAAAAGTAGATCTGCGGTCAGATTATTTTAATCGTTATCCTCACGAATTCAGTGGCGGGCAGCGCCAACGGATTTGTATCGCACGGGCGTTGGGGCTTAATCCCGAATTTATTATTTGCGATGAAAGTGTATCAGCGCTTGATGTAAGTGTGCAGGCGCAGGTTTTAAATTTATTGAATGATCTGAAAGAAGAATTAGGATTTACTTCTATTTTTATATCACACGATCTTTCTGTAGTCCACTATATCAGCAACAGGATTATGGTAATGAGCAAAGGTAAAATTGAAGAAACAGGAACCGCTGATGAAATTTATTATCATCCTAAAAATGAATATACACAGAAACTAATTGCTGCTATTCCCAAAATAAATTTTTAGAATAGAGTTTCTTATTTTAGAATAAGTAATCAAAAAGATTTTTCAAAGAAACTCTATGCCAGTAGAGTGGCCAGGCGATGTGGTGTTTCTCATTGTTGAGTACCACTAACCACTTTGGCACTTAAAACATCCAGGCCTACACTATCTGTCCCTTTGGGTGCAAAATATTTTGTTTTAAAATCTTTAGATTCGCCCGGATGCAATAATTCAAAAACAGTTTCTTTATCTGTTTCCAATAATGCCTGGGTTTTGCTGTAAAATGATAATTTGATGTCTACATCTTTAAAAACAGCCAGGGTGGCTTTATTGGAGATAGTTCCGTTTACCACAGTTTGTCCCAGAAGATTATGCTTATGGTGTCCTGTGATTATTAAAAAATGAGGGGGATATTTTTGTTCTTTTTTCAGAAGTTCTTCTTTAGTAAGTTGATAGCTTTCTTTTTCCTTTTGCTCTTTTTTTGTATCAGAATTACAGGAAAATAAAAAAGAGAAAATAAACAATAGGAAAAGAAGATTTTTCATGCAAAATGCTTTTAGAAATGAAAATTAATAAAAATAAAATGCAGGGTAAGTTAAATTTTTGAACGAAAGAAAAATGAATCAATCAGGCATCAGTACCTAGCCACAACGCTCCCCCGATACTATTTTGTGTGGCCCCGGTTACAGAAGCAAGCGTTGTATCTTGTTCCCGCCATCTTAATATGCCCAGCAATGCCATGATGAGCGCTTCTTTAAATTTTACCACTTCTTTATCCGGAACATAAATTTCGAAATTAATTTCTTCCAGGTTTTTTGAAAGCCGTTTGAGCAGGAAAGTATTAAATGCTCCCCCACCGGTTACCATCAGTTTTTGAACTTCTGCATTGGAAAAAAATGGTTGAAGCCCTTTTTTTATTTGAACACAAATATGTTCTACATAAGTACTCAATGCATCGTTTGTACTCATATTGAAGCTTTTTACCAAGGGCAAAATGAGGTGAGTGCCAAAACTGTTGGCCAGGGATTTTGGATGAGGTTGAAAATAAAATTCGAGTGAATTTAATTTTTCTAATAATTCATTATTAATTTTTCCGGATGATGCTATTTCCCCTTCATTGTCATACTCCAGGCCTATCTCGGCAGCCAGGTTATTTAAAACACTATTGGCTGGGCAAATATCAAAAGCAATTATTTCATTTTCCTTATTTGCAGAAATATTAGCAATGCCTCCGATATTTAAAAAAAAATGATGATCGGGGAATAATAATTTTTCACCCATAGGCACTATTGGTGCGCCCTGTCCACCAAAAGCGATATCCATTGAGCGCAGGTCACTTACGACCGGGAGCTTAGTCTGGGCGGCAATTGCAGCGCCCTCTCCTAATTGATGAGTCATGTTTTTTCCGGGAAGGTGAAAGGTTGTATGCCCGTGCGATGCAATTAGATTCACTTTGTGATGGAGTTGATTAGCCTGGATAAATTCATTCACTTTTTCTCCGAGGTATTTTCCATATTGGGTATGTAAAATTTGATAGTCTCTTGCAGAAAGTTCAATAGCGTCTCTAAGTTTTGCCTGCCATTCAATATCATAATCTTTACAGGCTGTTTGAATGATTTCAAAATGCCATTTTCCTGCTTTTTCCTGAAATTCTGCGAAAGTGATATCCAGCCCGTCAAGTGAACTTCCACTCATTAAACCGATTGCTTTATAAATCATACCAATTTATTGCCTGTTTTAATTATTAGCTTTTAGATTTGTTCAAATTTATAACTTTAAGTATTATTATAATTCTTACAATTCACTATAAAAAGTAAAAAATGGTAATTAATCTTAGTGATCATCATTCATTAGTCAGTAATTGGTTAAGTGAATTAAGGGATGTAAATGTTCAGAATGACCGTGAGAGATTTAGAAACAATCTTGAAAAAATCGGAGAAATAAGTGCTTATGAAATTAGTAAAAAATTATCATGGGTAGAAAAAGAAATTACCACTCCATTGGGAATTTCTACGTGTAAAGTATTGGCAGAACAACCAGTGCTTGCCACTATTTTGCGAGCCGGGCAAGCTATGCATAATGGGTTGCTTCGTTTTTTTGACAAAGCTGACAATGCATTTATAGGTGCCTACCGGAAACACGATCGGGATGGAACTTTTGAAATTAGCATTGATTATGTTAGCTGTCCTGAAATGGAAAACCGGGTGGTGATTGTTTCTGATCCCATGCTGGCAACAGGTTCGTCATTAGTAAAAACAATGAAGTTGATTCGCCAGGAGGGTAATCCTGCAGAGATACATATTGTATGTGCTTTAGCCTGTTCTGTGGGCATCGAATATTTATTGCGGGCCGAACCTAAAGCCACTATTTGGTGTGGAGACATTGATAATGAACTAAATGCTAAGGGATACATTATCCCCGGTCTGGGGGATGCCGGAGATCTTGCTTATGGTGTTAAAGTGCAAATGTAGTAGGTAGATCGCTAAGCAGTTAACCAAATTACCTGTTTGCTCACTTAATTAACCCAAGTTGCTAATTAAAAAGGACATCGATAAAGAATAATTTTGAGTTACGACACTTAAAAAATCTTTACCGATGCTTAATGAAGATAAAATTATAGCAATTTTCTGTTTAGTGGATGATCTGCTAAAAG
>JAUZOE010000051.1 GCA_030706605.1 Bacteroidota bacterium
CTTTAGTGAAATAAAAAATTTGTTTTTAAGAAAAATACATGCAGTTACATTTAAAGGATTTTTGCTGAAACTATTAATGTTTATAGTAGCATTTACTTTTAATAAACTGACTTAATAACTAGCAACTTGAATTAATTAATACTCAAAAACATAAAATTGTCATTTAATAAATTTTATTATTGAATCGTAATTTAGCCAATTCACTAAGTTTTGAATACCACTTTCAGTAAAACGGGTAAAGCCAACCTATATTTTTTGTAGGATCAACTTTTCAAAAAACCATTTCTACTATTGTATTTAGCAATGGTGAAACGCATTGAAATAAACTGTTTATAAAATGATATTAATTATTTAATCGGTTGTGCCCTCCATATTTCCCGAATCGCTTCTTCATCCCCAAGTCCTTCTGGCACAGCATTACTTGGATTATTGGCATAATACCATCGCTTATGATCCAGCGGCGACGATTCTGTTCGGCTACCTGGCATCTCAAGAAAGCCATTTGGATCTGTTTTTTTAATCCAGGCTAATGCATAACGTAACCAATTACTTCTGTACTCCCTGGTCTGATGCGCAAACCATGTAATTTCATCATAACCCCATACCCAGTCAAAACCTGATCCTACTGGTTCAGGATTAGCTTGGCCGGGATGTTTGCTAACTCCATAATTATCCAATTCTACGAGGTAAGGGAGATGTTTGCAGGTCCAGCCGCTATAAGTCATTCCTCCTTTACTTCGATTATAAAGACCATCTAAAAACCCAAGTTTTAGAATAGCTTCCCCAGGTTTATCCCGCACTTCCATTACCCTGAGTGGAAAAGCATGAAAATCCATTAACAGGTACCCGTTCCTTACAAAACCTCCACTTGGGACATGAGAATTGCAAAGCAGCATGTGCCTCCGTGCATGTACAGCAGCATAAGTTCTTATCATCTTTAAAAGCTCAGCATAATGATCCAGGTTGGGGTCATTCTTATTCATTAGCTCTACCTGGCCAAAGTGAATTCCTTCAATCCCAATATTAATGTAGGAGACTGCCAAAAAGTAAAATAACAATTTAGTTTCGGGTCTGCTTATATCAGGAACAGAAGCACCATTCCCCCATTGATTGTTCATCCTTCCGTCGGCATAGATAATACTATCATAACAAAAATTTCTTTTTTCAACTGGCATACCAAATGCAGTAAAGGCCCAATCAGGAACAGGAACCTTGTTTATCTGCCTGGTCACAATTTCGAATATACATGCCTCCAAAACAATTTCGGAATCCATCTGATGCACCTTCTTTGCAAGAATATTTTCCATTTCTAAATTTTGCAACAAACTGGATTCGCCTCCCCATTGACAAACACTCCTCGCAATATACTTAGCCCCAATACTTTTTAACATACGAAGGTTATCATCAAAGTTGCCCTGCCCTATTAATAAGTTTTGCATTACAATAGCCCGGGACAAATAATTTTCTAAAACTTCGCGTGAAATAATCTTGTCAAATTTAAAGGGATGGCTACTATTATCAATCTTGTTAGAACGCACCTTAAATGGCGCAGTAAAACTAAACAAGCAGAACACTACTATAAAACTAATGGCAAGTTTAAGAAAAATAACCGGTATTGATCTTTTCCCTTTAAAATTGAACCTAAACGAAAAATGCATTCTAAATTTGTTTATTGATTAATAATATATGTTTCAGCATTTCAGATAGAAACCATTTAAATTCCTTCTTAGCAAATACGTTTAATAACCACCTGGCATACTTAACAATGAAACCTATTACTGGACCCGATATTCGGGAGCTAGAGGATAATTACCATCACCGTAAATATTCTTACAATAACTTTTGTGTACATCAATAAATAAACGGTAGTTTCATCCCTACTCAAATTTATCCGATTGAGCATAGTAACATACCTTTTATGTTTTACTTTTTTGCCTTACCAACAAATTTAATCATTTTCTTTCCCCAAAAAGATGAACAGAAATAGGGGACACTATTCATTTCCCTGAACTAAAATATCTTCTGTATTTTAAGAGTTCTATGATTGCGACCTCACTTCGATTTTTTTATTGAGAAAAATTGGCAAATTAAAAATATTACCGGTATTCTAAAGACTAATCCAGCTATCGGGTTTAAGAAAGAAATAAACCAGTGGCGGAATAGCAACAAAAAAACCGGCTGCAAAGAATTGCAGCCGGACAAATCAATCTTAAAACACCACTATATTTTATTCGCCTGAATCATCTAATACCAAAGGATATTCAAATGGTTCATTATAACCCGGATAGACACCTGTGATGGTTACATCTTTTTGCATGCCAATAATGCCTTTTAAATCATCAAGAGATTTTACATCTTTACCATTTGCCTTCGTAATGATAAATCCATCTCTCATCCTGGTCTGATCGTTAATGGCTCCATCATTTATTTTCCTCACTACTACACCCCCACTTAAGCCAAGTTCCTTTGCTTTCTTTGGATCAAGTGTTTCCAGTTCTGCTCCTAATTTATCAATCATTCCTACAGGCTTTACAATAGAGTAATTACCGGCATTATTTTTTAAAGTTACTTCTGTTGTCGTTTGCGAACCGTTTCTTTCATAAGTAACCTTGATTTTATCACCTGGCCTGTAATTGCTGAGCTGTTCCTGCAATTCAGAACCTGAGTTAACACTAACTCCATTGATCTTTCTTATCTGATCTCCTACTTTGATTCCGCCTTCTATTGCAGCTCCATTCTTCACCAGGTCGGTGATGTAAATTCCATCTACACTTTCAGGAATTTTATTAGCTTGTTTTTGCTGGCTAGTCATCATACCTGCATCCATAAACATAGCACCTAAAAAGCCTCGCTGTACGCTACCATATTTTATTAAATCATTCACTACTTTCTTTACGATGTCTACCGGTATAGCATAAGAATAACCATTGTAATAACCCGTAGGTGATGCTATAGCAGAATTAATACCAATAAGTTGTCCATTGGTATTGATCAAAGCACCACCACTATTTCCGGGGTTTACTGCAGCATCAGTTTGTAAAAAAGATTCCACAGCCATTGCCTTTCCACCTGTCCGGTCATGGTTCAATCCTAATGTTCTTGATTTTGCGCTAATAATTCCGGCGGTAACCGTTGCCTCTAAATTTAACGGATACCCCAAAGCCAATACCCATTGACCAATCTTAGTATCATTGGAATTACCGTAAAGCATAAAAGGCAAATTATTAGCATCAATTTTAATTACGGCCAGGTCATACGCCGGATCAGCGCCAATAACTTTTGCGGTATATGTTTTCCTGTCACTTAAGGTTACCTGCAACTGATCGGCCCCGGCTACCACATGATTATTGGTAACAATATAACCGTCATCGCTAATTATCACTCCTGAACCCGAGGCCATCTCAGGCATCATACGCTGTCTGCCTCCATTTCCAAAAAACTGGTTCAGCATATCATTGTCACCAAATAAATCTGAAAAAGGATTTCTTTGTTGAGGCAGGTTGTTATTTACAGCCCTGGGAAGAGTTTTTGTTTTAATATGAACCACAGTAGGAATAGCTGCCGCTGCAGCCTGGGTAAAATCTACCGGCCCTCCTGTCGGATTGCCATTGTTATCTAAAAATCCGGCGTATTTATAATTAGAAGGAATGTTAGTTGCCTGGAAATTGGGATTATTATTATTGTGTTGAAATTTATTATACCCTAAGATAACTGCAAGGGTAGTAAGTGTGCTTATTAACACGGTAAGGAAGATATTTCTTGTTTTCATTTATGGAAATTTTTATAGTAAAAAAATCAATGTGTGTATTTTTATCTGCATCAAATTGTGTGCCTCGGACATAAAAGTAATTCAATGTTTAAAGGTATGTGAACCTGCTATTTACCTTTAACAATAAATTAGAATGACTTTATGATTCCCTTAAATTTCGCGGTCATAACCGAAAGAGCTATTGTTTTAATGAAAAACAAAATTTGCTAACAATTATTGCCTGGCATTATTTATTTTAAAAAAACTTCCTAAACCAAGGTACCCTTATAAAGTTAATAAAAATTGCATAGTATCAATTTTATCGGCATAGTCAAATAAACCAGGCTGCTGTGTGATGCCAAAAGGAAGATGATCTTCGCCCACAATACATTGAATATTTTCCTGTTGATCCAATTCATCAAAAAGGGTATTTTTATCTTCATAAAATGAATAATGCAGCTCGCTTACGGGGGTAAAAATATCCTCATTTTCAACTAAGATGATACTTTCATTGGTCATGTAATACTTATTATTCATAATCAGCAATGCCAGATTGTAATCATAATTATTTTTATATTTTGAATGAAAGGCAAAGAAATCGTATTGTTTAAAAGCATTGAGTAAAGGGACAAAGTCATACTCTTTTGGAACAAATATTTTAGTAACATTTCTGCATCCCAGGCCAAAATAAAGATGGACATCATCGGCAAGTAAAGTGAGTTGTTCATTAGTTTCATCACCGTTTAACACAGCTACTGATGTTTTATTATTCCTGATAATAGAAGGATATTTCCCAAAGTACAAATTAAAATAGCGTGCCGAATTATTACTTCCGGTAGCAATGTAAGCATCGCAATCTTTAAGCATCGATGAAACTTTTATCACCTCTTCTACTCCCCGATCCCATTCGCACATTTTCTCAATAAAATGAGTTAATAGCACTTCGTCTTTTTCGGAAAGTTTTAATTGCAGATGATGCCCCGTGATGAAAGCACAAAGAAAATCATGAAAACCCACCAGGGGAATATTTCCTGCCATCACAATCCCAATATTTTTCGAAATGATGTTATCATCTATGTGGTAATGATGGATCCATGCATCTAATTTTTCCGGTTCCAAAAATTGTGTTGAAATATTTTTAAGTGACAGATTTACGAACTCTTCAGTAAACCATTTATTTTTTTCAAATGCTTTTTCCTTTATAGCTTTTAGAGGACCAGGGTCATTTGACAAGTATTCATAAAGTATTTTTAGTACCTTAATTCTTTCTTTTAAATTCATTTATAAAATGATTAATTAAATGATTATCTGATTATATTTGTATCAATTATACGCAGGCAAAATTCGGAAATAATATCCAGCTTGCATTACTGAAAAAAAACAAAAAGATGGCTATTAAAATCACTGACGAATGTATTAATTGTGGAGCATGCGAACCGGAATGCCCCAATAACGCTATTTATGAAGGCGGAGTAGAATGGGCTATTGCTGATGGCACCACTGTAAAAGGATCTGTAACATTAATGGATGGTTCTACCATGGATTCGGACCAACGTAATTCACCTATATCGAACGACATTTACTATATAGTTCCAGAAAAATGTACCGAATGCCAGGGGTTTCATGAAGAACCTCAATGTGCTGCTGTTTGCCCGGTGGATTGCTGCATACCAGATGAGATGTATCATGAAACTGTAAGTGAACTTTTAGCAAAAAAGGAAAAAATGCACATATAATTTCCTAAGGCTCAAATGCCTGTTAAGCAGGTAATATTTCCTGCGTCCGGCGAATGTATTGCAAGGTACTTTCGCCTTTTTTTAAATTAAAATACAGATCATGAAAAAGTATAAAATACTATTTGTAATCCATGCTTTTTTCATGACACCCCTTGTATTTTTTTCGTGTAATACAAATACAGTCTCCACCATTAAAAGTCCTTCTGTTGATGAAATCATTAATGCCGACAAAGCATTCTCTGATATGAGCCGGCAGGTAGGAATGAAAAAAGCTTTTTTGCAATACATTGATAATAACGGGGTGCTGTTAAGACCTAATCACCTACCTATCATTGGCGCTGATGCCATAGATTATCTTAGCCAGTCAAATGATACGGCTTATACTTTATCATGGAAACCAGCAAAAGCAGAAATTGCCCAATCGGGCGATCTCGGTTTTAGTTATGGCGTATATGAATTCACCACTAAGGATACTACTTTAAAAGGAACTTATGTAAGCATCTGGAAAAAACAAAAAGACGGAGACTGGAAGTTTGTGCTTGACTGTGGTAATGAGGGATTATCCCAGAAACCCTGATTTTTATTTTAAAACATATATAATATATTCAAAACAATCTAGTCGGCTATTTTATGAAAAAACACACAATTGCATTCGTAACAGGAGGCTTTTCCGGTGAAGCAGAAATATCTTACCTGTCTGCAAAAACTGTTGAAAAAAACATTGACCCTGAAAAATTTGATCCTTATAAAATTGATATCACCCAAAATGGGTGGTTTCATCAATTGCCCGATGGCCAAAAGGTGGAGGTAGACAAAAATGATTTCTCACTTTTGATCAACAATGAAAAAGTACATTTTGATGCAGTATTAATCGGCATTCATGGCACCCCTGGAGAAGACGGAAAATTACAGGGATATTTTGACATGCTTCAGATTCCTTACACTTCCTGTAATTGCGCTATTTCTGCACTCACATTCAACAAAAGGTATTCTGTAGCAGTGGCTGCATTTTCAGGAATCAATGTAGCTAATTCTGTTTTATTATTCAAAAACAGTTATAAAAATCCTAAAGAACTGGTAAAAAAACTTCGCTTCCCCGTTTTTGTGAAACCCAATAATGGCGGATCAAGTATAGGCATGTCTAAAGTAAATTCACCATCAGAAGAATTGGAAACAGCTATAGAAAAAGCCTTTAAAGAAGATGAACAGGTATTAGTAGAAGAATTTATAAAAGGAAGAGAATTTACTATTGGTGTTTTTCAATCAAAAGGAATCATAACTGCTTTACCTATTACTGAAGTCTTCTCTAAAAATAATTTTTTTGACTATGAAGCCAAATATCTTGGCGCAAGTAGAGAAGTAACTCCTGCCGAAATTGACGACAGCATGACACAGCAAATAAAAAATGAAGCCATAAAAATTTATCAAATTTTTAATTGCAAAGGGATTATCAGGATCGATTTCATTTATAATGAAGAAACTAACAAGCTTTTTATGCTGGAAATAAACACTGTGCCGGGACAAACAGAAGCAAGTATAGTACCCCAGCAGTTAAAAATAATGGGCTGGAGCTTAATGGAATTTTATACTTCATTGCTACAGGAATGTTTGCCTGATTAAATTTATTAAATTGCATACTTTATTTTTTCACTCATACATTTCATGTGTTTAAATTTATTGCAAGACAAAGTTTTTTTATAAATCTGCTGGTAGCCATAGCATTGATATTTCTTGCTGGCTTTATTTTTTTCCAATCACTTGGTTGGATTACCCACCATGGCGAATACCTAAAAGTGCCATCGGTAACCGGTAAAAAAGTGGAAGATGCAGTAAAACTTTTGGAAAATCAAGGTTTTGAAGTAGTGATAACAGATTCATTATACAATGACAGCCTGCCTCTTAATACCGTAATAAAACAATTACCAGGATCTGATGCTACTGTAAAAGTAAACCGTACCGTTTTTTTGAATGTAAATCCCTCTACTTTACCTTTTGTAGTAATGCCAAAACTTGAAGGGCTTAGTTTCAGATTTGCTGTTGAAAACCTTACTAAAAGCAATTTGAAATTAGGAGATACTACATACCGGCCCGATTTCATGAAAGGCTCCGTATTGGAACAACATTATAATGGATCAAGAATTCCGGCAGGTACAAAAATAAGATGGGGCTCTTCTGTCGATTTAATCATCGGTGGAGGACTTGAAGCTCAATCTATCCCTGTTCCCAACCTGAAAGGTCTTACAGTTACCGAGGCAAAAAACGTTTTACAAGCCCAGGGGATTTTACTGGCTGCAATATTAACTACAGGAAATGTAACTGATACTGCCAACGCATTTATATATAAACAAAATCCTGACGTACTCAGATTCGACAAAACACCAGTTTATATTCAGCCAGGGCAAACAATGGATATTTGGATACAGGTTGACCGTCCTATAGTAGACAGTTTATCCACCATCTCAGATTCTTTAAATAAAAAAATCAAATAAATACAATGACCAACATTACTCCTGAAGAAGTAAAACAAAGATTAGATGCGGGTGAAACGCTTAACCTGGTAGACGTAAGGCAGCCTGAAGAAAACGAAGAATTTAATATCGGAGGCATTCTTCTTCCACTTGGAGAAATACAAAGTATGCAAACAGAGGAAATTGAAAATTTACGCGAAAATGAAGTGATCTGTTATTGCCGCAGTGGTAACAGAAGCGGAATAGCAGCAACAATACTCGAACAAATGGGTTTTGTAAATGTAAAAAACCTGGTTGGCGGCATGCTGGCATGGAATCAGAAATTTGGGTAAAAATGAGCTACGATACATAGTTTTTATTACTGGTACTGCCATTTTAAAAAATTAAGGTTTCATATTGCCCAATCCCTTCCGGCAATTTTTATACCTTTTAAATACCAGATGATCAGAATTAAGTTGAAAACACCTATAAAAAAGTAATAAAATGAAAAAAATAAATTTTGTAATTATTATTGCATTCCTCGTTGCGTCCTGCACCAGTTCTTCAGATAAAGACAACAATCAAAAAGCTGAAAACCCAGCCACTGCAGCATCTGCACCCCACGCAAATGATAGTAGTGCTATATATACTGCAAAAATGGTTAATAATGACAAAGACCTTGTTTGCGGAATGCCGGTAAGTGCAGGCATAGGTGATACTGCACATTATCAAGGAAAAGTTTATGGCTTTTGTTCCAAAGAATGTAAAGATGATTTTATAAAAAACCCTATTGCCTACTTACCTAAAAAATAGGTTATGCTTCAGCAGCAATTATAATTTTTGTTTTACAATTTAAAATTGATACCTGTCATAAAATTGATTCCTGCCATCGGGAAATAATAATTTTCTACCGTAAAATCTCCATTATAAATATAATTATAAGTATATCCATTGGATTCGTATTTTTTGTTGAAAACATTATTGACCTGGAAAATAAAATCAACTTCTTTAAATATCGTTTTCAATAATGAATAAGACATCCTTATATTTTGCACAAAGTAAGGATCAATACTTCTGCTGATGTGTGATGTATTATCCAAAAATTGCCTTCCCACATATTTTGACTGAAAATTAATTTCAGCATTTTTCAGAGGAATAATATTGATTGCTGCTGAGCCAACTATATCAGGCGAAAAAGAAATATCGGTATTGTGATAATTATTTTCCTTCTGCAGTCCATTGTCATAATCATCCACATATTCAGTAAAGTTTTTTATTTTGTTTTTGCTAAAAGCAATATTCCCCGAAGCCGTAATCCAGTAAGCTATTTTAGTATCAGCCTGCAATTCAACCCCGGCACGATAACTTTCCGGGGCGTTGGTTCTCGTATAAGATCCTACATCATTTATTTTACCGGTATTTACCAATTGATTATGGTAATACATATAATAAAATGTTACACCATAATTAAATGACTCATTCTTCGTGCTCATTCCTGTTTCCAAGTCATAAAGCACTTCTGGTTTTGGAATTTCAGTAATTCCGGCTTCAAAATCATCCCGGTTAGGCTCTTTCGCAGCTACAGAAAAAGAAGCATATGCCTGGTAATTCTTTTTATTAAAAGAGATGCCCATTTTTGGATTGAAAAAAGAATAATTCTTTGCTACCGTCATTGCAGGATGACTTTCAAAACCATTGATTTTATATTTTACAAATCTTCCCTGCACATCTAAAAACCCGGTGAACCCTGCTCCCAAAGTTTGCATCATTTTCGCATATAAATTAAAATCACTCTTTGTCGCAGGAGCATTAAAATATTTGTAATTTTTAGGAAATCCTTGCTGTGCCCAGGTTACAATGTCATAATGTTTGCCATCATACTTTGTAAGACCCCCACCAAAAGTTAATTGAGTTTTATTATGATGATATTGCAAAGAGAAAACTGATCCATAAAAGTAATTATCAAGCCATAAACGCCTTATTAAATCCGTCGAGGTAGTGGTATCTGCCCCATTGATCACATCCGGAAGAGAATAATCGCTGAAAGCCTGGTCCGCCCTATATTCCTCATAATAGCCTTTTCCCCTTGTAAGGAAAGCCGCAATATTAAAGCTCAGTAAAGAATTCAGTTTCCGGTTATAAAAAAGTTGATAATGAGTTTGTATATAATTATCGGTTTCGTTGGCATAGGGCGCGCCCGGCTTTTCAGTTCCAGCAGGATTATAAGTTCGATCACTATCCAGGTAACTTTGCGGAACACCATACCATGCCTGGTAAGTTTTTTCTTTGCCACTCAGGATATTAAGGCGCAAAGAACTATTATTATTGACATAAGCTACACTGGTATAAAAAGATTGCAGGTTAGAAGTTGCCCTGTCAATATATCCATCACTGGTAATTTTTGATAAACGGGCATCAATCAAAAAATGATTGGCCAATAAACCCGAGCCCAATTTCAAAGTATTTTTCCAGGTATTAAAAGAACCATAGCTATTATTAGATTCTGCATATCTTTCTTTGTTGACTTCATTAGTAGAAAGATTGATAGTACCACCAAAAGCACCTGCTCCATTAGATGAAGTACCTACCCCACGCTGTATCTGAATTGAATTGACAGAAGAAGAAATATCCGGCAAATCTACAAAATAGGTTCCCTGGCTTTCGGCGTCGTTATATGGAATTCCATTCAGAGTAACATTAATCCTGGAGGCATCAGTTCCACGGATATGAATACCGGTATAACCTACTCCATTACCAGCATCGGAGTTCACCACAACTGAAGGAGTCTGATTTAAAATAAAGGGAAGATCCTGCCCAAGATTTGCTTTTTCAATTTGTTGCTTACTGATATTGGTTTTGGTAAAAGGAGCTTTGTCTGCGGCTCTGATAGAAGTAACTTCTATATTTTCCAGCATTAGGGTATCGCTGATTTTGTGAACAGCCGTATCCTGTGCCTGAACCGAAAAATGAAGACTAAAGAAACCAAATGCTAAAATAATTTTTTTCATGTTTGTACTTTATTGAACAATACAATGCATGAAAAAGAAGGTAGTACGAATTTGTTTTCCTCCCTTCGCAGGCATTATCCTGATCAGGTATACGGGTATTTTCTCAGCAATCTCTCGTCAATTGACGGGATGCACCCCGGTAAATAATTGTTTTAAAATGCGAAGATAGGAAAGAAGCAATTATTTTCTAAAAAATTGTAACTTTTCCCTTTGATCGACGTTCCACTATAAATTATTTCCATGAAATATCTTTTTATTTTCCTGTTAACTGCATTGGCAATCCGATCAACAGCTCAAACTGAGTTCAATGACAAAAATGCCGAAGTCAGAAGTGTAGGTAGCTTTACAGGAATTAAAGTTAGTGGAGGTATTGAAGTTTTTTTATCGCAAAGCAATGAGTATGCCCTTGCCGTGAGTGCATCGGAAGACGAATACCGTGATGCAATGAAAACTATTGTACGTAATGGAGTGTTAACTATCTCATATGAAGGTGGTCATTCCAGGTTTAATAACAATCGTAAATTACGTGCCTACATATCATTCAAAACCCTGGAAAGCCTGGAAGCTTCGGGAGCCTGTTATATATTGGTAAATGGGACCTTAAAAGCGAATAGTTTCAAGCTTAAGCTTTCAGGAGCCTGCGACATTAAGGGAAATGTAAATATTGACAATCTCAGCATTGAATTAAGTGGCGCTTCAAATGTAAAAGTAAACGGCACTTTGCAAAATCTAAAAATAAGTGCAAGTGGCGCCAGCGATGTAAAAAATTATGACCTTGTGACTGATAATTGCGAGGCCGACCTTTCTGGCGCTTCCGATGTAAGAATTACAATTAATAAATCTGTTGCTGCAAAAGCAAGTGGTGCCAGCAGTTTATATTACAAAGGAAATCCTGAAAGAAAAATTATAAATGCAAGCGGTGCCAGCAGTATTTCTCAAAGAAATTAAAAGCAATCATTTGCCCACCGCCCAAACTAAAAAACGGGGAAATATTTGGCCCCATGAAGCATCATCATTTTTACTGTCTTTTTCTTCGATATAAACTATATCCCCTGGCGGACAGACTTTTTTCTTTTTAATCAATTCTATAAGATCTTTTGTATTCCCAATAACATCATTATCACGGTCAGCAGTTTCATCACTTCCTCCTGCATAAAACCAATATTTTAAATGCGGGCGTTTTCGTGACGACCTTATTTTATTGATAATAATCCTGTTTTTATCATCTGAATAACTGGTATCTGTGGCATCCAAATTACTAAATCCAAAAGAACCGGAGAATATGCCGGCTTTATCAATTTTATCTGCATGATCCCATGCAATATCAAAAGCGGAAAGTCCTCCATCAGATGTACCAGCAATTGTTACTGAATTAAATTTTCTTACAGCAGATTTCTTTTTTACAAACGGGAGCAATTCATTAATAATAAAGTTGCTGTATTTTTCTGCTGAGGCGCCTTTATCCTGGTAACCGGGATAACCGGCTACGCCATATTCCTGCACTCTATCAAAAGCTGTTATGCCTACTACTACTAATGGCTGTATTGATTTTTTCCTGTATAAACTATCAACGATATTTTTTACATGCAGTTGATCTATATCCTTTGCATCGTTTAAAATCAAAAGATTAAAATCACTTTTGTTTTTGGGCACAGGCGTGCTGATGATAGTTAAACTAATATGCTTTTGAAGATGCCGTGAATACACTTCTTCTTTAATTTCCTTTATTTTAGAACTGCATGCTGCGAATAACAGCCCACAAAAAAGAAATAAAATATTGCCGTTTTTGATCATAATTCAATTTTATGATTTGCTAAAGTATATAAATTTGGTGGCAAGTAGTTAACCCCTTACATTTGCAACTCAAAATCGCGAAGTAGAGCAGCGGTAGCTCGTCGGGCTCATAACCCGAAGGTCGGAGGTTCGAACCCTCCCTTCGCAACAAAGCCTCATTTTATGAGGCTTTTTAATTGTATAAGCTAGGGTATCCGCTATTATACAACACAAAGTCTTTCACATAAAAAAACCATAAAATAGGCTTGTTTACATTATCTTAGCCGGAAGTATTTTAGGTTTCAATACTTTTACTTCAACAACTTTTTCGATCATCCATTATTCCTTTACAATGAATGTTTTTTTTAGAAAGTTGCCTCTTACAACTAAGTTAATAATGATAGGTATTATTCCTATTTTATTTCTTATTTATTTTTCTATTATAATCTTTAAAGAAAAATCGAAAAGAGTAAAGTTAATAGGAGACTACGTTGAACAAATTGATCAATCAGCTAATATTGGGGAATTAATCTCAAGTTTAGGAACAGAACGCAGATTTAGTTATCAGTATATTATAAAAAAAGATGATTATGATAAAGTTTTAAATCAAAGATTAAAAACCGATTCAATAATAAGTGTCCTCCAAAACAGCCATGAACTAGCATTAGCCAATTTTACACAATATACTTTCTTAGATAAACTCGCTGAAACACGTAGTCAAATTGATACCTCAAAAAAATATACTTCCAAAGAAGTAATACAATATTACACGGATGCTATCTTCAGACTAAACACCATTAATTCTTCGTCTCCGCCCAGTAATATTTTTCTTGAACCCTTTTACCAGGATCTGATTGCTCAGAATATTCTTTCTGAAATGATCACATTCCTGGGAATTATCCGCACTAATATTTACAATGCCTTATATACACGCGAATATATGGAGGAAACTTTATTTGGGACTTTAGGCCTTTATAAAGTTTACAATACTTATGAAACTGAATTTTTGTTGAAAGCATCACCTGCCTCTGTCAAATTATACAATAATGAAAAAAAATCGGAAGCATTAAAATCGACTATTTCTTACATAGATCATCTTTTTACTACTTTGAAATTTGATAGTTCCTATAATGCAGATCAATGGTTACAGGTATCTACTGAAGGAATGTATATTTTAAAAAAACAAAAATTGGCATTATGGAAAAGTGTTGATTCAAAAATTAAAAATATTTACTATAAAGAAAATAAATCAAAAAATAAAACTTTACTATTACTTTTAATTACTATTTTATTTGTTATAGGTTTAGTTGCTTATTTAGTCGCTCATATTAAAAATTTATTAAGAGAACTCAAACTCGCTGCAAGAAAAATTTCAAAAGGAGATACCGGTTTAAAATTAAATGATATGCCCGGTGGTGTAATAGGCAGTCTTGCAAAATCCATTTTGCAAATAGATAAAAATAACCTTTTGCTCGAAGAGGCAGCAAACCAAATCGGGAAGGGAAATTTTAATGTTACAGTAAAACCCAGGGGGGAGCAGGACCTACTTGGAATTTCCATCAATAAAATGAAACAGAATTTACGCGAATTTACAGCTCAAAAAGACGAAATCCAGAAGGAAACAGAAGCGCTTGTTTATAAAAGAGATGAATTTTTCAGCATTGCCAGCCATGAACTTAAAACCCCCGTAACCTCGCTAAAAGCATATACACAGTTATTATTAATGGAAGCCTCAGCTTCCGGAGATAATAATCACAAAAAAATGCTGGAGAAAATGGATATTCAAATCAATAAGCTAACCTCTTTAATTACAGACCTGCTCGATACTTCTAAATTGCAAAACGGCCAGTTAGTTTATAATGTCCGGTCCTTTGAATTCAATGAATTGGCATCTGAAATTATTGAAGAGATACAACTAACCTCACCAGAACACAACCTTATTCTTAAGGCCAATGCTAATATAAAAATTAATGCAGACAGGGAAAGAATAGGACAGGTGATAAGCAACCTCTTAATCAATGCTATCAAATATGCATCTAATTCCAAAAATATCATCGTAGAAATAACCCAGCAGAATGATAAATTAATTTGCTCTGTCCAGGATTTTGGGAACGGAATTTTATCTGAAGAACAAGATAGAATTTTTGACCGTTTTTACCGTATCTCCGGGAAGAATTTGAATACATATCCGGGCCTGGGATTAGGCCTTTTTATCTCAAAAGAAATAATAGAAAAACACCAGGGGAAAATTTGGTTACAAAGTGAATATGGGAAAGGGTCTATATTCTATTTTGAACTTCCCAAGAAATAGTTTTCTTTACTGGTTGATTAATACCTAGTTAAATGTGATTCCTATATAAAAAATGGTAACCTCTTTAACGAAAGTCTGCTATTGATATCCTTCAATAAATTTTCAGAATTCAATAATATTTCTGCATCTAATTTTAGTAATTGTAACAACAAGGTTGGATCAATTTTTTCCTGTGCAATACTTTTTTCCAGTTGATTATTCATTGTATGGCAATCATTCCACTCTCCTAACATTGTAAGAAAATTATCTTCTTCCCTTGTGATTTTTTCTTGATCTTTCAAATCAAGAAACTTTCTGTTATAATAATCAACTTTTAAAAGTTTACGTAATGGATGAACCTGCTCCGGTTCTAAATATCCGGGTAGGATAATATCTTTGATTTTACTTCTTACACTTTTTGTAAATTCATCTACTTTTTGTTCATCCAACTTTTTGATGGAAGCATCAATATCCCCAAAGGCTTTATTTGCTTTCTTCCAGAATTCTTTGTCAAGCATAGAAGGAATTTTATTTTCTTCTTTTTTGATCCTGTTTTCAATATCCATTAAATATTGAGCAATAGAATATTGTTCATATTTTTTCAGAACACTTTCTTCCAATTGATATTCTCTAATCTTCCCTGATTGTTTAAATATTTTTTTAAACGTTTTAAAATATTTTTTTCTTTTGAATTTTTTATCACAATATTTTCCATAATCCAAAATCACCCTTAATTTTTTTATTTCTACCCTTAACTTATGATAATCTTCTTTTCCAAATTTCTCAACAGGTTTTTTCAACAGTGAGTTAAAAGATTTTGCAATCTTTTTCAAATTTTTGGAATAAGTATTAGATGTATTCATCATTTCTAATTATTGAATTCGCCGGGTACATTTTATATTAATTAATTCAAGTTGCTAGTTATTAAGTCAGTTTATTAAAAGTAAATGCTACTATAAACATTAATAGTTTCAGCAAAAATCCTTTAAATGTAACTGCATGTATTTTTCTTAAAAACAAATTTTTTATTTCACTAAAG
>JAUZOE010000052.1 GCA_030706605.1 Bacteroidota bacterium
GATTTAAATTTTTAGCTTTTTTTATGCAGCCTTGATCTTTTTGTTACTTTTTGTATCAAGACAAAAAGGAAATAAAGATTAACCCAATGCTTATAAAGCTTTGAGTTTAATATACCTGCCCTGTCCATTGATGGTTATCTATATGCATGAAGGGTTGCTTGTCACTTTTTCTCTTGAAAGAAAAAGTAACCAAAAAGTTCAAGGACAACCCGATCACTCCGTGCGTTTGTCCGGCCTGCGCCACCGAAGGCTTCAATGAATAGCAAATCTATAATCCTGCGAATCTTTTCATCCTGTGAATCCTGGTTCAGACAATTGTCCTGCCCACGCCACCGGGGCTCTTTAATGAATAGCCAATTCTATAATTCTCAGAAGTACCTGTTGTTGAAAAGGTGAATTAGGCGAGGAAGTCTCCTTCGACCTCATAAAAAAAATCGTTTCAAGAATTTAAACTTAAAATACCTAATCTTAAAAAAATATGTTTATTTTTAATACCAATTGCATCAAGGAGATATTACCATCTCCAGGAAAGCAATTGCCTACCTAAAAACATTATAATAATGTCCTTTGGAAACTAAAGCCTGTAACAGCTACGGGCTGGGTATCAAAATTATTTTAATCTACACACACCACGTTTTCTCGTTTACATTAACAATTAAAAAAATCTAGAATGGAACAGCAACTGGAACAAATACGCGAACAGCAAAAGGCTTCATGGAATAAATTTTCTCCGGGTTGGAAAAAATGGGATACCCTGACCATGGAATTTATAAAACCCTTCGGTACTGAAATTATCAGTTTAATCAATCCAAGAGATACAGACGTAGTGCTGGATATAGCATCAGGTACTGGAGAGCCGGGACTTACCATAGCTACTATGCTTACCGATGGCAAAGTTGTACTAACCGATCTTTCAGAAGATATGCTCGCAATAGCCCGTGAACATGCGGCACAAAGAGGAATCAACAATATTGAAACCCGGGTTTGCGATGTTTGCGAACTTCCTTTTGCTGACAATACTTTTGATGCCATCAGTTGCCGTTTTGGTTTTATGTTTTTCCCGGATATGCTACTTGCTGCCAAAGAAATGGCACGGGTGCTGAAGCCCGGAGGCAGAATCGCCACCGCCGTTTGGGGTGGCCCTGAAAAAAACTTTTGGGTAACGGCTATTGGCGGCACTATCAATAGGAATATGCAGCTACCGCCACCGCCACCCGGAGCTCCGGGGATGTTTCGCTGCGCTCAAAGCGGATTAATCAGGAACCTGTTTGAGCAGGCAGGCTTAAAAAATACAATTGAAAAGGAAGTGCCGGGCAAATTAAACTGTGAAACTGCCGATGTATATTGGAATATGATGACAGAAATAGCAGCCCCTTTTGTAGCAGCACTCAGCAAAGCAGATGATGCTATGGTAGAAAAAATTAAAGGAGAGGTGTTCCAGGCACTGAATGAAAAATATCCTGATGGAAACATTGCGATAGATACTGAGGCTCTTGTAATTTATGGTGAAAAATAAATTCAGAACAGGAACAGAAGAGATGTTTTTTGGTGGATTAGATTTAGCTTTGTAACAGTGGGGTTGCTTTATAAGTATCCCCACTGTCATTATATGAAAAAAAAGCTGATCAAACCCTTAAAAATATCAGGTATCATTCTGGGTTCATTGCTGTTACTTATGTTTTTACTTCCGGTGATTTTTCCATCACAAGTATCGGAAAAAATTAAAAAGTGGACCAACAATGCCATAACCACCGAACTGAATTTTTCAAACGCAAGGCTTACTTTCTTTAGCCATTTCCCTTCATTAACGCTCACATTGCATAATGTAACCCTTATGGGATCGGAGCCTTATGCAAAAGATACTTTATTAAAAGCCGATGAACTGGCATTTGGCATTGACCTGGGCTCTGTTTTTTCAAAGACCATCAGTATTGATAAAATATACCTTGACGATGCTACTATTTCTGTAAAAGTCAACAAGGAAGGGCTTGCCAATTATAATGTCTATAAATCCGGCAATAAGAAAAAAGCATCCCCTGCCGACACTACAGGCACTTCATTAAAAATTGAAAAGATACAGATTAGTAATAGCAATCTTGTTTATAATGATTTGTCGATACCAATGCTTATTAAAGCCGAAAATCTAAATTATACCGGTGAAGGCAACCTGAGCAAGGCCATCTTTGACCTTGCCTCAAAAATCAGTATTCAATCCTTTGATCTTAATTATGATGGTTCCCAGTATGTAAAGTCTAAAAAATTAAAGGGAAGATTAATAACAACACTCAATACCAATTCCCTGGCACTTGAATTTAAGAAGAATAACCTCATCATCAATACACTCCCGGTAAATTTTACTGGCAATTTTGAATTTCTCGCTGATGGCTACTATATGAATCTTCGACTGCTCTCACGCAGGGGTAACCTGGAACAGGTATTGTCTGCACTTCCTCCGGAATACGCAGGCTGGCTCGAAAAAACCAAAACGGATGGCAAAACAGAATTGGTTGCCTACCTGAAAGGGAAATATATTGCCAGGGAAAATATTATGCCCAGCCTTGGGTTTAATTTACAAATCAGGGATGGGTTTATCAGCAATCAGAATGTGCCATCACCTGTCAAAAATCTATTCCTGAACCTGGATGCAAAACTACCCTCATTTAATACGGACAGCCTGTATGTTAACATCGATTCCCTTTATTTTAATATTGATAAAGATTATTTCAGTTCAGTTATCAAACTGAATAACCTCAACCTGCCCACGGTGCATGCAACAATTAATACAGAAATGGATCTTGCAAAATGGGATAAAGCGCTGGGCATTGCTCCATTTGATGTGAAAGGAAAAATTAATTTGCATTTTACTGCAAACGGCAGCTATAAAACTGCTACAATAAAAAAAGGAATCAGGCAGACAGAAACCATTATCAGCAGCATACCGCATTTTACTTTACAATCTTCTGTCAGCAATGGTTATTTTAAATTAGCTTCTTTGTCACAGGCTATTCAAAATATTAGTTTTCAATTAAATGCTTCCAATAAAGACGGGAATTATCATCACACTGATATTTCCATAGAGCAATTGAATGCCAATATGCTCACGGATTATATTAAGGGGAATTTCAAACTCAATCATCTTACTACCATTGATGCAGAAATTCAATCATTGATACATCTCGCTAATATCAAAAGCTATTATCCGCTTGATAGCACAGAACTTGCAGGAGATTTAAATGTTTCCATAAAATCAAAAGGAAATTATTTGCCTGGACAAAAAGAATTTCCGGTTACGAATGCCACTATCAGTTTACAAAACGGAAGCCTGAAAACAGCCTATTACCCTCACCCGATAGAGCAAATCCAATTACTGGTAGATGCGGTAAATAATAGAGGTACTCTTGCAGACATGAAGTTTAATGTTAAGCCTGTTTCTTTTGTATTTGAAGGGCAGCCTTTTACACTAAAAGCAGATCTTCAAAATTTTGAAGACCTGAAATATGATATTGCCTCAAAAGGGACATTGGATGTAGGAAAGCTATACCAGGTTTTTTCTCAAAAAGGGTTGAGTGTAAAAGGATTCATTAAAACCAATTTGATACTCCGCGGTCTGCAAAGCGATGCTGCGGCAGGCAGGTATAGCAGGCTCTATAATTCCGGTACCGCAGAAATAGAAAACATAACACTCCAGTCTGATTATTTTCCGAAACCGTTTAATATCAAAACAGGTGTCTTTCGTTTTTCCCAGGATAAAATGTGGTTTAGTAAGTTTATTGCCAATTATGGTAAAACGGATATTGCCCTAAATGGTTATCTCTCTAACATAATTGATTATGCCATGAAAGATAACGCTCCCTTAACGGGGCAATTTGACCTCTCTTCAGATCATTTTTATGTAGATGAATTTATGGCTTTTGCCGGAGATACTGCTGCCGCGTCAACCAGCAGTCAGGGTGTAGTAATTATTCCTGCTAATCTTAACATCAAACTGAAAGCAACAGTAAAGCAAGTATCTTACGAAAACCTCACCCTTAATAATTTCGCAGGAGGTGTATCAATAAGCAACGGAACACTGGTATTGGATACCACAGGATTTGAAATGATTGGCGCACCCGTGCAAATGCATGCCACTTACAAAAGTCTGTCACCAGCAAAAGCCAGTTTTGATTATACCATTGATGCTGAAAATTTTGATATAAAACGCGCCTATAATGGAGTGAAACTTTTTCACGACATGGCTACTTCGGCTTCGAAGATGGAGGGGATTGTTTCCCTTAAATACCAGTTAAGCGGGAAATTGGATGCGGATATGCATCCCGTATATCCTTCGCTGAAAGGCGGCGGTATATTATCATTACAGAATGTAAAAGTAAAGGGCTTAAAATTACTGGGAGCTATAAGTAAGGCAACCAACCGTGATAGTATCAACAATCCCAATCTGAAAAAAATAGACATTAAAACAAGTATTGCCAACAATATCATTACACTGGAACGTACCAAAATGCGAATTTTTGGTTTTCGTCCCCGGTTTGAAGGACAAATCAGTTTTGACGGAAAACTCAATATTACCGGGCGATTAGGCTTGCCACCGTTAGGTATTATTGGAATCCCCTTCTCAGTAACCGGCACCGAAGAAAATCCCAAAGTGAAATTAAAAAAAGGTAAAGAGTCAGATCAACTTGAAGAAACAAAAGAGGAACCTGCTAGTGACCAATGAGTGTTTTATATTCTGTACTTTAGTGATAATCATGTAGCAACAGAAATTTCTTATGACAACTTTTCGTTTGCTGGTTGGTGTAAGCCTTATAGTTAATGGGATAAGGTGATAATATCAGGTAGGTTTATACCAAGAAAAAAATAAAGGATTGTTTGACAACACAACAGTAAACTCAATAACTGAATCAGGTACTTTGCATTTTTATAAAGATAACTTTGTAATACTTTTGTTTATAAATTAAATACAAATTATGAGCAACAAAATAGCATTAATTACAGGAGGCAGCAGGGGACTAGGTAAAGATATGGCTTTGCGAATGGCAAAGGATGGCCACGATGTAGTGATCACTTATGTATCAAAAAAAGACGCTGCCGCTGAAGTGGTAAAAGAAATTGAGGCTATGGGAATGCAGGCCGCCGCATTATTTTTAGATGTAAATAATATTACCTCTTTTTCTCAGTTTATAGATGAATTCAGGCAAATACTTAAAGCCAAATGGAATACAGAATCATTTGATTTTTTAGTAAACAATGCTGGCATAGGCGCCACCATTCCCTATCTAAAAGTGACAGAAGCTGATTTTGACCAGTTTATTAATATTCATTTTAAGAGTGTTTATTTTCTGACACAACAATTACTTCCTCTGGTCAACGACAATGGCAGGATTATTAATATTTCTTCAGGCACTACCCGCTTTTGTGTTCCTGGATATTCCGTATATGCTTCTGTGAAAGGAGCTGTGGAAGTGTTTACCCGTTATCTTGCTAAAGATGTGGGTGCAAGGGGCATTACGGCAAATGTAGTAGCGCCGGGACCGGTAGAAACTGATTTTAATAATGGAGGCAACCGGGATATTCCTGAGCGGAAAAAGTTTTTAGCTTCTATGACTGCCCTGGGAAGAGTGGGGCAGCCAAAAGATATTGGCGGGATAATTGCTTTTTTGTGCAGTGAGGATGGCGGCTGGATCAGCGGACAAAGAATAGAGGTATCTGGCGGAATCAATTTATAAATTGCATTGATAAGAGCAGTTCAATGAATGGAATTACCGGCCTTTCGAAGAAGGCATCATTTTTGTTGATTGCGAAAAGGAATGAATACATTACTATAAATTTGGGTATTTGTTTAAGTTCAAAAAACTATTTGACTGAAAAAATAAATCAAAAAATAAAAACTGAATAACATGAAACCGAATATCGGAATTACAGACAAAAATCGACAGGCCGTAGCTAATCAATTATCCAAATTTTTAGCAGATGAATATGTGCTTTACACCAAAACACGCAATGCTCACTGGAATATCGAAGGAGGTGACTTCTACGATAAGCATAAATTTTTTGAAAGCCAGTTTGAGCAATTCGATGAGTTTATTGATAGTATTGCTGAACGAATCCGCACATTAGGGCATTATGCTCCTGCAACTTTGAAATCCTTTTTGAGTTTGACACATCTCACAGAAGTAGCCTCTGAAAAAAATGACAGTAAAGGTTTTATTAAAGAACTACTATTGGATCACGAAAGCATTATTATTCATTTTAGGGAAAATATTACTCGTTTTGCTGATGAGTTTAAGGACCTGGGAACCAGTGACTTCATTACTGGACTAATGGAAGCTCATGAAAAAATGGCCTGGTTTTTACGCTCTCATTTAAAATAGATTTTGTAATAGCCTCTCACAGATGCGTTAGTTAATACGGAAGTATGAATTGATAAGAAATTAATCTATTCATCTCCAAAAAGTTGATCCACCTTAAAATGTGTTCAGTAAAAATTTAATGAAGTGGTGATGCTTATTTTATTGTCATTACTTATGAGATAACAGGTATAGTTGTACTAAAACTGAATAGACAAATATTATGATCATATGAATAAAGCAGGTAAAGCCAGGGGTTTAATATTTTTTTTCTTCTTTGTAATTATCCAGGCAAAATCTTTTGCGGGAAATAGTTGCCTGTGGGAAAGTACTTCCGAAATCAATACCCTGTCTTTAAAAATGGCTAATGATACAGGGATTGTTGGAAGTGAATTAGTAACCAGGGACACTCCCATTTTAATTTCCAGCCAGTTTACTTTTACAGAGGGGCCTGCGGCCGATAAAAATGGCAATGTATATTTTACTGATCAGCCAAATGATAAAATATGGAAGTATGATACCAATGGTAAACTTTCTGTTTTTATGGAAAATGCGGGCCGTTCCAATGGATTATATTTTGATAAAAAAGGGAATCTTATTTCATGCGCAGATGAACAAAATCAATTGTGGGATATCAGTCCCGGTAAAAAGGTCAAAGTACTGATTAACGATTTTGACGGGCAACATTTGAATGGACCTAATGATCTTTGGATAAACCCGGTAAATGGGGACATCTATTTTACGGATCCATATTATAAGAGAGATTATTGGAAAAAAGATCATGACCATATAAAAGAACAGAGGGTTTATTATTTGGCTAAAAATAAAAATAAGGCGGTACCTGTGGAAGCTGATATGGTGAGGCCTAATGGAATTATCGGAACACCGGATGGTAAATTTCTATATATCGCTGACATAGGAGGTAGTAAAATATTTAAATACCGGATCAATAACGATGGCACTTTAAGCGATAAGCAACTTTTTGCTAGCCAGGGTTCAGATGGTATGACCATTGATAATAAGGGGAATATCTATTTAACAGGGAAGGGTATAACAGTTTATAATCCACAGGGAGAAATGATACATCATATACCAGTACCCGAAGAATGGACCGCTAATATATGTTTTGGTGGGAAAGATAAAAATGTTCTTTTTATTACAGCCTCAAAATCAATTTATATTTTACCGATGAAGGTAAAAGGCGTAAGGTAAATGAGATAACAGGCAAGTGTAATTGTATTTATCCTCTTTAAACAGATTTAAATAGGTATAATTACTTGTCTTTATTTACAAAAGAAACTCCCCAATAGAAGAGTGACATAAATCCCACACAAAACACTGTTAACAGTAAAGCCCCGTGGAGTGCAGCGCTTGCAAGTAAAACAAACAAGGAGATAGCCATAACTATACCACTAATGGCTAAAAGAAAAATTAGGACATTTTTTAAACTCATGATTTTTATTTATGGGATATTGTATTCGGAAAAAGATACTTTCAGCTAACCTTACCCAAAAGTATGCCAGAGTGGAACCAGGTTTTTATATACCAAATTACAGGTAATAATATTTCGTGGTAAACGGAAGTGTCTCTTTATGCTGAATTATTTACCCGTTATTATAAAGAGGAATACATCCGAGAACTGTTGACGGAATCATTGGGATAACAATTCTTATCTGTGATTACAATGAGGCTATCCGGTATTTTTTACACGGATAGCCCACTGTAAATAAGGTGATTTTGTTTTTACAGAATACTTACTTATTGATGCAATTTTATTACTCCTAATTTCGTCGACTTTCCCGTCACTACATTGATATTTTCAATGGTAGTATCAGAATACCCATTCGTGGACTTTATATCCAATGCATAAGTGCCTTCCCTGAGTCCTTTAATTCTGAAGGCGCCATTAATCCAGGGTATTGCAGTGGCTGTATCAGTATTGTTGTAAGCTCTAATTACTGCCTGGGCATCAGGAGGTATAACCATACCTTCTATACCGCCCGTAGTATTCATTATATAGCATCTAAAGAAAGGATGAAGCCAGAAGCCACCTCCGAAAGGAATGATAGAATGGCCTATGTCAAAATCTATCCAGCACCTGGAATGGCGTGATTTATAATGATCCATGAATCCATTTCCTATGGGTATGTAAATTGTAGAATCAAACCATCCATGGAAATGTAGCGGAACGATAGTACTGTCGTTAAGAACTACACTGTTACTGTCGCCAAGTGATATTTTTATGTATTTGACCACTCCGGCAGTAACATTCCCCTGGGCAAATAAAGTATCTAATCCATTTCTGAAATCAAGCACATTATAAATACCCGATTGAATACCAAGATCCTCCCATACACCGCATGAATCATTATCATGATGTTCGCCCCAGTTATTATGATGAATGCAATTCCCATTTCCGTTATTAGATCCGGCAGAATCTATAGAACACGTATCTACCAATATACTTACCGAATTAATATCAATTAATACCTTCGAATAAAAATGTGATGGGTTATCCGTCAGGTAAAGTGATACATTCTGCTGTCCGTTCCCGGGAGCATTTATTTGTGCAGATTGATCTTTTGTGCAGGCATTAAAAAATAAAACCAATGCCAATAATATAGAGGCGTAGGCAAGACCTGCAAAGGCTTGTTTTTTTTTCATAGTGTGTTTTTTGCAGATAAAGTGAATTTATAAAATATAGCTATTCTAAAAATCTAATAGTAATAGCTCAAATACTATACCAATAGAAAAGTGTAGTACCACTTATTCAGGAAGATGGCAGCAGGAAATCATTATTTAAATATTTTTTATAAAAAATTAACAATTCTCTTTCTCTTTCGTAATAAAAGAAAGATTCATCTGCTTTCACTCGAAAGCGGGTAGGTATCTAATTTAGAGCAATACAACAAAAAGCATCTTAATTAGGTAAAGTAAATTTAGATTAGCTAAAATGATTTAGAACTATAAAGAAAAGCCTCCGCCAATTTTGTTTTTTTTTATGATTAGCTATACTAAAAAAGTATTGTGTCCAGAGAAAATAGTCTAAACAATTTTAAAAGGATTTTTTTATCATCACTTCGTTTATTAATAATATTATTTAAATAGCAGAAATAGTGTAACAATCAAATAAATTGGATTTCCATTATTTAAATAAAATATTTGAAGAATATATTATAAAAAACATATCTCCCTGAAAACATTAGAAAAGCTGGCTTATCCTTATCCCTGGAGTTATGCCTTTTAAAAAATTATTAAAATAAACTGAAGGTTCAATAGTAGTTTTTAATAACTGTAATTTACCGATCCCTAACCGAAAAGTATTTTTATCAAAATAATTACCATTCCTGTTGATAAGGTAGCCTACTGAAAATACCGTACTGAAGGCAAAAGGTTTTCTTGAATCATGATCTGTTATGCCACCCTGTCCATATGTGAGAGTGAGAAAATCGTTCCTGTAAGTATGCATTTTACCCAGTGAATCTTTTGCAAATAAGAAATGGGGTTCCCAAAATATGCCAGGTTCCCATTTAAAAGTTCTATCGCGATTGGATAATGTAAGCCTGGCACCTAAGCTAAAAGAAGGAACAAAATAATTTTTATAATTCTGTACATTAACAGAGATCGTTCCTTCCAGGAAATCTCCCGTTTCACCGGGAGTAAACCCATTAGGCCTGTCTGCAGAAATGGTTTTGTCTTTTTGCAGGTAGTGGGAACTGCCTCCTAATATAAGCGGCCATTTGGTGTTTACATTATTTTGAATGGTGGCTATTTTTTGCGCCAGAACACCATGCATATATTCGCTTAATTCATTAAAATTATTAAGGTAGAATACTAGATGATAATAACGGGGATGTGTCAGGCTTATCTTTTGTGATGGTTTTGGAGGATTGGAAAGGATGCCAATAATATTAATAGTATCCTGGCTTATTTTTAATGAAGATAATTCTCCATTGCTTAGCACGTAATTGTCACCTTTGGGTTGGAATTGCTCAATCCTTATCTTTTTCCTTCCCCGAATATCGGTAACATAGTCTATACGTTTTGATGTAAGCGGATCAGCAAGCGAGTCTTTAAATGGCATCAAATCATTAACAAATATCTTTAGCAGGGAGTCGATATTAGCAATCCTTTCAAGATCTGTTATATCAGTAAGTTCTATCTTGAGTTGATTTCCCTTATCAAGATTGACATAGAACCTCCTGTTGATAATAATGTTTGAGGGTATTTCAAATGCTTTATCAGCCTTGCTTACAGATTGAGCACAAAGATTGGGCAGGATGCTTACCAAAAGCATCAATACAATAGTTAATTGTTTCATTTTATTTTAGTTTGGAGAAAAATCTGCTTTTAAAATAGTTAAACCTTTTGCCTGCGAAGCACCTGAAGGATTGACAAATACCTCCTGGTTGCCAAGTCTCAATTGAAATGAATGTATTTCTGTATTGTGCACCATAACCGGCGATTCTTCAACCGGGTCGCCGAGTTCATTTATATGAACCACTTTCAGTTTTTTTCTTGCAGGTTTTACTATTGCAATAGTTGAAAAAGTATCCACGGGCTCTAAAGTTTCAGTCATTATTTTGGTTGTCATCTGTTTATCAACAGTATCACTAAACGGGATTGTGGTAATTACCTTATCCCTGATAATTATATCTTTTTGAGGAGTTAATTTATTCACAGTGGTAACGATTCTTTCTTTGGATGACGAATCGCTGGTTAAACGCTTTACTGTATAATTTTTGCTATCTATTGAACTGCCACCATTCATCTTTTCAGGATGGTGCAGGGATTTTTCAGTATTTGCAACAGGGGATTCATTTTTATGATTTGTGAGCAAAGGAATCACTAACATCATTAATGCTGCCGCCGCCCAATACCATATAATTCTTTTATTACCTGATTTTCCTTGTATCCTGGCATGAAGTTTATCCCATGTCACTTCTTTATTAAAACTTTCACCAGGTAAATTATCTAATTCATCCAGTTTGTGTTTCCAATGAAATTCTTTATTGGGTTCTTCGTTTAACATATTCAGTATTGTTTTGTAATAACATTTTCTGCAATAATATTTTTGCTTTGCTAAATTGTGATTTGGAAGTCCCTTCTGAAATATTCAGCGCCTCTGCAATTTCTTTATGGCCCATTCCCTCTATTACATGAAGGTTAAAAACAGTTCGATAGCCAATAGGTAATTGAACAATTAAATTAAAAATTTCGGCAGCAGATAAATTGTCAAGCGCCTCATCAGGAAATGCAATTTCTTCTGCGGTAGTTTCTGTGACGATAGTGAACACATTTTTTTTGCGCAAAAACATAAGACATTCATTAATCATAATTCTTTTTAGCCACACATATAACGCAGCATCTCCCTGGTAATTAAAGCCTGCTATGTTTGCAAAGAACTTATAAAAACCATCTAATAATAATTCTTCGGCATCTTCAAGATTCTTTACATACCGACGACACACTAACATCATTTTTCCTGCCCATTGATCAAACAGGTATTTCTGTGCCGCAGCACTTCCCCGTTTAGCTTCTTTAATCAGTTCTGATGTATCCATTCCAGAATTTACGATGATATTAATGGTTTACAAAAGTATAAATGCAGTTTAACAATAAAAGGTTGCCTGGATAACTAAAAAAGTAAATAGGATTGCGGTTAGGTTGTTGTTTCTTTGCGTCAGCAAAGTACTCAGAGATCAACAAAAATTTTACAAAATGACTAATAATGATATTCTTAAAAAACTGCGGGTTGCGCTTTCCCTGCGCAATGATGATATTATTCAGATACTTTCTTTGGTAGATTTTGAGATTAGCAAAGGCGCATTGGGTGATCTTTTTAGAAATGAAGAGCAGCCCGGTTATGTAGAAGCCGGCGACCAAGTATTACGCAATTTTTTAAATGGTTTGATAATTTATTACAGAGGAAATCCTCCTAAACTCCCTCCAAAAAATTTGTAATAGTTACTAATATGAACTTAAGAAAAAATTAGGTTAACGGATAGTTATTAGTGAATAATACCCTTTAATTTGACATGCTATTTGTAGTTTAATTCTTATTAATGAATTAAACTACAAATATTATGAAAACTATATTATCAATGCTGTTATTCCTGATTTGTTCGTTTGGGGTTTCAGCACAACGAAAAGTAAATTCCGAGGAACATAATGAAAATTCTAATGAAAGGAATGAATATTCTCACGAATACCATTCAAGGAGTTATGCTGTTCCTCTGATTAGTTATGGACTGGGCTATAATTACCCTTATTCTTATTATGGTAATCCATTCTATGGATATCCCTATTATGGGTATGGGTATCCTTTTTATAGTTATCCTTTGTGGTATAAAACTCCACATAACAAAAACAGGGTAATGCCTTATAAATTGTCTCTACAAATCCAATCAATTAAAATGGACTATAAAAATAAATTAAGGGAAGCCAGAAATGATAAAAGTTTAAGTCATTTACAAAGAAAACAGAAAATACTTTCTTTAAAAACTGAAAGGGACCAAAGTATAATTAATGCGCAAAGGAATTTTATACAACAGGGAAACGGGAACTCTAATCATCCTGACAATGGCAATACTTCATCATAATTCAATGATGTAGAATTCAAATACGAATATTCAGGCTATATGAAAAATATGTTTTGTATTTTTTAGGTAGCCTGAATTAAATTTATGATACTATATTTATTATGCCGGGCATGAAATCAAAAGAAGCATCCGCAATTTATTTCCCGATACTTCTGCTACAAACAGCTCGATTAAATAATATTCCATCCGGATAGCCAATGGGCCATATTATTCCAAAATTTCTTACAGAAGCTCCAACTGCTGTAATGAATTCTCTATAACAGAAACATTAAATCCATTTAATGAAAGTGCAAGTGCAGTGACCATCAAGGCAATTCCTGCGCCAATTACAATGGCTGATTCACAATATAATATTTTTAAGTTTCTGACGACTTCTCTGAGACTAACAGTCGGTTAGTATCAGAAATTATTAGGATCAATAATTGACGCCTGTAAGGTTCAGATGAGGTTCAGATATGGTTTCAATACTCTTGTCTTTACCGGGAATAATATTCTCCGTTTTATATTTTCTATTAAAATATTTCAATACAATTAATGTTCCCGCTATACCAATCACAGACAAATACATAACCCCGTTGGAATATACTGTTGCCCATGGCAACTTATTAGTAAACATAGATTTACTAATAATGACAAGCACACTTCCCAAGTAACCAAATGAATCGGCTATGTACATGAGAAAACCCACATTTCCTCCTTTTTTAAAAGTGGCAATAAGTCTTTCAAATAAAATACAATTAAAAGGTATATAGCCCATATACAATCCAAGTCCTACTAAAGTCATCCACATAAATGGTGAAAGATGATGATTGATAAACATCCATGAACTTATACCTGATAATAAAAACCCAGCTATAACAATGACATGAGTAATCATCAATGCTTTACGATTATTGCGAATAATAATCATGCTGCCAATCATAATCAAAACAATAATAGTGATGGGAATTTCCGTGGCAGTAAATACAGAAGGTTGGTTTCCGAATCCCAGTTCGCGCCAGATATCAGCAGCAAAATTATCCCGGATATCGCGAAATACTGTCAGGAAAACATACAAAATAATTAATACGATCAATCCAAATTGAAATTCAGAAAAGAATTTTTTCCTTTCTGCTTTTGTCATCGGTAAACGAACAATTCTGCTCTCAATATCCTTACCTGAAGGAGGAGGGATTTTTTCTAATAAATAAACAAAAAACAATAATGGCAGAATAAAAACAAGCCCTGTAAGAAAAGGAATCCACCAATCGGTTACATGAAAAGCAACCTTTAAATATTCTGCCACCGATTTTACAAACCCGGATGAAAAAATGAAACTTACGGCAAGAGAAGCTCCTATAAAATCAGTAGCTCTTCTTCCTTCAACAAAAGTAAAAATGACTCCCCAGATAATACCCAAAGGAAAACCGTTAGTAAATAAAAAAACAATATTGAAAGGAGCGGGTGTTATTGCAAAAAATAATAAAGAAATCCATGAAATACCTACAAGCAGCAAAATTAGTTTTCCCCTTCCAAAATGCTTTAATTCTGCAATAAATTTGATTCCATAAAATTTGCTTAGCATATAACCAATTACCTGGGCTATCACCAATGCATCTTTATATTCCATGCCGAATATATGCGGTGCATGGCTAAAACTACCGACAGTAAAAGGTTTCCTGAATGCATATACTGAAGCATAGGTAAGAAAAGTAATAATGGATGCGAAAATGGCCACATACGAATCGCGGTACTTAAGCTGCTTAACTTTAACGGGAGTTGATGGCACTATCAAAGTATTAATGAGGGTAATATTTCTAATGAATTAATAATTTCTATAGCATCTTTTTTCCGGCATCCCATAACTTCATCTATATCTGCCCTGCTTATGTCATTCATTCCTGCATTTAAAAAAGCCTTTCTGAAAACATCGTTGATATTACCCTTATCCATAAGAATAATGCCGGCAATGTCAAATACTACCAGTCTGAAGCTCATTATTTTATTGTTTGGTTAAATGATTAATCATCATATTCCTGTACTTTTCCAGGTCAGGCAGCGGCACATGTTCTTCTTTTGCTCTTTCATCCCACCCCCGCAAAGTGATAAATAAAGAAAATAAATCTTCGCTTTCAAAATCTTTTGCTTCCTGCTCAGTCATACGGCCTCCCTGAAAATTCAATGTGGCTTTGCTGGCTTCTGAAAGCTTTTCATAATATGCCGGATTTTTAAAAGTAAGATAGCGTTTGGCACCAACATGCGATTCAATAAGCCTGGTGATTTTTTCAGAAAACCCTTTTTTTGATAAAAATTCAGCCCCTATTTTTTCATGATCCACAATGCCATATCCATCCATAAAATCTACTTCCATTATGTGCTCACACATATGACCAATATCGTGAAAGAAAGCTGCAAGTACCACTTCGTCATCATGATTTCCCTTTTCTGCTAATTGAGCACATTGACACATGTGTTCAATTTGTGAAACGGGTTCACCAATGTAATCCTCGTCTCCAAATGAATTATATAATGCGATTATTTCATCGGCAACTTTATCCGCTTGTTCCTTATTCATAAACTATTTTTTTTGTGCAATATTAATGATAAATACTTTTAAAAGTCTGAGATACCGGATGATTTGTCTGGGTTTCTTTTGAGTAATTAACTCTTCCGTAATCACATTTTATCAATAATAATTTTTTGTCCTCGTTAGCTGGAGTTGATTATAAATAATTCCAACAATCCACACCATGATGTATTTAGCTTAAGCGCTCCCAAGAGACAAGTCAAATATCTCTACATAAGCCATGTTGTCTATTTCATCGAACGCAATATACAATACTTTTGGTTTTATTTCTTTCATGTATTCCCTTGTTACAATGTGTCTAAGTACCTCAGGATGAATGTCGATTATACGGAAAGAAAGTAATTTAATATTATTAATTAATTCAAGTTGCTAGTTATTAAGTCAGTTTATTAAAAGTAAATGCTACTATAAACATTAATAGTTTCAGCAAAAATCCTTTAAATGTAACTGCATGTATTTTTCTTAAAAACAAATTTTTTATTTCACTAA
>JAUZOE010000053.1 GCA_030706605.1 Bacteroidota bacterium
ATAATATTCAAAACACCATTACAATTCAATTAAAACACCTATGATCACAAATGCTGAAAGACGCTTCATGGAACAATGGCGTGATCAGAAAAGCGGCCCCAAATGGAAATATTATTTATTATTTTCAATGGCATGGTCAGTTGTTTCTTTCCTGGTAATTTTTTTTCTTTTAAAATTGTTTACCAACCTCTGGCAAACCGGCGGCGCTAACCTCATTTATTTGATAGTAACAATTGCGGTAATCGTAGGTTTTTTATCTACCCATTTTACCTATACGACCCATGAAAAAAAATACCACGCAATTATGGAAAGAGAAAAAAACAATAAGCGTTAATACTTCAGCTTTTTTCTTTTTGTTACAATATCCTTTATTATTTTTTCTGCGTGCTCCCTCGAGTTTTCAATAAAAAGCCGGTGAGTATTCATTCCTCCGCAGATAACCCCTGCAAGGTAAATTCCCTTCACATTGGTTTCGTAATTTTTTTCACTGTAATCGGGTTTACAAACTTCATCGTCAGATGTTTTAATGCCAACATCCCTTAGAAATTTAAGGTTGGGTTTGTAACCTGTCATTGCAAGGACCCAATCATTTTCTACAGTCACCACTCCTTCCGGTGTTTTGATGTCAACTTCATGGTCTCTTATTTCTTTAATTTCTGAATTGAAATAAGCTTTTATAGAACCCTCTTTAATCCGGTTGTCAATATCAGGCTTCACCCAGTATTTAACACGGTCGCTGATTTTATCTCCGCGAATTACCATAGTAACGTTTGCTCCTTTTCGCCACGTTTCCAGAGCCGCATCAATCGCTGAGTTTGCAGCCCCGACTACTATTACATTTTGAAAAGCATAGAAGTGAGGATCGTCGTAGTAGTGTTTTACCTTATTTAACTTTTCTCCTTTAACATTGAGCAAATAAGGGATGTCGTAGAATCCCATTGCCATTACAACATTCAAGGTTTTATATTCATTCTCCGAAGTTTTTATTGTAAAATGTTTGCCTGATTTTTTTACGTCAAGTACTTTTTCAAACAAATGAATATTAAGATTAAATGAAGTAACAATTCTCCTGTAATATTCCAGGGCTTCGCTGCGAGTAGGTTTATTATTATTACTTACAAATGGTACGCCTCCGATTTCCAGGCGTTCGCTGGTACTAAAGAAAGTCATGTTTACCGGGTAGTTAAACAATGAGTTGACCAGTACCCCCTTTTCAAGGATCAAATATTTTAAACCTGCTTTTTTAGCCCTTATTCCACAGGCCAGCCCGATCGGGCCGCCGCCAACAATGATGACATCATAGTTATTACTTTCTTTCATATTGGACGAAGTTATTTTATTAATTTTTTCTTTGAATGTTCTTTCACCAAAAATAAAAAGAGGCTGCCCAAAAGTAAGGGACAACCCCTTTTTTTTCGGGTGCCTGATGGAAAGTCTGTTCATTTATGTAATTCTCAGGGCCTTCATTTTATTTGTGAAACAGCCTCAACTATTTTGAAACAAGAATACTACCTCATGAAGTACATTTTGCCGTAACCTTTCGTAAAATATTTATCTGTGTTATCCCCGCTGTCTTTAAACTTATCCATTGATTTGCCATTCAGGTTGGTAAGCACGCGGTATAAATAAACTCCATTAGCCACTTTTTGCCCATACATGTCCGTTCCGTCCCATTTAAAGTCTGTAATATTTCTACCAATATGTAAAGGGCCTAATTCATTTTCGGTAATTTCCCTGATCACTTTTCCAGTAATAGTAAGTATTTGAATCCGGATGTTTTGAGGAATCTCAGAACCGGTAATGGTGAAAACAAATGCCGTAGAGGTGGTAAATGGATTCGGATAGTTCATCATATTTGAGATCATTGGCTTACTTATTACCCTGAAATCAATATGGTAATCAATTTTACCGGCCGTATTTCCTACGACATCTTTTCCTGAAACTATCAATTCATATTGGGCATCTTCTCCACTTAGTGCCGGCGTAAGATCAATAGTAGCGGTATTTTCTCCTGTAGTAAGGTTGGCCGGAGTAAACCTCATGGTGTCGTTATCAAAATGATAGGTTCTTAGCGATCCATCCGGATATTGTATCTGCACTTTGATAAGGGAAGTATCATTTAATGCAAGTGATTGGTTTTCATCTTTTAATTTAATTATAATATGAGGCCGTGCTGAAACAATATCCTTGTTTAAAATATGAACACCGTCAAATGTTACATCCATTGTAGGATTGTAATTATCTGATTTTACATAAAAATTGGTATAAAGGAAATTATTAAATAGATACTGTTCGGGCTGATCGTTATCCGGGTTAAAGTTCACAAAGATTGTATTAAGGCCGGGGTAATTTTTTGTATCAATATCATATTTTATCGTAATGGTATCACCCGATACTAAAGGTTTTTGCCTTGGAATGTTTAAAACATGAGTTACATTATTAGCATCAATGATAGTTAATTTCACTTTCATACTGTCAAATGCTTCGGGACTGATGTTTTTAAATGCGATACCAAAATGTAAAATTTCTCCTTGCTCCAAAGTGTCCTTTGAGATGAAGTATAAATTGGGTGCGAGAGCCCCTTCAGGTGCAGGCAGGTAATTTAACCTCCAGTAAGAAAGCTGATAAGGAGTAAATTTTATGCTATCTGCATTTCGCATCTTTAATTGTATATATGGGTATTGGGCTGCATTCACGGATGATATATCTAAATCCTGCTGGCTCTTATTTACATTAAATAAGGTGGTTACGTTTCCAATTGTATCTATTCCAATTATTTGAACAGTAGGATTATCGGGTGAATTGGTTTCAAGGCTGGTTCCTCTCCAATGCATTTCTTTCCATGCTACGGCAGGACCAAATTTTGGTGAAGTAATAAATCCTAAAGTGTCTATACTTAAGAAGTCTTTTTTATAGTCAATCAAGTCGGAAATTCCATTGGTAAATTTAAAGCCGGGACCAAAAGCAGGATTGTTTTTTTGATAAATGAAGGAAAATGCTCTTGGCCTGTAGAATGAATCAATTAATACGAAACCTTGTGATTTTAACATGTTATAAAGAGAATTTCCTGAACCAAAAGCACTTGTATCTGCTGCCCACTTATCTGCAAATACATCAATTGATGAATCAGGACCGGTAATATTCCTAACGAATACAAAATCATTATCGGGGATAGAATCAAGAAAATTCATGGCAGCTTTTCTTCCTGCCTGGTTAGAAACATCATACGCGAAATTGGGTTGTCTGCTTGGGATGCAGGTAGATAGACTTCCGCTTAATCCTGGTTGGTTTAGTGTGTTTTCCCAGTATTTTAATGTTACCGGATCCACCACGTTAAATATCAAAACATTGTTTGTCCCATTGGGGCAAATTCCAGAGGTAAAATTCACACCATTTATTCCTGCCGTACAATCAGATCCGGCGGGTGCTGCAGTAGGAAACACGCCATTTTTTGATTCGAGAAAATTATTAATGGTAGCAAATTTCCATTCCCTCGAACTATCTAAATGAATATGTTGAGTATCTGAAAATAATTGCTGATAGTAATGTGATTGATTAGATCCTTCAGAACTATTGGCAAGGTAAATAAATGAAGAATTATTCCAATGATAATCTGATTGGTTATTTGACGGTTTAACTGAAACGCGCCAATAATAAACCGTATTGTCAGTAAGAATGACGCTTGGATCAAAAGTAATGATACCCCCAGCCTGGTTCACTGTCTTCGTAATCTTAAATGGAGAATTAAATAAGATAGTGGTGTCCATCTCCATCACGTAATCCTTTGGAATGCTGGCTGCGTCCGAGGTAGAAGCGTATAATTTTTGGTTAGCTACATTAACAATTGAAAAATCCGCAGGGTAGACAGGACGTGCTTCATCTTCGTAAATATAAAATTCTTTCGTAATGCTGTTATTGCTTTCGGACATTTCATCCACTTTATTATCAGCATCTATGGTAACAGTAATTTTATTGAGTCCTTTATCCCTGGTTGAGATAATCGGTACAGAAATGTTAATTGAATCTGAATAATAAATTGCTTTTATTTTTTTTCTTAAAATCACATCAGTACTGCCGTTCGGATAGGTTCTTTTTACTTCAAAAACAATAGAATCATTATTCGCTCTTCCGATATTATAAGCAGTAGCCTGTAAGGTAAAATGGTTTTCTGAAACCGAAATAAACTGAGGATTAAGAACCACATTCTGATCTTCTATTACATAATCAGGTTTGGGGTGGGGATTTACGGTTATGGCCGGATCTCCATTTAGCGAAAGTTCTTCTAAATGCATCCTTGTAAAAAAATCTAAAGAAGCATTGCTTCCACCCAGGTTTTGAATCGTATTTTGCATGTCAACTCCAATAGAATTTCCATAATCTTTATCACCTATCTGGTGAAACAATTGCTCATTGTAGTTATTAAGATAAGGAGGAATGCCAAGGTGAGAACTAGCTAAAAAACCAATGCTTCCTCTTTCTTTCGATAAAACAAAATTTTCTGAAATTGATAAAGCGTCCTGGAGTATCCGCAGTGTATCATAAATATAATTATTACCGGCTGTGCAACCGCTTACCAGGAAAAACGGATACCGCCCCTGGTTGTTGTATTCACTTGGGTCACTTAAATTAAATTCCAGAACATTGGCAGATGAATGTCCAAAATAGGCTAGTAGGCTGATTCCATTGTCAAACAAATCAGTGATTCTCTGACTGGCTATTAATTGCACGGCTGCACTTGATGACTTTGAAAAAGTTTCAACATTTGCTCCATATAGCGTATCTTCTATGATAGCTTTATAAATATTCATGTAATAGCCAAAAAGATCATTGTCCGAACTGTCCCTTCCTCCCACAATATTTACCACTTTCTTCATCCATAATTTGTTGGCAAGCGTTTGTATTGATGACTTTTCTGCCTGTTCATATTCTTTCACTTTCTCAACGTAGTTACCTACTTCATCTCCTGAAACAGCAGATAATCTTCCTATTGGCACACTTGGTACTATACTTCCGTAAGGAGAAGCCAATAAAACATCAGATGCCGGTGCACCGAAAGTTGGTACAAGGTTCAGTTTATCCGCATATTGACTGCTTTGGTGTATCGTATATTGGTCATATTCGACACCTTTTCCCATCAGAAAAACATATTTTGGCTTTATTGAAAAAGTATTTGCAGCAAATTGGATAAAATCTTTTATAGAAGAAGGGTGTTTTTTAATGCCATAAGCAAATTGGTCTTCCAGCTCATTTATATCGATCACTTTTGTGTTAAAACCCCCACCTGCAGCAGAACGCCTGTATTGACTGTACAAATCTATATTGTTTGCTCCAGTGGTACTTGAATAAAGCAGCGGATTAGTGATAATCAGATAATCCCCCTGGTTAGCGGCGAGGCCGAAATTCAGAAAGTTCCTTTGCTGAAGGGATGACACATTTATTATCACAGAAGGATCCTCACTTACCAATTCAAATTTCCGTAGAGTATCAGCGGAGGGAGGAAGTGCAAATTTTACTTGTCCGGGGGTGCTTATATCACCGGTATATCTTTTGTTTGATGTTAAGTCAAATAATACAGGCGCTGCACTTCCGTAATTAAATTGATTAATTACAAGATAATTACCTGTATTGGTAGCGGGTAACTGAAAATAAAAATTGGTTTGATTATTAAAAATCCATTTACTTGGATAGGTCACTTCGTCAAAGGCCACTACCATCCTATCAGTACTTACAGTAGAGGTGTTTTCAAAAAAAACCTGTATGTTATTTAAATCCGTAAGGTAACTTAAAGGAAGGTTCGTTAAATCTTTTTTAATGTACGTGAAATAGGGCATGTGCTCTTCGTCCACGACTGTATTAAACACTTTTACCCTTACATCTCTATCATTGAGAGCGCTTCCAACTGCCGCAAACTTTAAGGAAAATCCGGGCCCTCCGGTGTATAGATTGGCATTACTAAAATTTGCTGCCAGCCTGCGACTTGGATAAATATCGGGGCTTACCCATCCTTCGCCAATATCATATGAAGACGAATAAACATAACTACCGACTACCGCTGCATAACCGGGACTCAGCTGACTCTTAAAATAGTTTGCCTTAATATTCATAAAATAAGGTTCCGGAGCTAATGTATTCGCTGCGACATTATTGGGTGCATCTGAATACCTTAAATTGGTACCTGCCGGGTTAACGGTTAGGAAATAAGCCGAGGTATCAGTTTGTAAACTGGTATGATCAGTTAACTGGTAATCAGCAACCCGGTATAATTTGGTATCAATTTTCCCGTCATTCATCGTTCCCCAGAATTCAATAAATCCTCCGGAAGGCAAGATCCCGGTAACTATGCTTGTATAAAGCGCCACTTCTTTCCCGTTTCGCCAAAGCTGAAATTGTTCTGCCGGCACATTTCCAAGCCCCAATGAATTAAGAGTAGATTGGGTGATATGATAAAGGCCATTTGTGCCAACCTTAAATTTATAATAAGTTTTATTGTAATCAATCCAACCGTTGGAATAAGTTTGGGCACTAGCGATCCCGGTGATAAAAATAGAAAGTATGATAAGAAACTTTTTCATATTTATATGTTGAGGCCTATTGGTTTTCTTTTTTACCAAAATCAATTTTTAATGAAAAAATATGAGTATATAATGGATTGGACTGATTAGCCAGGTTGGTAAAAGCATAATCAATGCTCACATTATTTATTTTAAAACCGGCTCCAAGGCTTGGTTGAAAGATCCATACTTTCTTTTGGTTGGTGGTATCTCCATCTGCCAAAGCCTGCTGAAAATTTGAAATTCCTGCTCTCACAAAAAATACATTCTTGATAGAGGCTTCCAGGCCGGCGTGAGGGTCAATATTTATTGCCTTACTGCTGATGATTGTATTTCTTCTACCATCAAATGTAAAATCAAAATCGGCTTCAGCTAAGAGGTTTACAGAAGAGCCCAATTTGAAAATATAAGAATTTCCAACGGTAAGCCTCGGCGCAGTTAATTCTGTAGATTTGACCGGGATATCGTTCTCAGTCAAGTACAATACTTCTTTTTCTTTTTCAGTAAAATGAAATGACCACGCATTGAAGGTAGTCGTGATATCTTTGGCAACTATTCCTAAGCTCCAACGGTTTTTCTGCATTTTAAAGCCAGCATCAAGGCCAAAACCCCACGCAGTGGCAAAATGGCCTACTTTGCGGTAAATTATTTTTGCATTGGTCCCGAAACTCATTTTTAAATCCTCATCATCCCTTATTTTCTGAGCGTATGAAAAAAGGAAGCCGTAATCAGCGGAGGAGAAAGTGGATATATTTCCATAATTGATGCTACCGTCAGGTTCTACTAAAAAAAGAGTATTGGGTATATCATCTACTGCAAAGCGCAATACAGAAACGCCGATTACTCTTTTATTATCACTTTCGGGGATAGCAAAACTAGCATAATCGTATTTGCCGATGTTATCGAAATAACTGGCGTGCATCAGGTTTAGAGTAGGAAAATTCTGAACTCCCACCAGCGCAGCCGGGTTCCAATAGCCTGCAGTCCCGTCGTTAACTGAGGCTGCCTGTGCCGCGCCCATTCCAAGTCCTCGAGCGCCTGCACCAATGTTCAAAAATTCATTTGAATATTTCCTGAATTGGGAAAAACCCATGGTGGGCAGCAAAAGCAAAAAAAATATTTTTACGTTTCGGGAAATTCTCATTTGGGGGTTCGATCAGTTATTTGATTGATTATGTGCAAATTCCGGTCAAAATAAAACGGACTTCAATATATAATATTGCATCAGTAGTTTATTAGCGATAAAATTAAGTAAAACTCCTGCAAACCTGCGTCTTTTAAAGAAAAATGACAAAAATTAAGGCTTCAGCGTTAAGGTTGATTATTTTTGCAACCTGTTTTAAAAATAATATGGAAAATTTAATCGAAGAATTAAGATGGCGCGGCCTTATCCAGGATATCATTCCCGGAACGGAAGAGGAATTGGTAAAAGAGCCGGTTACTGCTTATGTTGGTTTTGACCCCACGGCTGATAGCCTGCATATTGGCAGCCTTATTCCGATAATTGTGCTCGTTCACCTCCAAAATTTTGGGCATAAACCCATCGCTTTGGTGGGTGGAGCCACCGGCATGGTGGGTGATCCTTCGGGAAAAAGCGAAGAGAGGAACTTGCTTAGTAAGGAAATCCTTGATAAGAATGTGTTAGCAGTAAAGCAACAATTATCGAAGTTTTTGGATTTCAATACGGATCGCGTCAACGCTGCGGAGATGGTAAATAATTATGATTGGTTCAGCAACATTTCTTTTTTGGATTTTATCCGTGATGTAGGTAAGCACATTTCTGTAAACTACATGATGGCAAAAGACAGTGTAAAAAAAAGGCTGGAGGGTGAAAACGGGATGAGCTTTACCGAATTTACCTACCAACTGGTGCAGGGGTATGATTTTTACTGGCTTTATCGACATAAAAATTGCAAACTTCAGTTTTGTGGCAGCGACCAGTGGGGAAATATTGTAACTGGTACCGAATTAATAAGGAGAAAAGCCGGCGGCGAAGCCTTTGCGTTCACTTGCCCGCTTTTAACTAAATCGGATGGAAGCAAGTTCGGGAAAACAGAAAAAGGAAATATTTGGTTAGATCCCACCAAAACTTCTCCCTATACTTTTTACCAGTTTTGGTTAAATACGGCCGATGGGGATGCGGAAAGGTTTTTGAAAGTGTTTACTTTTTTATCTCAAAAAGAAATCAGCGATTTGGTGGAGCAACACAAGGGAAAGGAAAACCAGCGGATCCTGCAGAAAAAGCTTGCGGAAGAATTGACCTGTTTAGTCCATTCCAGGACTGATTATGAATTTGCCGTAAAAGCGTCAACGATTTTGTTTAATAATGATACCGCGGAAATCCTTAAGGAACTTACTGAAGATCAATTATTACAGGTAATGGAAGGAGTGCCTTCTGTCGAAATACAAGTGCAACAATTAAAAGAGTTGGATCTCGTAAGTCTTTTAGCCGCGGCTCAAATTCTGCCCAGCAAGGGTGAAGCAAAAAAAATGCTTGCCGGCGGCGGAATATTTATCAATAAAGAAAAAGCTCTTTCACCTGATGAAAAAATTACAGCGGATAAGCTGTTGAATGAAAAATATGTATTGATTCAGAAAGGGAAGAAAAATTATTATTTGCTGAAAGTTATTTAACGGGTTGCTATCCAATTCCTCAGAAATAAAAATTTTCATAAGAAAGTTGCATTAGTGTAAAATCCCCATTTTGGATACGTTTTTGAGTATTAGAAAATGTTTTACAAAATCATCTTTTGATGTTTTGAAAATAAACGGGATACCCTTACTTTTGCACACCTTTGTCCCATAGTATAAAGGTAGTACAACAGATTTTGATTCTGTCTGTCGAGGTTCGAATCCTCGTGGGACAACTAAATGTATTGATAGTCAATGAGTTATGAAGTAATATTGACACTTTAGTTGACAGTTTTAGTTTATAAATTCCGTGTTTATAAGCACTCGCATTCCTATTCTTAACTCTTGTATACAAGTTTGTTTTGCCTTGAAAACTAGTTTGATATTAATTATATGAGTAGTGCAGGATTCACTAGGCGCTTTGACTTTCAATTCTCAATTTGTCATTATATCTAACCCGACTTATAAGCACGACTACTACAACTTAGTCTGACATTCACTTAAACTAACGGTTATCATTATACGCTTTTGAAAAATATTGACTTTATTTATCCTAGATATATTATCTTAATCGTCTGCCTTTATTGGTCTTGTGTGATTTTTTCTTTGAGTGTTTTGATTCTTCTTGCGGACTAATTTCTTTGAGTTGTTTTTGGTTTTGAGCCTGGTCTTTTTTTATCTGTAGCTTATGGTCAAGGGATTGATTGAATTTTTTTCCTGTGGAAACAAATATTCTTTCAGGATCTTTTACTGCAAGGGTTAAACGCTCTTTTATCTTTTGCCAGTCAAATGTCTTAATAATATAATCATCAGCAGTGTCAAAGTCAATCTCATCATGGTATATTAGGGAAGCTTTCGCCATATAAGCATTTACTTCCGGATATTTATCTACAAAAGCCTTACAAAGTGTATTGAGATTTTTATATTCTAACATACAATACATGTCAATGTAATCTTTAAGCCTGGTTCCGTCACGCGTTATGACATTTAATTTCATAGCAGCTATATCTTCCATTGAAGACAGCCTGATGCCTTCGATTACTTGTATTGGTTTAACAGTAGGGAACTGATGTGACATGATATCGATTCGAATTCCATCAATCGTTGCTTTCACTGAATTTTCTACTGGCTCACTGTTTACTGTAGCTATGTAATTTTCCTGAAGGTGTTTTTTGATGTTTTCTGCATTAAAACTCCTGTCTGTAAATAAATCTATATCTATTGACTTGCGGTGGCCGATCTGTAGAGAAAGTGAAGTACCACCGACGAGTACGAAATCTTTAAATTGTTCATCTTCCATCAACTCCTTTATTAAATCCAATGTTTTGGCATTGACTGTTTCCGAATATAACATAGAAGATCGTTTTTATTAAAATCAAAATATGTACACACCTTCTCAATAATATGGCTCGGTAAATAAAGAATTTCGTTGCGGATAGTATTGCTCACTTTCGGATAGCCGTAATATTGTAAGAGCTTTTCCCAATCCGCGTATTCTCCTCTTTCAATTACCCGCTGAATAATTGTTCGGTAAGCTTTTATCCAATCTATTTTTTCATAAGGAAATTCCCAGAACATCCAATCAGGAAAAGTTGGTGTGGTAGCGGTTTCCGCCGGTTTATAAGAGCTACGTGTTCGTGAAATTATGGCGTTATCATCTTCATAATTTCTTTTTTTCCCTTTAAAATATTTGTCTAATACCTTTTCATTATATTTCGGGTATTTGGTGCAAAAACTTTTTATAGTATTAAATGTTTCATCAGCGAATTGTTCCCGGTGTTTCCAGTGAACAAAATATACATGATTCCTTGTTGGTTTGTTCAGTATTGGCATAGTTTAAAATTACAAAAAGAACCGGCAGAGCAGTTGAAAACTATAATGTGTTTTTATGACGATGTTATCAAACATTAGGAAAACCCTGTTAACAAGCTATTGCGATGGATTCGCTTGGATTCTATGTTCCCAGCTTTTATGCTTGTATTTGGTTTAGACTATTTAGTGGTCTATTCTGTTTTTTCCAGCCCTTAACTTTTAAAGAATCTCTACCAATTTTTCCGGTTGTTTTATATTTATTTGATTTTATTTTTTCTTCAGCAAAATTATCATTTGAACGAAGGGCCTGCACCGGCTTACTCTGGCCAATTTCATTTTGCCTGTCATACAACTTGCTTATCCAGACGCATAGTCCAACAATAATCATCACCAAGACTATACATGCCAATAATGGTTTGCTGGTATAATGAATATGCTTCACTTTTTGCGTAAGCGGCTCTTTTAGCTCGATTTTTAATTTTGTGATTGTTTCCTTTAATGAGACAATATCACTTAGGGGAATTGAAATTTGCTGCGGCATACTTTTGATATCCATCTGTGTCATGCGAAGTCGTTCCTGCAAGTCTTTAAACTCTTTGCTATACTCCGGAACTGCGTCTATTTTGGATTTTAATTCCTGCTGGCTTTTTTCAAGAGTTTCCAGCTTCTCTACAATTGTTTGTAATAATATTTCACTCATCACAATTTATTTTATAAATGAAAACGTTTCGATTTTTTCTTTTTATTCTTTTTCTCTAACTCTACACAATTGGATAATGACTGATCTGTTTGTTCCCGCCTTGTTAATTGATCTAAAATGTTTTTGTTTTCGTTTTTTATGTTATCAAGTTGCGGCTGCTTATTTTGAGAAGCCATTTTTGTAGAGGATAAAGTTGCCGGCGACCTAAATAATCCTCTTAATTGTTGTTGCTGAATTATTTTTTCAAGGTTTGAAATAGAAAACTTTCTATCAATCTCACTGCCTTTGTATTTATATACGTGAATCTTAAAACTGATACCTTGTAACTCCTTAGTTTGTCCCTTGTATTTGTATAATGTTTCAATCTTTTTTTTCACCAGCTTTTCTTTTAAATCATTTAAGTTTCTGCATTTTGGGAGTGTCTCCAAAATAGCCTGGTAAATAAAATATTTATTAGCTTCTCGTTCATTCAACACTTCCAGGTTTGTCAATTCTATATTTTTAGAAATGGCTTCTTTCAATCCATATTCGATAGTTAATTTCTGAGCAATCTTTTTCCCTTTTAATCCTATCCAGTTATCCTTAATGGTTTTCCCATTATTGTTGACAAGATTGGCAAGAATATGCAGGTGTGAATGATTTTTATCAATGTGTTTTACAGTGGCAAATTGAGTATTTGTAATCTTCATCTCCAGCAAATATTTTTTTGCTATTGCAGCCATCATTCTATCTTCAATTTTCTCGCCCGGATAAAAGCTGATGATACCATGAAAAACTGCCTTGGTAAGTGATGGCCTCGAAGCCTGTTGCATCTCAAAATCTTTCGCCATTAGTTTATAGTCATAATCTCTCACACCTTCTGTCTCCAGAACAACCGCTCTTTTCTGATCCATTAATATATACCGGCAGGCTCCATAAAATGTTTTTCCTATAATTACTTTACTAATCATTTGCTTTTAGTTTTTCTAAAAGTTCATCCATCAAGTTTTTATATTTTTCAAACATTAATACAGCGGTCAACAAACCTTCCTGGTGCCCTTTTTTTGTGAGTTGGTTTAAGTTATTAGCCATCCCTATTAACTGCCTGACAAATTGCCTTTCTTCTTCATTTAATCTTGAAATAATTTTTCCTTGTAACGCTGTCTCCCGGACGTAAACAGTGATTTTTAATCCTGCCCTGGAAGCATGTTGTTTCACAATAAAATATTCTGCTTTGGTAAACCTGATACCTTTAGTAATTTCTCTCTTGACCAATTTTTTTGGTCTTCCGCCTCTATGCTTCAGGTTGGTTATTTCACTTATCATTATCCTCAGTAATTTCTTTTGCGACCAACGGGAGAAAAAGCAAGCCGGGTTTTTGTGCAACAAAAACACCGCTTGCTAATAAAACTTTTTAAAGATGTCTGCGCATAGATTGCCGGACATTTTTTTGTTTTTCGAGTTTTCCGAAGTTCATCATCCAGTCATTGAGATCTTTATATCCCTTATATAATTTGCTTTCATCTTTAAAATTCAATGATCTTTTTAAAGCCAGGTTGGTGTATTTTCTGCCAGAATTATCATGATCTAAATACAGGTGAATGCTCTGATGTTTTTCCATTAAAAGAAGGCTTCTTTCAAAGAATGAAAGAGAGTTCAGGATTAAAAAATTCATGTGTCGATTAGGCAGACCTGTTAGATCATCCAGCTGATTTTTATTCATAGATTGATAGCTCATGAAATCAAAAAAGCCCTCAAATACCGAAATATTTTTTGCGCCATTATCGAGGTAAGTAATATACTTGGGAGAGCTGCTTCCTTTGAAATATTCATTGCGTAATTCATATCCTCCCGCATTATTTTTAAAGCCTATGGCTTTATATATTTTTTCTTTATCAGCATTTGTGAAATGGACTTCATGACAGTAACTATCAGCAATACTTTTATCGATTCGTCTTTGCAATAAATAGCGGCAAAGCATCAGGTCCTGGATGGGTTGCTTTGCGGCTATTATTTTGATAGCAGTTTCTCTTGCATCCCGGTGGTTTAACAAAGAGTTTTCATGCAAGTGAAACTGCGGTCTTCCGACACCAGTTTCAAAACTTTTTTGCGGGTGAAAAAAGGAAATTTTTTGCAATGCTTCATTTACATTACAATGATAAAATTCCATTGCAAAATCAATCAGTTTTCCTCCTTTTCCCAAGCCATGATCGTACCATACATTTTTATTTCTTTCGACCTTAAATGATGGTTCTTTTTCATCTCTGAAAGGAGAGAAGTACCAGTAATCTGATCCTCTTATTCTCTGTGGCTGATACCCTAAA
>JAUZOE010000054.1 GCA_030706605.1 Bacteroidota bacterium
ATAAAAGATCCATGGAATCTTGTGGTGTATCCTGAAGATTATCAATATTCATCGGCAAAATTTTATGAAACAGGAATGGATGAATTTGGAATACTAACTCATTATAAAGAATGATTTAGCTGCATGAATTGGGTTGTTGGTCACAAGATCAACAACGGCGGGGAGTGTATCCTGAGGATTATCAATATTCATCGGCAAAATTTTATGAAACAGGAATGGATGAATTTGGAATACTAACTCATTACAAAGAATGATTGATCTGCATGAATTGGGTTGTTGGTCACAAGACCAACAACGGCGAGAGATCCATGGAATCTTGTGGTGTATCCTGAGGATTATCAATATTCATCGGCAAATTTTTATGAAACAGGAATGGATGAATTTGGAATGCTAACTCATTATAAAGAATGATTTAGCTGCATGAATTGGGTTGTTGGTTATAAGACCAATGACGGCGGGAGGAATTGCTGATAGCGATTCTTATCTAATTGTTATTCCTTAAGCCAGCCGATAGCTCAACCTTATCCTTTGCATGTAATTTATGATACGGTTATAATAGTCTCTAGAACAAGGAGATTTGAGATTCTTGCTTTGGGTAAAATATTCCTATAATAACAAAGGGATTGTTTGCTCTACGCATGTGCCACTCTTTTGTTGTACCTAGAAAAAGATATATATCTTTTTCTTTTAAAAATTCCCCTTCATATTTCTTTCTTACTTTTTCTAAAGCGATAGCTTCAATGTCTTCAGCCGCTCTTAGACAGTTCCAGTACAGTGCTCCTATTTCCCAATCTTCAATCATTAATGTACTGGACACGCCTTCATCATCTAAGAATTTATAAGAAAACTTGTATGGCAGTTTGGGTATTTGTATTTCTGGTGATTTGTCGCTATCGAAGAGGTCACCTTGTTTTCGAATTTCTTTCCATTCATTCTTCCATTCCCGTTCATCTTCTTCAATTTCAAAAGACAAAATCCTGGAAGGTTTAAATGTTGCAAGCGAAACGTTTTTTGGATTTTTGGAATCTGATAATAATTTAGCCTTGTTAGTATATACATTGTTTAAACAGTAGGCTTTACGTTCCTGCCAGTTATTTTTTGTATCTATTTTGCTTAATATATTGACATTGGTAAAGCTATAATCAAGAGGGGAATGACTTTCTGGTCTAAAGTCATCTTTGCGTCTAACTAAATCTATTTCTAACCAATTGTATTTAAATGTTTCTATTTTTCGTCTTTACGTAAGCCTTTTAAAAACTTTAGAGGAACGGGATAAATACGAATCCATTGTCCGTTTTCTAAAACACCCGCAGTACAAACTAATTCATCATAACTTCTGGATGGTAATGGATATGTTGTAACGGTTATAAGAACTTTTGTCAATGCCATTATTAAATATGTTTGGTTTCATATTCAAATCCGGGAAGAGTTTCAATTGATTCAGCTAAATGTTTTCGATGGCATTGGCAAATATTTGCTTCGAAACAGGTTAACGCAATTCGTTTATATTGTTTCAATAAATTTAAAATAACAGTTTGTGTGGATTTTGTTTTTGTAAGATTTCCTTTTTTGTAAACTTCAAAGAGTTTATCATAATCCATCTGCGTATTTAATTCTTGTCTTTGTTCTGATTGAATCCCAACTTCCGGGAAATGCATGTATTTGATGCCAAGACTTTCGCAATATTTTATTAATTGATTTTTAGAAAATCCGTATTTCATGCTTTGTGGATTATTGCGAACATCTACTAAAATCCTGACATCGTTTTTTACTAATCGATTTAAATATTCTTCCAGTGAAATCCCTTCATATCCAATCGTAAATAATATTGTTTTGTTGCTTTTAGGTTTGTAATTATTTACTTTTTCAAGCTCTTTTTTTGTAAGGATTGTACTGGCTTTCACACTATTAATGGCAAAAAACGGATAATTGATATATGTATGCTTCATTAAAGCATTACTATTCATTTTGCCGTAAAGGGTTTTTATTTCCAGCAATGATTTTTTATCAGATTCTTTAAGACTCTTAAAGTAATCAGTCATTTCATTTGTGCTAAAACTACTTTCAGTTTCAGCCAGTATTCCTTTCTTTACCATCGTTGTTAAATCAGCGTTTGCCGAATAGGAATAGCAGCCATATTTATAAGGAATAAAATCATATTCAGCTTTTTGCTGTCTCTGGCTAAAAAGGAATAGCAATTTTTGTAAGCGAATTTTTTCTAATTGCCCATCAAATAATTGTAATAAAGCTAATATGATCTTTCTTCTGTAAAACATAGCACAAATTTAGCTAAGTCACGGGACTTTGAAATAGAGCATGTAAAATCATTTGATTGCTCTCATTGCATCAACTTCCATTATTTTATTCCCCTGTCGTGTCTCTGGTTGGCCTTAGCCTTGCGGGGCACGGTTGCGAGTAATTACTGATCATCTGTCAAATATGTGCATTGTTCTCCCGTATCATAGAAATCAACGGCGGGAGCTCTTAGACACTAACAGGTGAATGGAAATGCAAAGGACTGAAAGAAGAACCCAATTTGTTGCGCCCGGAATCTTTTGAACCAATTAGTTGACGCGTGTTACATAAAAATCGCCTTCGAAACTCATTGGAGAAGCATTGGCATCAAGCATATCATATATTTTTCCGGAAAAAGTGCCTTTTATAGAAGTGCCGGTCAGTGAAGTAACGGTTACCGTATTGGTAGCATTGTCATCATAAAGGCTACCAAATGTTTTTCCGGTATCATCTATATATGAAAAGAAAATACTGGGTGTATTTCCACCTCCGGGGGGAGCAATAAGTCCTGAATAAGTTCCTTCCTTAATGGCTGTAAGGCTGCCAATAAGAACGGAGGCTACATTTTTTGTGCCAACGCCCTGGTCCTGGAAAGACCCTATGCCAGCCATATAGATACCGTTATCCTGGGAAAAAGAAGCGTATGGATACCCTTTGAAAGTAAATGATTTCCCTGATACGGTAAACCGGAGATAATAATCTGAAGAAGTGCTGCCGTCTTTCTTTCCACATCCGGCAAATATCATAATGGTAATTGAAAGCAACAGAAGACTTACAGTCAATCTAGTCTTTATCATTTGTTTCATAAGTTTTATAATGAATTAAAGTTGTAAAAATTTTTACTTTTTTAATGGATACAAATTCTTCATGATGATTTTACATAAAAACGATTTTAATCGTTAAATAAAAAGCCAGGAAAATTCCTATTGGTGAGAGGTACCAGGCCAATGCATCTTTGGTTCCGGAAGCCCGTAATGATTGTAACAGAATATTGATAAATAAGAGGACAATGTAGAAAACGAAAACCAAAAAGATACCGGCTTTGGAAATGATTTCGCTGTAACCGCCATAAGCCAAACTGCTGATCATTTGTTCATCCATCATTATTTTAGAAAAAAAGAATAACAGAAATATCAATGCTGTAAACGGAATAGCACATAAAGCGCCGGTAAGCAGTTCATTTTTGAAACTCGCTTTTCCCGAAATCAGTTTGATACAAAAAGAAACAAGCGATACCAGCAACAGAAACACAATGGTAAAAAATGCAGACTTCACCAACATGGAAAACCACGGTGCATACTGGCGTATTTGCGAAGGGATAATCAGGAATACAAAGGCCATGGATACCAATGCTGCCGAGGCCATTAATATCAGCGATTGGTTAAAGGATTTCTCTGAACGGTTTTCAAAGAGCGAATAAGTGCCGCTGACCGGCTCAAGCAATACTTTCCTGATGATCGAAAGAACATCTTTTTTATAGAAATCTTTGATCTCCGATTTTACTATCGTAGGTGTTTCCTTTTGTGAGGGTATTGCGCCTTCTGCTTCCATTTTGTTGATTGTTTAACGTGATAGTTGAATACTAAGATGTATTTGATTTAATAAAGTTAACCGGCGAATAGTAGTTGAGGCAAGTTGGATTTAGTATCTGTAGAAAGAATTTTATTATTCGTAGCACATAAGCACTTACTCGTTTGGAACCATAAAAAACCCTTTCATTAAAAAAGCCTGACAGTGTATCTTTGAAATTAACCAGGATTTCAACTGAATTTATCAATTATGAAACGACTCTTCTATCTTTTCCTTCTTTTTTTTATTTCTTTCAAAAGTTTTGCTGAGCCTGGTATTGATTCTTTGAAAACGCTATTAGATAATCATAAGGCCGAAGATTCCACGCGTGTATTGCTTTTGTTGAAATATGGAAAGGCATCCTTTTTTACAAAGGCCGACAGCATGATGTATTATGCGGATGAAGCTTTGCGTATCGCTCAAAAAATAAAATGGCCGCAAGGAATTGCGGATTCCTACCAGCTAAAAGGAGTTAGTTATTCCTATGTTTTATCAGATCCCGTCAATGCCATTGATTATTATCAAAAAGCGCTTGTTGCCAATGAGCCGCTGAAGCGCAAGAGATTTGAGTGGCAAACACTCGCCAATATTGCGCTCTTATATCACGACCAGGAAGAATATGCCCAGGCGTTGTCCTATTATAAAAAAGCAAAAGCGATACTGGCTACCCTACCGGATAAAAGCGGGGAAGGCCGATTGCTTATGAACATGGGCCATTTACATTTTGACATGGGCCATGCAGATGAGGCCATGCAGGATTACCAGGAAAGCCTTTCTATTTCTGAGAAAAATGGCGATAGCCTAGCAACAGCAAACGTGTTGAATTCAATAGGATATATTTTTCTTCAACAAAAGAATTACAGCAACGCGAAGGATTATATCACACGAAGCATTCAGATGGCGGACCTCACGGGCAACGAGGTAACGAAAGCCTCTGCGCTGGTGAATATGTCCCTGCTCAAATTACAAAACAAAGCTTTCCTGCAGGCGGAAAAATATGGAAAAGAAGGTCTGGAATTATCAAAGGCGGTTGGCAATCTCCAGTTTCAGCGGCAGGCCTGGGATGCCCTGGAAAAAGTGTATGAACAAACAGGCCGTTATCGCCTGTCGCTTGATGCGTATAAAGAATATATTTTACTCAATGACAGCCTCATCAGTTCTGAAAAAAAGAAGGAAATAACCCGTAAGGAAATGCAGTTTCAATTTGATAAAAAAAGAGCTTTGGACCAGGCGGAACTGAAGAGGCAGCGCACCATTAAAAATGCTTTGATGGGAGGAGCCGCTTTTATACTTCTTGCGGCCTTATCGGGTATCGTTCTTTATAAAAAGAAAAGAGATGCGGAGGGAGAAAAGAAAGAAGCCGAATTTAAGACATTGGTTTCCGATACTGAAATGAAAGCGCTTAGGGCGCAGATGAATCCACACTTTATTTTCAATTCCCTGAATGCAATCGGCGATTATATGATGAAGAATAACGCAAAAATGGCTGATGATTATCTCAAAAAATTTTCGGCCCTGATGCGCCTGGTGCTTGAGAATTCCGAGCAAAAAGAAGTCCTTCTTTCGGATGATATCAAAGCATTGGAATTGTATATGGAACTGGAAGCTTTAAGACTAAATCACCAGTTTACTTTTGAAATAAAAACAGATGACAATATAGACATTGAGAATACGCTGGTGCCTCCGTTGTTGCTGCAACCCTTTGTGGAAAACAGTATCAGGCACGGACTTTCGGCCAAAGAGGGGCCGGGGCATATTCGCATTCAATTCAAAGTGGAAGGAGATCTGCTGATTTGCAATATTGAAGACAATGGTATCGGTATCCCAAACGCCGTAAAGAAAGAAAGTTTCTTCCCCGGAATTCATAAAAAATCATTGGGTATTAAAATTACGCAATCGCGTATTCATATTCTGAACCGGCATAAAAAGATACCTCTTGCCTCCATGAAAATTCATGAACTAAAGCAGGGAACCAATGTTGAAATAAAATTACCTTTAGCCCTAAACTTTTGATTACAGTATGATCCAGGCCCTTATTATAGACGATGAACAACACTGTATTGATAGCCTGTCTTTGTTACTTAAGGAAAATTACAGTCAGTCAGTAAAGGAGATAGGTGCCTGTCATTCTGTCGAAGAAGGGGTGCGGGCTATCCGGGAATTGAAGCCAGGGCTTGTTTTCCTGGATGTAGAAATGAGAAATCAAACCGGGTTTGATCTTCTGCAACAGATTGGCGAAATCAATTTTGAAGTAATCTTCATTACGGCTCATGAAAAATATGCGGTGCAGGCTTTTCGGTTCAGTGCGTTTGATTATCTGCTGAAACCTGTTAACCGGAACCAATTGGTTACCGCCATTGATAAACTGAAAGAAAAATTTTCTCAAAAGGAACAGTCCCAAAAAATAGAAACCCTTTTTCATAACCTGAAAACCATGACCGGCGTATCGAGGAAGATCAGCATCCCGACAGGAAATGGATTATTGTTTCCGGAAGTAAATGAAATTATACGATGTGAATCAGATAGCAATTACACTCATATTTACCTGAAAGATCAGCAGAAGATAACGGTGGCGCGTACCCTAAGAGAATTTGAAGAATTGCTTGCTGATTGCAATTTTTACAGAGTACATAATTCTCATCTTATCAACTTGTCTTTTATAAAAAGCTATCAGAAAGGAAAGGGAGGAATGGTTACCCTTACAGACAATACACAAATAGAAGTTTCTGTGCGCCGTAAAGAGCAGTTTTTGAAAAAGATATCCGAAATGTAAAAGATAATTTTTTAGAAGCCTGATTTATTCCCCTGCCGTATATCCGCTTGGCCTTAGCCTCTCGGGACACAGATCACAACTCATCTATCAAACATACACCTTGTTCTTCCGTATTATAAAATCCTGCTGAGCTATGCTTATAATCAACGGCGGGAGCTTTGCTGCATCTCTAAACAAGTGCAGATTCAGTTCTTAAAATAACTTTATTTAGAAATTATAATCATTTCCAATCCTGCTATATATAAGAGTAGCATTATATTCAACAATGGCTTGGTACCCTTTGGCGCTTTATCAAATTCTTTCCACACATAAATACCCCAAAGCGCTGCTACTACTGTAGCTCCCTGGCCCAGTCCATAAGAAATAGCAGGACCCGCTTTCCCGGAAGCAATGATGCTCAATGACATGCCCACACTCCAGATAGCGCCACCAAAAATCCCGATTATATGGTCTTTTGTTTTGCCCTTAAAATACCCGGAAAAAGAAACCGGCGTTCCGATAAAAGGACGCTTCATTTGTATAGAATTAAAAAGAAAACTGCTGATCACAATGCCAACAGCAAAAATTACCAATGCTGTATAAGGAGTAAGTTTCCCGGCTTCGGGTATATTGAAATTACTAACCATTGAACCAGCAACATATTTATAAAACAATCCCATTAAACATCCGCTTACCACAGACAGAATCAATCCTTTCCTTGAAACTTTTGCTGTATCATTGGTTTGTAACTTTTGATAGGCTCTCGCATTGAGTATTATTGCTAAAGCTATTAATGCAACTCCTCCAAATATCAACAAAGGATTTCCCTGTGGATTTGAAATATAATTTACAATGACACCCAATACCAATGCAATGCCAATTCCGACCGGAAATGCAACAGACATTCCTGCGATGGCAATTGCAGCCACAAGCAATATGTTGGCTAAATTAAATATAACGCCACCCGCAAACGAAGATAGCAGGTTACTCATATCAGCCTGCCTGATATCTTCAATGAAAGCCCTTCCTTCACTGCCATCACTTCCCAGGGTAAAAGCCAGCAACAATGTAGTAAGCAGAATGCCAAAACCATAATCCCAATAAAATAACTCAAACCGCCAGGTCTTGGTAGTGAGCTTTGTTGTATTGGCCCAGGAACCCCAGCAGAACATAGTGATAATACAAAGCACAATGGCCAGCGAGTAATTTTCTACAATGAACATAAGCTGTTTTTTGATATGATTAAATTACTATTTCATTTCTGTAAGGAACAGATGATTGTGCCCCCAAACGTGTTACTGAAATGGAAGCTGCTTGCACTGCGAATTTTATAGCATTCTCCCAATCCATATTTTCTGTAATTGCCACAGCCATTGCACCGCTAAAAGTATCGCCGGCAGCAGTGGTATCCATTGCCCGGACAATAGGTGCAGGGATCATTAATTTTAAATTTTCATTTTGAAAGTAAGCACCCTTGCTACCCAATGTGATAATCACATTCTGCACTCCTTTATTTAAAAAAATAACTGCCGCCTGCAAAGCAGTGGCTTCATCTGTAATATTTATCCCGGTTAATAAAGATGCCTCTGTTTCATTGGGAGTAATAAGGAATAAGCCATTCAGCAATTCATCATCAAGTTTTTGCGCAGGTGCTGGATTGATAATTACTTTTTGATTATTTGACTTTGCATATTTTGCAACGGATACAATTGTTTCCATCGGTATTTCCAATTGCATTAAAATTATTTCTGCTTCTGCTATATTTTTTACGTTTGAAATATCCGCAGGCAGCAGGTTGGCATTGGAGCCGGGTGCAACTACTATGCTATTCTCACCCTCATCATTTACCATAATTAATGCAGTGCCTGATGGTGCGATATCGTCCACAAAAACAAAATCAGTATTAATCCCTTCTTTTTGTAAACCTTCTACTGTTTGTTTCCCAAAAATATCATTGCCAACTTTTGTTACGAGGATAACATTACCTCCCAATCTTGCAGCAGCAACCGCCTGGTTAGCGCCTTTACCACCGGCATTCATAAAGAAAGTGCCGCCTAATAAAGTTTCTCCCGGCAAAGGAAGTTTGGCAGACTTTACAACCATATCGGTATTGGCGCTGCCTACAACAATAATTTTTTTCACTGATTATTTTTTATTAATTGATTGGTTACATCCAAAGGCATCCAGACTTTTATATCTCCGCCCGTCTGGCTTGCATCTGCAAAAGGAACCAATACGAATTGTGGATTGGCTTCTTTCTTTTTTCTATCTATTACAGGTACAGTGTATGCCTGTCTTCCTATCCACTGCCCGGGCAATACATTAGCATCACTTTTACTTCCGGGCTTTTCTACTAATAATTTTTGGTTTGATCCAAATTGATATTTTTTTAGTAATTCAACATTTAATGAATTATCAAATGCCAGAACCTGTGGCCCTCTCTGAAATGCAATTTGGCCAGGATAATTTATGCTATCGGTTACTATTTGAACAGGAATTTCAAAAGATACTTTTATTTTTTGGCCTGGTTCCCAAATACGTTTTATAACTAAATATTGATTGGCTGTTCCTTTATATTCTTTACCATCTACTTCTGCAATAAAAGAACGGCTCCATGAAGGGATTCTTAATGCAAGTGGGAAAAGTGCAGTTTGAGAAGTATTTACCGTTATAATAGAATTGCCACTTTCCGGGAAGTTACTTTCAATTTGAAGAGATAAGTTGATATTTTTTTTATCGGCTGTTGTAATATTTTCTTTGTAAGATGCGGGCCCATATAACATCAACGTTGGAACGTTTTTTACATTACCGAATGTAAAGTAAGGTATCAGTGCTATTCCACGGGGAACACTCGATGTGCAACAGGTAATACTACACGAAAAGGGTTTTACACCCATCAACGGTGTAAAGTAACTTACACACCCGGATTCAGGATTTTCCGCTCCGAATAACTGGTTATAAATTGATTTTTCAATTTGCCCGACATATTTTAATTCACCGGTAATGTCTAACAGGTTTTGATTTACCTGTATCCACGTAACCGTTACACACCCTTCACCAACATCATCTTTATCAGACGCAGGTAATATACCATCACCTTTAAAATGTTCAAAGGAACTGGTAGTACCTGTAATATACAACCTGTTCTTTACGATATCATTCCAAGCAATTAAAACCGGGTTTAAAAATCTTGTATCTCCTGTAACCCTGTATAATTTTAGCAACCCAAGTAAATTTGCAAGCATCTCATATGCTTTGCCATCAGCAACTTTATTAACTTTCCCGGTTGCCAATAATGTGCTGATAATTTTTGGCCCATCCTTTTGCTTCCATGAATCCAGGATATAATAACAAAAATTGAGGTACTTTTTTTCGCCTGTATACCTGTATAATTCTACCATTGGATCCAGAACACTTGTTGCTGCCATTCCTACATGCTCTCCCGCTAAAATTATATCACGTTGCCCCGGTTTATTTCCAAAAGTTTTACACAACAAATCTCCCATTCTTTTACAAGCCTCAAGCGAAGGCTGGTAGCCCGTTGTAGTATAATAAGCCAATAAGCCATAAAGATTATAAACATGCGACCATACATCCCAGCTTGTCCAGTAATTATCTGGTGTGTAGGTTCCCAAATAACCATCGTCCAATTGAGAATTAATCAATTCATACATCATCCTGTCCATCTGGGCCTTTAGTTTGGGATTGTGTGTAACCTTCCAGACATTACAGGCTGATTCCAGGTATTTACCCACGTGTTCCCCGATCCATGGATGAATACCCGGCCTTTGTAAATACCCGCTCATTATTCCATTTTCATCTATGTTCAAAAGCCGCTCTTCCAGGTTTTGCATAAAGCGTTTTCCTACATACCCCTTCAATATTTGATCTTGTAAGGAAACAGGAGTAAAAGCTGCTTTAACCATATAAGGTATTATTGCCTTTGGCTCACCGGCTACCTTTATATCTACCTGTCTATTGGCTAAATAAACCTGCTCATATTTTACTGTTGCTGAAGTATTATTTTCCGTAACCTCGTAATCAACTTTAAAAATATCTTCGTTTACGGGTTGGTAATCTGAAAAGGTTACCCCGGTTTCATACCCTTTTCCCGGCAGTACCCGCACCTGTTTTGTTTCGGTGAAAACTTCCTTATTGTACTTATCCTTTATCCAATATTTTACAGCTCCGCTGAATGCATAATTGCCACTGTTAGTAAACTTAATCTTTGTTATAAAACCATTATGATCTGTTTCTGTAATGCTATTTTGAACTGAAATAAAATCTGACCACTGGATTGGCCCATAATTATAAGGCCCTTGGTACATACCAATGCCACCAGCATCCGAACTAAAAACCCTTACAGCAATTAAATTCTCTTTGTCCCACTGAATGTCATTTTCAGGAATGGTATATACCCGTTCAGCATTCCATTTGGTTTCATAAGCAGGAGGCAAAGCACCGGTATGTCCAATTAATTTACCATTAAAAAATGTTTGATCAACCTCGTTAATTTTACCAAGATTTAATTTTATTCCCTTGCCACTTTCAGCACTTTTCATACTTGAAGGAATAATTATTTTAACCCGGTACCACGCGTAAAAATTATCTTTCATTCCTGTTGCGGCCCAGCTTGACCCTATCGGTTTAAAGCTCCAGCCAGCATCGCTAAATAACGGACTGGCCCATTTCATATTATCACCTAATTTAAACTTCCATACCGTAGGTAATGGAACCAATTGTGCTTGTGTGGTATTAAAAATATTTATCAAAAAAAATACGAATACGCTATACCGCTTTACTTTTTTAGAAAAACTAAATTTCATGATTGGCTATTTGTTTGATTGTTTTTTATTAATTCAAAATGATCTTTCTTCTCCCCACTATCGCAGATATGCAGCATAGCTTTTGTGCGGATAGGTATCTGTGCTTTGGAAATACTATTTTATAAATTTAAGCTATCACTTTGTAAAGTTGCCATTTATTCCCCTGCTTTGCTTCGGCTGGTAGGAGAGACACGACCTGGGAGGAATGTTGGCAGATGTGCTATTTGAGAAGTTGATAGATTGTTATGATAATGATGATTACCAAAATTGAAGTATAAATAAGCTTATTATATTTTGCCAGCCAATGTGGAAGATAAATGTCAAAGTTGGCTTTTGAAGAGTTAGAATATTTCCTGGCCATTACTGTTAACGGACAAAAGAATTTAAAAGCCAGTAGAGTGATACCTTCCAAAATAAACAGGGCATATCCAATCCACAGCCAGTAATCGATTTTGTTTACAATTACAGCATACAGCATATAGAATATTACCACATTAAAAAAGAGCCAAATAGCTGTGTGGATGATTTTTATTATCGTCAATTTTGTTTCATCTTTCATGCTAATACGATTTGAAAACGCTACAGGTAAAATTAGTAATAGCCTATAGAAAAATAAAATGTTTTGAACCTGGAATCCAGCGAGGTTGCGAACAGCATTTCTGCCAATTGTATTTATTATTATCCATTTTGTATTGTCATTAGTACAATCAATTAGGAAAATTGCGGAAATAAAATATCACGCAAACCAGGGCTGGGGATTATTGATTTTATTAGCCATTTAGTTTTGCCCATTCTTCCTTTGTTATTTTCAACCAATCACATTTAATGTCTTTCCACATATAATGTTCAACGAATTTTAAACCACATTTTTCGAGTATTCTTCTTGATTTGATGTTTTCAACATTGGCTGTCCCGATAATTTCATCCAGGTTCAATTCTGTGAATCCATATTTCAGCGCAGCTTTTGCCGATTCTGTAGCATAACCTTTCCCCCAATATTGAGGAATGAAACGATAACCAACATCATAATAATTGGTATGACCACTCTCAGTGACTTTCACAAATTTCAATCCACTCCAACCAATAAAATTGCCGCTTGACTTTTCAATAGTTGCCCATCTGCCAATTCCATTTTCTAAATATTGTTGATGAGTATTTTCAATTATTTTTTGGGTTTCCTCTATTGTTTTTATTGGATTGTTGCCTAAGTATCGATGCACATCAGCATTAGAGTCCAATTCAAACATTCCATCAGCATCAGTTGGCAACAAATCTCTCAAGATCAATCTTTCAGTTTCTATGAAAAAAATCATCCTTGTTTATGTTTTCGTATCAGTAAAAAAGCACAGAATAAATATAATAAATAATTGTTTCGTGTGCTACGAACCAGGGCGAGGGATTGCTCTAAATTTGCTGCCAACGATTGTATTTATTGTTATAAGATGTAATAGTAAAAAAATACTATTCATTTTTAATTAATTAACCCAAGTTGCTAATTAAAAAGGACATCGATAAAGAATAATTTTGAGTTACGACACTTAAAAAATCTTTACCGATGCTTAATGAAGATAAAATTATAGCAATTTTCTGTTTAGTGGATGATCTGCTAAAAGG
>JAUZOE010000055.1 GCA_030706605.1 Bacteroidota bacterium
CAGATAATAACATGAATACTGAAAACAATCCTGTTACAATCCAATAAATTGTGTTTGTTTTTTTCATTTTGAGTCATTTTATTTTTCGCTATAGTTTATCATCCAGTTAATTCCAAACTTGTCGGAAAATTCACCGAAGTACGCGCCAAAAAACATATCCTTCAAAGGCATGGTAATGTTTCCGCCATTTGAAAGTTCGTCAAAAACTCGTTTGGCTTCTTCTCTCGTTTCGGGTTCAATGCAGATGTGCATATTGTTTCCCTGCGTAAGCGTAAAGCCCATTTCTTTTGGCGCATCGGTTGCCATTAAAATGTGATTTCCTGTTATGGGCAATTCAACGTGTAAAACCATCTTTTTTATTTCGTCTGCTATGGGTGGGTGTCCCGCTTCGGCAGGAATATCGCCAAAACGCTGAATACCTTTTCCTGCGAACTCGGTTTTGAAAACCGATTTGTAAAACAAAAATGCTTCTTGGGTAGTTCCCGGAAAATTTAAGTAGGTAGTCACTCTTGCCTTGTTGTCGATTTTGTTTTGCTGACGAAGTTTGAATTGCGCTTCAATGTATTGATCAAGATTTTCAAGAGCCATTGTGAAGCCCTCTTTAAAGCCCATTTCAATAATTTTTTCGAGGTCGGCAAGACTTTCATATTTTGCTACAATGTGTACGATTGTTGTTCCTGCATTTTCTGCAAATGTATTTGTCCATAACGTTCTTGGCATATCGGTATTAACGGTTCCGTTTTCATCGCAAAAAGCGTCTAAGCCTGAGAAATTTTTTTGATGCTCTATTTTGTGATAGTCATTTTTGCACCAATGCTTTTCATCCTGCGGACTAATCATTGCATACAACCACATTCCACCTTCTCTGAAATCCATTGATTTTGTTTCGGTGCGGTACGGTTTCGGCGCCCACCATTGGTCAAGAATTTCGGGATTGGTCCACGCTTCCCAAACCAATTCAAGGTCTCCGGCAAATTCACGCTTTACATTTACAGTGTTGTTTTCCTTATTTACCGTAAAATCAAATTTCAAGTTGCTATTCATTTTTTATTACTTTTTATTGTTAATAATACTTTGTCAAGTTCATTAAACCGGCTTTCCCAAATCTTACGGAATTGTCCAAGCCATTTGTCTATCTCTTTCATTTTTTCAATTTCTAGCGAATAATAAATTTCTCTACCTTGTTGTTCCTGCTTCACTAATCGGCACTCTGTCAAAATCTGGAGGTGTTTTGAAACCGCTTGCCGTGTTGTATTGAAATTTTCGGCAATAGCATTCGGAGTCATTGCCTGGAAAGCAATTAATGCGATAATGGCTCGTCTTGTAGGGTCGGCAATAGCCTGGAAAATATCTCTTCGCATTTGTCAAATAATTTATTTATGAAACCAATCGGTTGCAAATATATATGCAACCGTTCGGTTTCTCAAATTTATTTTTATTTTTTATTTAGTAAAGGAATTAGGGCTTAGCAGGGTATCGTTAGGCTTACGCCCATCGGTTTGCAGATTTGTGATAGCAAGGCTTTAACCTTGCTGGCAGATGTACAGCATAGTTTTTGAGCAAATGAGTCCTTTTGACTTTCTAAAAAAATAAATCCGTTTGGTAACTGTAAAGATGAAAAATATATTTTATCAGTATCAGCAAATTGATAGTTCCTGCTCATTAATAAATGTTAGAGATGGCTTTACAATTTGCCGCTAATTATTTATTGGGACAGATACGCCAACGCTTCTTTTTCTTCGCTACATATCCGCGCTAGTTGGGGGATGTATCTTAGCATTCTTTCTGTAACTTCGGATCACTGTATTTTAAATTTATGAAAATTCATCAGCAACAATTTCATCTTAAAGAAAGAAAAAGAGGTTTTCATCTTATCACTTCTGAGATTGAGGAATCATTTCCTGCTATCAAGGAATTCAGTAAAGGAATTTGCCACGTTTTCATACAACATACTTCTGCTTCTTTGACCATAAATGAAGATGCAGACCCTACGGTCAGAAAGGATTTTGAATATTTTTTCAATAAAGCAGTTCCGGAAAATGACCCTGAGTATATTCATAATTATGAAGGTGATGATGATATGCCCGCACACCTGAAAGCGGCTATCCTTGGAAGTTCTGTGACGATACCAATTACAAACGGGAGGCTTGCGCTTGGAACCTGGCAGGGAATTTATTTATGCGAACATCGTAATCACGGCGGAGCAAGAAGTATTATGGTTACTGCAATTGGAGAATGAATTCTGAACCCGTAATAAACCGCGCTAAATCTAATCCTCCTACTTGCGCCATGGAACAGATGTGATACTTTGATATATCATTCGCCTGCCGGCTGATGAAGCAACTGAAGCCCGACAAATGACCGTGGCTTAAATCCCGGCCATGATTTTGAAGAAGAAGTACTGTCGGCAACAGAAAGGTATTTGCTAAAGTCTTTATGCTGAATATAGACACCTAAAAAAGCAGTCACAAAATGCTGGTTAATATTATTGATACGGCGCTGATCCCAGGCGGGTTCTGCATAGTGATAATAATCTGCGAAACTTCCTGGCTTAAATAATTCAGCAGGTGGCGGATTGGGGGCCACGTTATGCCTTGCATTTTCATAGGTTAAAAGATAGCGGTTAGCATTAACAGATGATTCATATATCGCTTTTGTACCATCCTCGTAACCGGAAACATCATCCTTGCTCCCCGCCACAAAAAAGGTAGGTACCTTTAACCCCTTCAGACCTTCTGCATCCCATACGCCGCGTTGCATACCCCATGGTGCAAAAGCCACCACTGCTTTTATCCGCTTATCCATGGATGATATAAAATCAGGATTGCCGGCAATACGCACATCAATGGCTTTACTTCCGCCGGTCATCTTTGCGAACATAGCTTCCATTTTTTCACTATACCCTGCACCTGCAGCATTCAACACACCATAGCCACCCATGGAATAACCGATAAGCGCGGTATTATCCGCATCTACTAATCCCGCTAAAAAATCTCCACTGTTACTTTTGCCGGATATCCCTATTTGATTAAGCACAAACAAAATATCTTTTGCCCTGTTCAATAAGGTGCTTTGAAAACCTTTGGTATCGCTATGGGTAGATTCGGTATGGTCAATGGCCACAACCACGTATCCTTTTGAGGCCAGGTTTTCAGTAAGATAACTTAGCAAAACTCTTGAACCAGGGTAGCCATGTGACACAATCACTAATGGGTATGGAGCGGCTTTTTTATCAGGCGCAGCGTCACGCAATGCCCTGCCTTTAAAAGTGAAATGGGTAAGCGGTAGCCTTGAAGAATCAGTTGAACTGCCGTAGGTATCATGGTAGGTAGTCAGTACGGTTTTGCCTTCGGGAATTACAGCCGGATACCATACTTCCACTGTGAGTGGGCGATCGTACAAAGGAGCCACCCCGTTTTTTAAGTTGAGGATATCAATCTGCCCCTTATTCACAAGAGTAAACGTTCTCACGCCTACTTTATATTCCCCTCTTAATGCAAGTTCCGGGGCATCTGGTAAAGCGTCTCCATTAATAAAGGTCGTTGAATCTGCAACAGGAGCTTTACTTGTTGCACAAGCCTGCAATAAAAAAATAACGATGATAAGCAAAAACTTTGAGGCAGGTAATTTCATTATTTTGAATTGAGAAGTTAATGACTTTAAAATATTTGATAAAACTATGCCTATTTTTTGAGAGCTGCTTTATAAAGAATCCATTAAATGAGTAGGAATTTTAAATTCATTTTCGCCGATTTTGTAATGAGATAAGAAGATGGGGAGTATAGCAGGGCACGCGATTTTTGCAGGATGAAAGGATTGGTTTCATTGAGCTATAGTTAGTACGAAGTGGCACAAGTAGCCCGAGTTAAGGCTAATCTTCATTCTTGCACCATGGAAGGCACGACAAAGCAATCTTTTGTCCTGCACTGATATCGCTAAGCGCAAAGTCTAAAACTTTCCCTTTTCTTTTGCTCTCAAAAGAAAAAAGAACCAAAAAAGAAAAAGTAATAATTGTAGTAATACTTTAAGCTTTTGAAAGCAAATCTAAAGCCCCTGCCTGGCTTCTAGGCTCGGAGTAAAGACTCGCCCTGGGAGGAGTATTTTAATTTTTTACATTCCATTCTTTTGGCGCTATGAAATCCTTCCTGCCTTTACCATGAGGCGGTACTGGCACCTCCGACTTAATGGTATCATATTTCTCTACCTCTTTTAATAAACCGACATAAATTTTATCGTTTTGTGCTTTTACGGTTGTTGTTTCATCCGGGTCTGCCGCAATATTAAACAGCATATCTTCAGTCAGTTTCATTCTTGAATTTCCTCCTTTGGCTTTTACCAGCTTCCATTGATTGGTAACCATACTTCCATGGCCGAGATAAAAATGCCGGTCAATGGATGTTACTTTTTTTTGAAGGAAAGGCAAAAGACTAATGCCGTCAAAAGGATTTTTTGGAGCAGTGGTAATCCCGGCAATATCGCGGATGGTAGGCATCAGGTCCACATAACCCATCACTTGGTCAGATACCCAGCCACCTTTAAACCCATCAGGCCATTTAATGATAGCTGGAGTCCTTACACCTCCCTCCCATTCCTGTACTTTATAGCCCCGTAAGGCGCCATTCGATCCGCCATTGTTTTTGGCCGCGCCATTGTCGCTTTGAAAGATAACTACAGTATTTTTGTCAATCTTTAATTCTTTCAGGGTATTCAGTATTTTCCCAATTCCCCTATCCATACATGTTACCATGGCTGAGTAGGTTTGTCTTTTTGTATTACCCAGTCCCTGTGTAGGGATTAGACCAGATTCGTCATTATTCGTTGAAGCAGTTGAAGATGCTACCTGGTAGGCAGGTTTGTTTTTATTATATCCATACAGAAGTAAATCTTCCATTTTGGCCTGTAAGGGTGCATGAGGTGCATTATACGCTATGTATAGAAAAAAAGGCGATTCCCTATTGTAGTTCTTAATGCAGCGAATAGCTTCGCCGGTGATCAAATCGGTAGAATATCCCTTGTCATATGATGTCTGATCGTCATTGTGCCAATCCAGTTCTCCCGATCTTTTATGGGTAAAATAATCTATCTCGCCTGTATAAAATCCATAAAAATGAGTAAACCCTTTGTGCAAAGGAAGGTATTCGGGTTTCATCATACCCAAATGCCATTTGCCGACAATGGCCCTGTTTTTATATCCTGCTTCTGCAAGCATTTGCGGAATACATTGTTCAGAACTGTCTATGCCAAAAACTTCCCACGGCCTTATTACAGTCTGGCGTATGCCAAATCGATTGGGGTATCGCCCTGTCAGGATACCGGCTCTTGTAGGAGAACAGATGGGGGCGCTGTAATAGCGGTTTAAGTTGACGCCTTCCCTGGCCAGTTCATCAATATTCGGTGTTTTAATTTCGCTTCCATGATAACCCAGGTCTCCCCATCCAAGGTCGTCTGCAACAATAATGATGATGTTGGGTTTTTTCCCAGTCTGGGCATGCATTGTAAAAGGCAACAGCAATAGGATAAATGGACCAATAAAGTAGCTTTTAAATAATTTCATAGGTTGTTATAGTTAATGTATCGGATAAATTTTTATTTGGCTTTTTATTTTGTTACCTGATATTTTTTCACATACCCGTTACTGATAGTAACTATTCCCCTCCTGTCTCTGTTTGGCCTTAGTTCTTAGCCTTGTGGGCTGCAAGTACTCACTGATCATCCATCAAATATACACCTTGTTCTCCTGTATCATAAAACCCTACTAGGCTATCCTTATAATCAACCAGGGCTTCTACCAATTTCCAAACACCGCTACATGGATTATTATGCATAGAAGACAACTTCTTTAAGAGGAAATGCTGTGATCTAATCTGCTTACAATCAAATGACCGTTCAAATGCCTGGGGTTTCTTTCGGCTGTCTTTACGAGATTTCGTTACAGTTTCAGTATAAATCAATTGCTTCTCACTTTTTCTCTTGAAAGAAAAAGTAACCAAAAAATTCAAGGACAAACCATCGGTTATTCTCGTAATTTTTATTTTTTATTGGTATTGATAATGCGCGCATCCAGAAAAAATTGTACATAAAAGTAAAGGTTTCTCCTCTATTAATTAATGCGAGGAAAACTTAAATGATGCATTCCTAAGCGGCTTATACTTTTAGGCTGAAATATTTACAAAATATTCTTTAACCATAAGAACATCTTCACACCGGTTTCTTCTCTTCAAAATATACCTTGTATATTTGTTTTTGAAAAAAATGTTGTGAAACGCATATTACTATTTTGTTGTTTTCTGCTTTCGTGCATTTGCCTGCGGGCACAGGATTTTGTTACCCTCCAGGGGTTTGTGTCATTTTTTGGGCAGAAACCTTTTGAAAGCGTGAGGGCCAATAACCATGAGGTGCAGGGATCTATTGACACAAAGACGGGCGCCATTGAATTCCATACCTTCATAAAGTCGTTTCATTTTAAGAAAAAATCGTTTGAGGAAGCCTTTGATAAAAAGTATATGGAGTCGGATAAATATCCTCACACCGATTTTACAGGGGAAATTCTAAACCTCTCAGATGTTAATTTCAACAAGCCGGGAACTTACAAGATTGTGGTAGGAGGAAACTTTACCATTCATAACGTTACCCGGTGGGTTTCGCATCCGGGTATTTTAACGATTACCAAAGATGGAATCATTGCGAAATCTCAATTTGAAGTAAAACCGGAAGGCTTTAAAGTGAAGGTGCCTAAACTGCTTGGCAGAAGATTGGTTACAGAAATTAATGTATCGGTGGATATGGATTTTGTACCAAAAACCGGGTAAAATAAAATCAGGGTTATTTCCTGTTCCGGCCTCACACCAATTTCTTTACCTTTAAAATAGATTTTGATACATAATACACGATATCTGTGTTCCAATCTTCAAGATAATCAAAGGCTTTATAATTGTTGGGGTTTTCCTTTGAAAAAATAGCGTAATACCTGGAATAGTTTTTTGTTCCAACATCTTCCCAGGATATCAAATTGCTTTGTTGAGTAAGTTGAATTCCTGCCTGGGAAAACAGGATGCCAAGTAAATCAAAATCAATTTTGTTTTTATAGCGCTTTACAAAGCTCTCTGCCACATCGCGCATATAATTTTCCCATAGTGCGCCAACGATAATATTATACTTTTTATAAAATTTTTTTTTCTGATACCATAAGCAGAATTCAGTCTTATACGTATAACAGTACCTAAATGGCTTTTTATATCAATGCAATATTTTCTTCCGAAATAAATACCGTCAAACCAAATAAGCTTCTTAACTCCATGTCGTATTTCATCAATGTCTAATTTCGATAAACTGGTATTCTTATATTCGATTGATTCCGGGGTAATAACAAGGGTGTTTTTCTTATTAAAAACAGTTTCTTTTAATGTGATGGTAAGCGGCTGAGACATAAATATGCCGAAGTTGTTGATTCTAAAGTAAACGAATATTTTAGCCTATGTTGGCCTTCTCCTTATCTCAAATGTAAAACATTTCAAAGACAAAAAGAGGCCGCCGATGTTGAGTGTTCGTGCGGTAGATGTTGTAGCCCGGCATCACCAAAATCACTTTGAGCTCAAATCGCACGTTTATCTTAAGTCATCCAATGTGTAAAAAAAATCCAACCTCCTCCTTTCCGCTTTCATAAAACTTTGAAATGATTTTATTTTTGCAAATCTCTTTGGATTGTCTGCGATACGAACTTTAGAAAATTTCTTTGTGTTGCATTTCTCTCATAACAATTCTGAATTTGCCAAATCAGATGAATGTGATTACTCATGATAACAAACGCATTTACTTCTACCTATTTCTTTGACACCATGGTTGCAAGACTACCCGTTATAACGTCTTTATATTTATCCGGTTTTAAAAGATGCTTCTACCCTAAAATTATGGCCGGAAAATATTGAGAATAGTTGCCAGTAATAATATAGAAATTTTGTTATTGTTAAGATATTTAAAGCAATGGAAGTTTTGCTTTGTTTAATTCATTAACTCTCTAAGAGTTGTTGGTGATTGCCTTGCCGTAAAACCCTCCGCACGAACACCAACCGGCGAAGTATGGCTTCACGCGGCGCGAAAGCGTTTTTGGAAACACCAAAAAAGGCAGATATTTTCGGCTGAAATACACTGGAATTGAAATCGGGCGAATTTGTTGGTTTGCTGTTTGCAAACTATAAAGTAGCTGCTTGAGAAATTTATTTTCCTGATACCCTTATCGACTGGCTGGAAATGAAGCCTGTTGTGCCACATTATTAGTGGGATAGAAAGGCATACCGGGATAATAACCTCTTTCTGCACTCACGCTTCCGGAGATGGAAAAGGTTTTGGCATCATTCATATACATTACGCCCACGGAAGCCGCGGGATACAAACCAAAGCTGTTTTGCTTAAAGGGGTTGTTTGAAAAATTTTTATTAAACCCGCTTAGGTAAGAAGGGTTGATGCCTATATAAGAAGGCGCTACCGATACGTTGGCAAAAGCATACCAATTATTGTTAAGCCTGCGGTTGAGTTGCAAACCCATCGGCGCAGAGAAGATAGACGCATGGCCACCTTTAAAAAATGAAACGCTAGTAGACAGGCTGCGGTAAGAGCTAAAAAACCATTTGGGCGCTGAAAGGCTGCCATGAAGATGGCTGATATTCAAAAGAGACGAACTATGCGGATACATACCAAAGCCTGGTGATACAACCGTTTGAGACTTCACCGTTACAAAAAAGAAAAGCATAACCACTAAAAAAAATACGCGCATCCGAAAAAATTTGTGCATAAAAGTAAATGTTTCTCTTCTAATATTTTGCGAGAGGAAAAGTTAAATGATGGGTTCCCGGCAGGTTATTGTTTTTTTGTCGGAACAATTTCGCAGTTCCTCCTTAGCTTTTAAATAAAATGAAAAGTTTTGTATTGATATAAAGTGTTTCTTTCCAAACCTGTTTTGATTCCAATATCCCAATCTCTTTTAATTCTTTCAGATATTTAGATGCTGTAATTCTTGAAATATTTAATCTTTCAACCACGTAATCAATTTTGCAATAAGGTTGTTCAAATAAAAGCTCAAGTAATTCTTTATTAAAAGGCCTTTTTATTTCTAATTTAATTTTTTCACTGGCTGATTGAAAAAGCTCATTTATCTCCTTTACCTGTTGAATCGTTTCTTTCGCTGTTTTTTCAACGCCTCTCAAAATAAAAAGTATCCAATCTTCCCAATTATCTTTCATTCTCACTTCTTGTAAAAGCCTGTAATAATCTGATTTATTTTCTATAATAAATTTACTTAAGTATAAAACAGGGCTTTCCAATAAATCATGAACAATAAGATACAGGACATTAATAATTCTGCCGGTTCTCCCATTACCATCATAAAATGGATGAATACTTTCAAATTGATAATGTTGAATCGCCATTTTTATCAATGGAGGTAATTCATCTGTTTCATTTAGATATTCATCAAAATTTTTCATTAGACTTAAAAGGAATTCATAGTTATCGGGCGGTGTATAAATTGTTTTACTGGTTGCTGCGTTTTTTAATGCAGTTCCCGGCAGCTTTCTTATACCGGCATTATTTTCTTCGAGGATTTTTTGAATTTTAATAATGTCATTGGAACTTAAAAAGCCCTTCTTTTTTACCGACCGGAATCCAGCCAACACAGCCTCTCTATAACGAAGTACCTCTTTTGTTGAAGTATCTGCCTCAATGCTTTTTGCCGACAAAGCCTGGTATAGTTTATCCTTGGTGGTTATTACATTTTCTATTTCAGAACTGGCCTTTGCTTCTCTTAAAATAACAGCATTTAAAAGTATTTCAGGATTCGGTAGTGTATTTGCAACTCCTTTCAATTCAGCCAATGCAATAGAGGCATTAATCGTTTGCCGCAAAACTTTTTTTGTTTCCGTTTTTTCTTTTTCCGGTGGCAGAAGAGGCAATGAATTAAAAGGCTTATCCGGGATTAATTTATTTGGCGCTCTATTCATATTGCGAATTATACATGACGGGAGTGTCATGTAAAAATAATTCATTTTTTTATACATGAGAGCTTTGTCGTGTATAAATATTATACATGAGATAATTATGGCGTTAAAAAGTTAAATGATGCATTCCTGGCTGGTTATTATTTTTTTGCTGAAATCAACTGAAATAGAAATCGGGGGAATTTGTTGGTTTGCTGGAATGCTGAGGTGAAATATTAAATATAAAATAATTTGTATTTCATCAGGCCCACCATAGTGCAAGAATGAGGAGAAGGTTTTGGGTAGGGCTTCTTGTGCTCTGCAATAATCGTAACACCTGCTTTTATTAAGATTAATTTATTTACAAGGCACAAGAACCTTAGCTACACCCTTATGCCTCATTCTTGCGCCAGCGAAACTTTCTATATGCTTGGACGAAATAATGGATGGTAAGCGGCTGAGACATAAATGTGCCGAAGTTGTTGATTCTAAAGTAAATGAATATTTGACAAGTAGCATATGTGCCGATAAATAAATTGTCTTTGTATCTCCTCTATGGCCCCAATTAGTCCAGGCATATATAGAAGTAGCCTGACGCAAACTTTATCGCAAAGCCTTCTGCTTTAGTCATGCTTGTGCCTTTACATTAACATTCCTGAATTAATTTCTAAAAAAGTAATCCTTTCTGAAAGTCATAAAGCAATCAACACACTTTTATCACTTCCATATTCAATAAATCACCCAGCTTTTGAATTTTGGAACTGATGTGGCCCACCCCCACAGCACAATGATGCGCAGGGCCATGACTATTCCATTCATTCACAAATTGCCTGGCACCGATAGCGAATTTATAGCGACTGTTAGTGTTACCAATCTCCAAAATAGGTCCCGGAACCGATTCCGCCTCTGCCGTCAATAACATTAGTCCGCCATCTGCTTTTTCTACCACCGATAGCAAGGTTATCGGCCCGTGTTTCACTGACATTTCTACGGATAATCCATTTCCTACTTTTCCATGATAAACATGCAGAGGACGCACTTTAGTTTTCCCTTCTGCTATGGCAATATGCCCCGGACCATCATGCCCCATCAGCACTATATCATCTTTAAAATCCATAGCATAATACTCTGTAAAAGACCCCCCGACCCCAAAGCTGTCCATTATTTTCATTGCCTGGGCGTTCTTTATTTCATATTCTCCCGCTACCGGGATACCCCTTGCTGTTAGTAGTGAATTGCCCAGGATAATGGAGCTTATGGTATCTTCATTAGCTTTATTCCCTGTCCCTTTATAATAATACGCCATGGAGCCCAGGCCGTATTTTTCTGCTAACCTGTCTAACGCAACTGAAGTTTTTGCTGCCCGTTCCAGTTCCTCTTCGGAACAATCTTTCTGAACATCAAATTCATGATAAAAAAGTTTTACCCTTTCACTGATTTCTTCCTTTGTAATATTTTCGCGTAAAGATGACAGTTCCTCTACTTCAATAAGCTCTATATGTCCGCCGAAATGGGCATATTGTTTTGTGAGGTCTGTATATATATCCAGCATTCCGCTATAATAATGCCCCATACACCCCAGCCGGTTGTAATACATGATGTGAGCCACTTTTGCAGCCTCCACCCATTCTCTTATTTCATTCCAGCATTCTTCATCATCATGCAGCATACCGGTAACCTGGTGAAATTTGATTCCTGCACGATTAAATACGTTGGCTATTTCAGGTACCGGGCAGGCAGAACAATAGGCCAGCCATTCCCCGGTCATCTTTACCCGGTCTTCCATCTTATTGAAAGCTTCATAATCAATAGATGCTTCCGGAGACAGGTTCAAAATAATTACCGGCACCTTTGCCCGCTGCACTACAGGTAATACTGTTGATGACAAGGCGTAGGTAGTTATATACAAAAAGATAACATCTACGTCTTCTTTCCGAAACTGGCTTCCCGCCTCAAATGCGTTTGCGGGTGTATCGATCAAACCCAGGTTTACTATCTCTACATTGTAAGCTTTAATTTTACCAGATACAATTGAGATATAAGATTCTAATCTTTCCTTCAGCCCGGCAAACTGTTCCCAGTAGGCATCTAAACCAATGCCGAAGAGGCCCACTTTCAATGGAAATTCTTTTTTTGTCATTTAGCTTATTCTATTATTGAGGCATTAATTTATGATCCGGAAAAAATTTTGTCGCAGGCATATAATAGTATCATTAATTAATTCAAGTTGCTAGTTATTAAGTCAGTTTATTAAAAGTAAATGCTACTATAAACATTAATAGTTTCAGCAAAAATCCTTTAAATGTAACTGCATGTATTTTTCTTAAAAACAAATTTTTTATTTCACTAAAG
>JAUZOE010000056.1 GCA_030706605.1 Bacteroidota bacterium
AAAGGAAGGGCATCGGCGGAATAATCCATAGCCTGGGTAGGAACGTCTAATACCTCATGAAGTTCATAGACATCTTTTGCCATTACCTTAGTAGAATCTTTTTCTGAAACCAGGCTAAGGGGTTCGATACGAAATGTAAGCGATTGGCCTTCAAAATTAGCAATATTGATGGCAGCCGACTGGGTCTCTCCCATAAAAGCTTCAATTGAAACTTGTGCCTTTGGTATTCGATTTTCCACAATTTCATCCACCCCACCGAACGGTGCCCAGGGATTAGCCGAATAAGCTGCAAAACCATTGGCTGCATCCTGGCTTGCCAGGTTCATTTTATAAAAAATGGTTATCGCTTTCCTCAATAAGGAAACAGAATTTCTTAACTCACTTAATTCTAATAAAGGTAAAGTTCCTGCCACACTTATCTTTTCTTCGATTTCGTGTAACCGATGAGAAAAAACGATGAGTTGATCTGAAACGTACTGATTTGAACCGTGGTTATCTGAATTCAGTGATTGTACCGCAGCAAGTTTATCCTTAAGATCGGCAATATCTTTAGCAAAGGGTACAATGTAAAAGGAACGCTCTTTTTGAATGATCGGTTTCCCGTTTTCTGATAGTATTGATGAAAATTTGAAATTCAGAGCATTGGTACCGGAAATAGTATAATTGACTTCTTCTGAAAACAGGGTATCGGAAGAACTAATTTCCCCCTCGTTTGCAATGTCGTTTTTGTTGATTTTTAATTTGAGGTCTAAATGCTTCTTGCCAGGGTTATGTACAATTACTTTAAAAGTGTTATCACCAACGAAAACATCGCCAAAATTAACTTCCATATTGGCTTTGGCTATTGTATTGTTTTCTTTAAGAATACCTCCTGTACGTAAAGAGTTACCTCTATATTCGGCAAATGGGATAATATAGTTTGAATTATGATTTTGATTAGGCCAGTTAAAAGCCATGATCTCCGAATTGGCACCGCAAACCACAGTTAAATTCCCGTCATTCCTGAAATCTACTACAGTAGGCGATCCGTTCATGGGGCCTTTCAATGGAATTTGATCTTTTAGAGAGCCATCGCTATTGTACACATATAACACAGAACTGTATCCGGCAACCAACACTTCAGGTTTAGAATCACCATCGATGTCAGCAATAGTTGCCGACCGTCGTACGCGTTGTGTAATATTTGATGTCCATAGAGCTTTCCCGGTATTGCTTAAGGTAACAACATCACCGATCAGATCCGCAACAATAATTTCCATTTTATGATCACCATATAAATCACCGAAACTTATAGCATCATGAATGTCGCCCCGCATTTTATAGGACCATAGTTTCTTTCCTACATTATTAAAAAGAGTGAACTCTTTTCCTGTTCCAACAAGAATTTCAGGGATGTTATCACCATCTATGTCAGCAATTAAAGGACCGGAACCTGATGATTTTTCACCGTTAACTCTCCATAATTCCTTTCCATTAGGCGATAAACAAATTAATGAGGAAAGATCGCTACCGATTAAAATATTTTTCTTTCCTTTCTCTGTTAGTTGCCCGATAGCCGGGGCAGTATTAAATTTGTCCTTAAATTTCTTACTCCATTGAACATTTCCATCCTCTTTAAGACAGACTAAATTTCCGGCATTATCAGCAGCAACTATTTCATTTTTGCCATTATTTAGTAAATCGGATATCGCCAGTGAAGTGGTTCCCCAGGTAATCGATGAGGGTAATTGATAGTGCCAGAGGAATTTACCGGAAAGACCGTCTAAGCAAATAACGTTTCCGTTATTTGTAAGAACCAGCACTTCTAATGCTCCATCATTATTCAGGTCGGCAATAACCGGTGGAGTCGAAATTGGTTCTTTCACATCATGGTACCAAATACGTAAACCAAGTGAATTCAATGCTAATACACGGCCGGTTACGGTACAAAAGACCAAATCTTTTACCCCGTCACCATCAAGGTCACTAACAGCGGGAGACGTATCCACAAATCCATTCCCAGGGTGATAACCCCACAATTTCTTTCCCGTAGCGTGCAGGTTTGAAATAGTGAAAATAAATAGTAATGTGAATAAAATCAATGAAAACTTCTTTATATAAGAAAATGTCAGATAATTTCCTTTTACTTTAAATTCATTAGACATAGTATTCCTGTTTTTAAAATTTATTATTTTTTACCACTGGTGTATATAGGGGTATTTAAGCTAATGACCATTCCCCCATTTATTTATCTTTATTATTCACCAGCATCCACTTGGCGGTTTCGTAAATAGCCGAGGTAAGTTGCGACAGTTTCTTTTTTACAGAATCTTGTTGTGCAGCATTAATAGTAAAAGAATTGGAATTGATGGGCAACAATTCTTCCTTACTGATCCTTAAATTTTTTGAAAAAAAATAATCATCGGTAACAATGCCAATGCGTCCTTCATCATGATGAATGATGAAAGCTGCATCCATTTTGTTTTTTGAATTTAAAAGGTCTCTTCCCAAAGTGGTATTGGTATAGGGCTGGTGTATCATTCCTGCAATGGTGGGCAACACATCAATTTGTGAAACCACCTCGTGCCTTTTTTCAGGCGTTAATAATTCGGGGGCATAAAATAAAAGAGGTACGTTTTCATCGGTTAACCTTTCCATGTTCAGTTTTTGGGGATAAATGGCAGATGTTTCGCCTTCTACACCATGATCGCCCACGAAAACAAAAATGGTATTATTAAACCAGCTTTGCTTTTTAGCCCTCCGGATAAATTTTTTATAACAGTAATCCGTATAGCAAAAAGACTGGAATTCCTGTAAAGATTCAAATCCATACTTATGAAGGGTGTCTTCATTCACAGTTCTTCTTACAAAATCTGAATCTTCTGCCGGAATACTGAATGGTCGGTGATTGTCGGCCGTCTGTACAATGGCAAAAAATGGATTGGTCTCTTTAGAAAAAACGGTATCTGCTGCCATGAAAAGATCTTTATCGCTGATGCCCCACACATTTAACGGGGCTGATTTAAAATCTCCCTCCTGGTATATTTTAATATTTTTGACGTTTTTCATTAGCCCTTCAAAATTATTAAAATCACTATTGCCTCCCAGGAAATAATATTTGTCGTAACCTTCAAATGCATTAACGATGGTATGCTGATGAATGGCAGCAGGGTTGCGGGTAGAGAATTTAGAAAGCTGAACATCGGGTATGCCGGTTAAAGTAGCAAAAACACCACGGGCCGTTCCGAATGTAGGCGAAAAACACCGGTTGAAAAAAATGCCGCTATCACACATTTCTTTGAAAAAAGGTGTGGTATTAAGAGGATTGCCACTCATGCTGCTTTTGTACATGCTAAAGCTTTCGCAAATGACCAATACGATGTTGGGTAGGCTTTCCAGCGCTTTGCTATTAGGAAAAACATCTCTCGAATATACTTCGTCGGCAATATCTTTTTGATCTAACTGGAGGAAGTTGGCAATATCCGGGAAATATTTTTTTGCTTTGGCATCATCAAAAGAGGGCTTGCGGAATTGTAAAGTGGAAAAGAAATTCTGTAATGGATTTAATGCCACGTAAGATTTAAAATTATTATTCAATTCAAAGGCATCATTCCATTTTAAAAGATGAAAAGAAAAAACTCCAAAAAGTCCCCAACATAAAAAAAGGATGGCACCGGCATGCCATCGTTTTTTAGAGAGTATGTTTTCTGCCAGGTTTCTTTTGGTAGTGATTACATGAGTTCTTCTAAAAAGCATCGACATCAGGATAACGGAAAGCCCTAATGCGGTAACGAGCCAAACCATCGGGTAACTTTGCCAAAGCATTCGTAAAGAAATGATCGGGTCTTCGGCAAAATTTAATGCGCTTGCATTGATACGGGTATGGTTGTAACTAAAGTTGCCGAAATCGGCTCCAAAAAAAAATAATACAAACAGGGTAGTGAAGGCAAGGTAATAGGACCAGAATTTTTTATTTTTTTCAGAAAAGAATGGCGAAAACTTTGGATAAACAGACAGGATAGCTATGGGTAAAAGCAGGATAGAAATCCACCTGGCATCAAAACGAAACCCAAGCCAGAATGAGGGAATTAATGAAGTAAGATTAACATTGTCCGGGATAAATAATATAACCGTAGCAATTCTGAAAATGGTAAAAATAATAACATAAATAATCCAAAGCATCAGCAGCCACTGAATGGTCTTAGGGATGCTTTTGGGAAATTTAGCTTTAATGAACATGATTTGAAAATCGTAAATAAAAATCTCTTTATTTATTACCTAAAGTACCTTTTTTATTGTTAAGCAACATATATCGTGCAGTTTCATAATAAGCCTGGGATAGTTGTTGTAATTCTTTTTTATCTGTCTCTACCTGTGCCGTCTGTGGTAATGGCAAATTATTTTTAGCCGAACGAAAATCTTCTTTACCACTTAAAAGATTGTGGACATAGCAATATTCATCTGTAGCAATCCCAATTTGTTTGATATTTGGATCAAATAAAAATGCGGCATTTTTAAACCGTACATTATTCTGAACGGTATCAAACAAATTTTTCCCTAAGGTAGTATTTACATAAGAAATATGTGCAAGCGCTGATACGGATGGCAGGATATCCAATTGTGAACAGGTTTTGCCAAACCTTTGCGGCGATAGCAATGCAGGTGAATAAAATAGCAACGGTACGTGTTCCGTAGTCAATCCATCTATTTCCCATGCCTTTGGAAACATATCCCCGGCATCGCCCCTGATTCCATGATCGCCTACAAATACAAAAATGGTATTATTAAAATAGGCTTCTTTTTTAGCGGTTTCTATAAATTTCTGAAAACTAAAATCAGTGTACCTGAAAGCATTTAACTCTTCATTACTGTAAAAGCCATACTTTTTTAATGAATCAACAGGATAATTTTCCAGGGAAAATTCTTTTTTATCTTCCGTAGGAATCGTGTAAGGCCTGTGGTTATCCGACGTTTGGATTACTGCAAAAAAAGGTTTCTTTTGTTCTTTCAGCACTTTGTTGGCTTCCATGAATAACCTTTTATCGCTGATGCCCCAAACATCTACAATCTTGGATTTATAATCTTCTTCTTCATATAAATGCAGCCCTTTAAGATTGTTAGTCAATAATCCCCTGACATTTGCCCAACTTGAACTCCCACCGATAAAATAATATTTATCATAACCTTTATAATCATTAATAATAGAATGTTGATCTACATAGGCAGGATTCCGACTTGAGGTATTGGGGTATTCCACATCAGGAATGCCGGTAATTACAGCCCATACGCCGCGGGCTGTTCCATAGGCGGGCGTAAAACAGCGATCAAAGAAAATCCCATCCTTACACATTTGATTAAAATAAGGAGTAGTGTTTAAAGGATTTCCCCACATGCTGCTTTTGTAAGCGCTAAAGCTTTCGCAGATTACGATCACTACATTGGGGGGATTTGCAGGAGCTATTGCTTCATGAGCTCTTTTATAATTTAAGTGGGTGCTATCCGGATGGTCAATATTAAGATACTTTGCCATTAAAGGATAGTATTCTTTTACTTTCTCCGGATCAAAAGTGGAATTCCGAAATTCGAGTGTGCTTAAAAAACTTTGAACGGGATTCAAAGAAAGATTTGCCTTGAAATCGTCGTTTAGTGCAAAAGCATCGCTCCAGCGTAACGGATATTGGTTTATTCTTCCAAAAACACCTATACCTAATATAATAGCAAATAGAAATCCAAATAGTATTTTGATGACTATATGGCCACGGTAGATGGCGGGGTCTACTTTTTTGAAATACCAGTTAATTAACCAATAGAATATGCTAGTGCCAATGATTATCAGGAATATTAAAGTAAAAACAGGGTAGGTTTCCCAAACCATGCTCATTGATATTTTTGCATCTTGGGTATAATTTAATACACTGGCATCAAGGCGTTGATGCAGGTAATCGAAATGTTCAAAGTCAACGGCATAAAGAAATACAAGCGAAATGGTAATTATGAAAAAGTAAATTTTAAAAATTTTTTTTGAAACCTTGTTTTCAAAGGGGTTACAATTTTTTGTGCCAAAAAGCCATACGAGTATTAAAGCAAATAATACTCCCACAAATGTCATTATTCCTATTGAGGCATGTCCCTTTTTAATAAAAAGCATTAATAAAAACATGATCAGTATGGTGATGATCAATTCAAAAATACTGCCCACTGACAGCCTTTGCTTTTTCTTGTAAACCAGGTGAAGATTGCCCACCAGAAATGGAAAAAGTACGATGCCGCAAACAATCCGGGTATCAAAATTTAAACCCAGTAAAAAAGCGTTTAAGCTGTTTGAAAATGTATATTGTGCTGGTCTGAAATGGAGAAAAAATACAAAACGCATGATCGTCATAAAAACTAAAAATATGATCGCTGTAAAAAACATCCATTTAATAATCCGGGGGAAATAAGTTTTTTTCATTTAGAACTATTAAGATATATTCGAAATATTAGTATGAGAAAGTTATTGACACAAAGGGCAAAAGTAAATATTTACCAACGTTTTTTAATCAATGGGTAAATTTGCTAAAATGATTTTATAAGAAATTTACATGGTTAACTTTTTACCGGAAGTAATTAAGCAGTTTGATTATCATCTTTTTTCTAAGATGAATGGCCAATGGCATACTCCTTTTTTTGATACTTTTTTCCCCCTTTATCCGTGAACCTTTTGTTTGGATTCCTTTTTATTTTTTTTTGGTTTTATTTACAATTATTAATTATAAAGCTAAAGGATGGCTTTGGGTTTTGTTTTTTATTATTAATGTTGGTCTTAGTGATACGGTGAGTAGTACACTTATCAAAGATAATTTTGTGCGACTGCGTCCCTGCCATGATCCTTACCTGGTGGGCCATATCAGGTTTCTGGTCGGTTATTGTCCTGTCAGTTCTAGTTTTACATCGTCACACGCGGTGAATCATTTTGCTGCAGCGATGTTTATTTTTACAACTTTTAAAAAAGATATTAGTCCCAAATGGGCTTTTTTATTTTTATGGGCATTTGCAATTTCTTACGCACAGGTATATGTAGGTGTTCATTTTCCTTTTGATGTAATTTGCGGAACAATTGTTGGATTGATTCTTGGGTATATCCCGGCAAAAATATTTAACACTAAAATAGGGTTAACATTGCCAATCTGAAAATTGTAATTATGATTGAACTTTTTATTTTATTTCTTTTAATTTTCCTGAACGCCTTTATTGTGATGTGCGAAATGGCATTAGTATCTTCTAAAAAAAGCAGGCTGGAAGGCAGCGCGGCCAAGGGAGATGTGAAGTCTAAAATTGTACTCGAACTTAAAGAGAATCCTGATATATTCTTATCTACTACCCAAATTTATATTACCCTGATTGCCATTTTAACAGGTGTATATTCCGGTACAAAATTCAGCATTTACCTGCAGCCACTCCTTGAAAAGATTAATTTTATAAAACCTTATGCAGCCACTATAGCTACAGTGATTATTGTTATTTTGGTGACTTTTTTAACCATTCTCTTTGGCGAATTGGTGCCCAAAAGGATCGCCATCCTGAACCCGGAAAAAATTGCTAAAGCGATTGCAAGACCTATAAAAATTTTAAGCACTATTTCTTATCCTTTGGTATGGTTATTAAGCGGGTTAAATGCAGGAATTTTTAAGATTTTTAATATTACACAGCATAAGGACAGCCAGGTGACAGAAGATGAAATTAAGGCCATGATTAATGAGGGGAGCGAATTAGGCGCTATTGAAGAAGAAGAAAAAGACATTATAGAAAGAGTTTTTCATCTTGGCGACAGGAACATTACGTCCCTGATGACACACCGCACTGATATTATATCATTTGAAATAAATGAAGACCGCTCTTCTATAAAAGAAAAGATACGCGAATTTCAACATTCTGTTTACCCGATTTGCAATGAAACTATAGACGATATTATAGGAGTTATTTATGTAAAAGATTTATACCTTCAACCAGATGCTCCTTTAATAGAATTGAAAAGAAAAGCGTTATTTGTTCCGGAAAATAATTCGGCTTACCAGGTACTCGAAAAAATAAAAAATACAAAAATACATTATGCTTTTATTGTAGATGAATATGGAAGTATGCAGGGGATGATAACAGTAAAAGATATTTTAAAAGCCATAGTGGGAGAAATGCCCGAAGAAGAAGATGATGAATATGTAATAGTAGAAAGAAAAGATGGCAGCTATTTAATAGATGGGCAAATTCAATTCTATGATTTTCTGACAAAATTTAATAAGACGATCTGGATCAATGAAGGGGAAAATGAATTTGATACCCTTGCGGGATTTATCTTACACGAATTAAAGCGAATTCCAGTTACCGGAGATACGTTTGAATGGCGGGGGTTTGAATTTGAAATCGTGGATATGGATGGGCATCGAATCGATAAAGTAATTGTAAAAATTTCTGATGAATTAAAAGAAGAAATAGAAGATTAAATAGTGGCAATTGCAGGTTTTTAAACATCATTTCACCATGCTCTTTATTTCTTGTAATTTCAACAGTGCCTCCACAGGTGTCAACCTGTTAATGTCAACAGCTTCCAGTATTTTTCGTATGTCTTCAAACGCCTGTGAATGGGCATCAAAAATGCTTAACTGCATTTGCGGGGCACTTAACTGCTGCAGATTTTCTTTGATGCTTTTTTTATTTTTTTTCAATCCATCCTGTGTAGTTGGTTCTTCTAACGGATCTACATGTTTGGATTCTAATTGTTTCAAAATTTCATTGGCCCTTTCTATAAGAGAAGGTGGCATACCGGCCATCTTAGCTACGTGAATACCAAAACTGTGAATACTTCCACCGGGGACTAATTTCCTTAAAAAGATAATTTGATTTCCTGCTTCTTTGTTGGTGATATGGAAGTTTTTTACCCTTTCCAGTTTATTCTCAAGTTCATTGAGTTCATGATAATGCGTGGCAAATAAAGTTTTAGGTGCCTGTGCAGAACGGTGCAAATGCTCTACAATACTCCAGGCAATAGAAATGCCATCATAAGTAGAAGTACCTCTTCCTATTTCATCGAGCAGGATCAGACTTCGTGGGCTGATGTTATTGATGATACTTGCTGTCTCATTCATCTCTACCATAAAAGTACTTTCGCCACTACTCAAATTATCGCTGGCGCCCACTCTTGTAAAAATTTTATCCGTTTGAGGAACCATTGCTTCTTCTGCCGGTACAAAACTTCCCATGTGTGCCATTAAAGTAATTAGAGCAGCTTGCCTGAGGATGGCACTCTTTCCACTCATATTAGGCCCAGTCAAAATGATGACCTGTTGCGACTGTGGGTCTAAGAAAATATCATTCGCAATATAACTTTCTCCGGGAGGTAAATTTCTTTCAATTACCGGATGACGACTACTTTTCAGATCAAGTTGATGACCTTCGTGCACCACAGGTTTTTTGTATTTGAATTGAACCGCATTGTTGGCAAAACAGGTAAGGCAATCCAGCAGAGCAAGTACATGCCCGTTCATTTGCATGGGTGCAATATAATCCTGCAATTCATTCAATAAATGTTCAAAAATAGTTTGTTCTAACTGAAGAATTTTATCTTCTGCGCCCATGATTTTTTCTTCATATTCTTTTAGTTCAGGCGTAATGTATCTTTCCGCATTGGTAAGCGTTTGTTTCCTGATCCAGTTATCAGGTACTTTATCTTTATGGGTATTGGTAACCTCGAGGTAATACCCAAACACATTATTGAATCCTATTTTTAAAGAAGATATCCCGGTTATTTCTGTTTCCTTTTGCTGTAGTTTCAGCAGGTGCTCTTTACCGTGAGTCACTATATTTTTTAGATCATCAAGTTCTTCATTTACGCCTTCAGCGATGATGTTTCCTTTGGAAGCGGCTATTGGCGGATTCTCAATGATTTCTTTAAATATTTTTTCTGCAATGTATTTACAGGGATTTAGCGCGTCGCCCAGTCTTTTTAAGTATTCATTGGAAGAAATATCACACAATTCTTTTATCTGCTCTGTTAATTGAAGGCCTTTCCCAATATGCAATACTTCTCTCGGGTTTATTTTCTTTAATGGAATTTTACTGACTAATCTTTCAATATCTCCGGATTGCTTGATGTACTGGCTGATTTTGTTTTTTTCTTCTTGTGTTTTAATAAAATATTCAACTAGGTTTTGTCGTTCCTCAATTTTGCTGATTTCTGTAAGTGGCAGTAACATCCATCGTTTCAGCAATCGGGCGCCCATAGGCGATACGGTATTATCCAATACTTTCAATAAGGAATTATTGTTTTCGGGACCGCCTGATAATTCAAGATTTCGTATGGTAAATTTATCCATCCACAAATAATCTGCCTTATCAATTCTTTGTAAAGAAGTAATATGTTGCAGGTGAGGATGTTCTGTATCTTTTAAATAATGAAGAATAGCGCCTGCGGCTATAGTACCCACCTTTAAATCTTCCACACCAAATCCCTTGAGGCTTTTTGTACCAAAGTGCTTCAGCAAAATATCTTTTGCGTATTGTTCAGTGAATATCCATTCGTCAAGTGTGTAAGTATAGAATTTACTTCCAAAATAATTTTTAAAACTCTTCTGTTGATTTCGTTGAAAAATTACTTCTGCCGGGTCCAGGCTTTGCAACAATTTGTCTGCATATTCTTTGTCCCCTTCTGCAATAAAAAATTCACCGGTAGAAATGTCGAGAAAAGAGATACCGACTTTTTCTTCCACAAAATGAATACCGCATAAAAAGTTATTATTATTATGCTCGAGTAATTTATCATTGGTTGCCACGCCGGGAGTGACCAATTCTGTTACTCCGCGTTTTACAATTCCTTTTACTAGTTTGGGATCTTCCAGCTGGTCGCAGATAGCTACCCGGAAACCGGCTTTTACTAATTTGTGCAAATAAGTGTCCAGTGCATGATGGGGGAAACCTGCTAATTCAAGAGCGGTGGGAGAAGCACTGTTTCTTTTGGTAAGAGTAATTCCTAAAATACGCGAAGCGGTTATAGCATCCTGGCCAAAAGTTTCATAAAAATCGCCTACACGAAAAAGCAGTATCGCGTCGGGATATTTTGCTTTGATCGCATTGTGCTGTTTCATTAAAGGAGTATCCGCAGAGGCCATTTATTGTAAGTTAAGTATTATAAGTTGAGAGTGATAATTTACTAATTAATTCAAGTTGCTAGTTATTAAGTCAGTTTATTAAAAGTAAATGCTACTATAAACATTAATAGTTTCAGCAAAAATCCTTTAAATGTAACTGCATGTATTTTTCTTAAAAACAAATTTTTTATTTCACTAAAGC
>JAUZOE010000057.1 GCA_030706605.1 Bacteroidota bacterium
ACCAGATACAGCAAGCGTAAAATTGGCACTTGTGGCAGCCAACTTATCAAGATTTGGAGTTTTAACGTTTTTATCTCCTGAATACCCGGTCGCCTGTGCCCGCCATTCATCAGCATGAAGGATTAATACATTTGGCTTTCTATTCATTTTTTGTCCTTCACATGATAACATTAAGAGCAGAAAATTAAATGTGATTAATAAAAGAATATAATTTTTCATTTACATTTTTAATTTATGATAGCTAATTTAAAATACCAAAGTAAACCCAGGCAATAAGACAGTTAGTAACCTGGATTCTGTTTTATATTAGGATCAATATTAAGTTCATTACTTGGTATTGGATATAAAAGTTTATTCTGGTTTATGACAAAGGAATTTGAATTATAAGGCAGATAACTAGATGGAGGCGTAGTAGGGTGAGCAATTTCAATCTGTCCATATGCTGTCATCACTGATATCGCTGTTCCTGTCCGTAAGAGATCAAACCAACGGTGGTTTTCGAACGCAAGTTCCACTCTTCTTTCATGTGCCAATGCTTTCCTGAAAGTATCCTGATCTGGTAAATCACTTTGTGTCAAAGAATCTAGGCCAGCACGACTTCTAATTTGATTAAGCAGATCAAAAGGCTCCCCTGTTTGATAGCCCTGTTCATTAATTGCTTCTGCAAGTAGTAATAAAACATCAGCATACCTGTAAACAGGCCAATCATCTGGAGTCGTTGCAAAATTTGGATCACTATCATGATCATATTTCTTTACATAATACACTGTGTTTCCACCTCTGATTACGGATCCAACTGAAACATTCTTTCTTAAATCATTTGTTTCATAGGCATTCACCATATCTAAAGTAGGAAGATTTGCCCCACCACCTGAACCAGGCCCTACAAACACTGTCCCTCTCGTACCTACCGGCGCAAATTGGTAAATAAAATTACTGGCTTCACCTGCTGTTCCATCTTGAAATTGAACTTCAAATATTGATTCTGCATTATTTTTATTTGCAGGATTAAATATATCAGCATAATTAGGAAGTAAGTGATATTGGTTTGAGCTCACAATGGCATTCAATTCATTTTTTGCATTTGTATAATCATGCTGCGTCATATAAACATTAGCTAGAAGCATCTTTGCAGAGCCGCTAGTAATTCTGCCTATATTGCTCCCCGTATAATTTGCAGGTAATACTGAATCTGCAAATTGCGCATCAGCAATGATTGCCTTATAAACATCAGCAATTGGATTTCTCTTTAATGCAAAAGCTTGTTCTGCAGTGGCAATCGGTTCCAGTTCCAAAGGAACATCACCCCAATATTGAACTGCTATAAAATGAAAGTAAGCCCTGAAAAATCTTAATTCTCCCTGAAGCCTCAGAGCAATTGCCGGGTCAATATTGGAAGAATTAATTGTACCGGGATTTTGAAGGTAACTTAAAGGCACATTACAATCCTTAATGCTTTGATATATTATAGTCCAGGCATCTGAAATAACCGACGCATCTGAGCTCTCAATAAATTGATCCATAAATCCCCACTGCCTACCTCCTCCTATTGATCCCTGATCAAGTTGGTTGTCATAAGTAGTGTTATCAGATCTCCCTTCTTCTAAAAAGTGAGCACTCAAAATAAAATTCTGCATATCACCATAAACAGCATTAGTAGCCTGGATAAAATCATCCTGGGTTTGATAAAAATTACCCTCTGTTGTGTAATGTTGTGGAGTAATATTTAAGAACGACTTTTTGCATCCCATAAAAAAGAATATTAAAATTATAATTCCAATTTTTATATTCGGCTTCATTATATATTCTCTCATAATAATTAGATTTTTTATGAATAAATTAAAGATTAACATTTACACCAAAAGTGTACGTCCGGGCGATAGGATAGGAAAAATTATCAACACCAAATGTCGTTGGATTATTCCCTCCATAATAACTGACTTCAGGATTCCATCCGGTATAATTAGTGAACTTAAATGCATTCTGAACACTCAGATAGAAACGCAGGTTAGAAATAAATTTAGTTCGACTAATTAATGAAGAAGGTATTTTATAACTTACCGTAATATTTTTTATCCATATATGGTCACCATTCTCTACCCAAATATTGGATGCATTATGCTGTCCTGGATAATAAATTGCCGGTATTAAGCCAGCTCCTGGATCAGTGGTTGATTTCCATCTATCTAAGAATTTTGTACTTACATTCCATCTTTGCTTTTCATTGTAGAGCACCTCATTTATTTCCGGGAGAATTTGATACCCGAAAGCACCTGTAGTTAATATAGAAAGTGAGAAGTTTTTATAATTAAATACATTGTTGAATCCCAAAATAACGTGAGGGTGAGGATTACCAATTACTGTTTGATCCGTTGCATCTATTTTTCCATCTCCATTAACATCATCATATATATATGCTCCGAGAGCTTTGGCACCTGGCCATCCAATTAACTTGGGATCATCAACCTGGGCCTGTGTATTGAAAATACCCAAAATTTTGTATCCATATAACATTCCTACGGGCTGGCCCACCTCTGTAACATTATAGGTTGAAATAATTTTTGAAATTTGCGAAGGCATTGATGTTACCTTATTTTGTAATAATGAAATATTTAAATTGCTGTTCCATGTAAAACTTCTACTACTGAGGGTAGCACTTGCTTCAAAATCCCACCCCTTATTTACCATCTGACCTATATTGACCCTGGTAGATGTAAACCCTGAAGCCAATGGTAATGTTACATTAAATAACATATCATCAGTTGTTTTTTTATAATAATCTGCCTTAAATGTAAGTTGATCATGTAGAAACCCTAATGTCAAACCAATATCCAATTGCTTTGCAGTTTCCCATTTTAAATTCTCATCTCCAAGTGAAGTAAGTGCCCTACCTGTAACAATCGAATTATTAAGAACGTAATTGTAATTATTATTAATATTACTTAGGTTTGGTATCGAAAGAACTGTTCCAAAACGGTCAAAATCCCCAATTGCACTATTTCCCGTTTTCCCATAACTAGCCCTAATTTTTAATTCATTCATAAAGAAATCTTTGGGATAAAAATCTTCCTGGGAAACTCTCCATCCAACCGAAGCTGATGGGAAATTGCCATATTTATTATTACTCCCAAATCTGGAAGATCCTTCTCTTCTGAAATTTATATCAGCAAGATATTTACCTTTATAATCATAATTAATACGTCCAAAAAATGCCGCTAAAGACCAATTTGTATAATCCGAAACAGAGGCAGTTATTTGTGATGCTTCGAGATAGTTTAAATTATTATCAGAAGGGAAATTTGTTGCATTAATTTGTGATAATTCTCCACTTTGTTTTTGAGCGGTATAGCCAGCTAAAAGCCCAATTGAATGATGACCTATGACTTTATCATAAGTTAATAAATTATCGATGCCCCAATTTGTAATATCAAAATTACTGTTTGAAGCTGAATTAACATAAGGAGGTGCGCCGGGAGCAAGGTTAGCCGCCGAGCCTATTGCAAAAACTCCAACAGTTGTAGGTGTAAATGTATTTTCCCCTTGTGTAAATAATCTTCCATAAACCTGGGGTTTATAATGTAACCCTTTTATAATCTGAATATCTAAATTCAATCCCGCATTAACGTCTCTTCCAATAGTATTAGCACTTTGAACCTTTGCCTGGTATAAAGGATTGGGAAAAGAAAAATACCCTGGAACATCTGCAGGAATATAAGGAATTAATTTTCCATTTTGATCATAAGGAGATTGCAGCGGACTCGCGGTTATGGACTCCATCAGAAGTCCTCTTGACCCGTCGTTTGCTGGAAGAGTAGTATTTTCAGTACGTGCCATAGATACATTGGCTGACGCTTTCAGCCATTTTGTAAAATTACCTTCAACATCTGTACGAATAGAATAACGCTTAAAATTGGAATTAGGTAACAATCCGTCCTGATTCATGTAACCTCCCGATATTACTCCTTTTATTTGCTTATTTCCACCGCGAAGGGTAAGATTGTGATTTTGGAACGGTGCATCAGGACCTTGCCGTATAAATTCATCCAGCCAATTAGTCCCATTTCCATATTTTTGAGGGTTATTTAATACATCAAGAAAAATTTGCGGTACGGGCTTTGTCGTATTATTTCGTGCATTTAATTCATCTACAACTTCTTTATTATATTCTGCATACTGTTGTGCATTTAATGTTTTGGGCCTCCAACTCTGTGGAAGATATTGGTAGCCTACTGATGCATTATAATCGACCTCACTATGCGATTCTTTAGCTTTTGTGGTTTCAATTAAAATTACACCATTAGAACCCCTAGCACCATAAATAGATGTCGAAGCAGCATCCTTCAAAACAGAAATTTTTTCAATATCACTAGGATTCAAGCTAAGCGGAATTTCGTTACCTACAGGAAACCCATCTATCACAACCAATGGTCCTATTCCAGCATTTATTGAGCTAACTCCATGAATTAAAATAGTAGGTGGGGAGCCAGGTGCACCATTATTTTGATTAACCGTCAAACCTGACGCTCTCCCCTCTAATAATTGTCCTGAGTTCTGTATGGGCAAATCTTTTAGACCTTCTGTATTTATCTCAGAAATAGATGAAGATATCTTCTTCTTACTTTGTGTACCATATCCTATTACAACAATTTCTTCCGCTTTAAATTCCTTCTGCCGTAATGCTAGCTTTAAAGGCCCTGCTTTTGATATTGTCACTTCTATAGTTTCATAGCCCACATAAGAAATCTCCAAAACACTTCCAGCACCCGGAACCTGTAGCCTAAAATTTCCATTTTCATCTGTTGTAGTTGCCTGATTAGAACCTTTCAACTTTACTGTGGCCCCTGCAAGCGGCTTGCCCGTAGCTATATCTGTAATTTTACCCGATACTTCTATATTTAAACTGATTGGTTTTTCTACTATAAGCGAACTTTCACTTTTCAATTCTTCCTTTGGTTTTAAAACAATCGTTTTACCAATGATACTATAGGTTAAAGGCTGGTCTTTAAAACAAGAGTTTAACACCTCAGTAAGTGGGGCTTTCTTCACTTGAATACTTACCGTTTTGGATTCTTGTAACCAGGCATAATCATAGAAGAAAACGTAACCCGATTGTTTTTCAATAGCATTAAAGACCTTTTCCAAAGGAGCGTTTTTCTCAGTGAGCGTAATCTGTGCAACTCCTTTTGCACTTACGTGAATGGCGACAATCAAAAAAAAAGTGACTAATTTCATAATCAGGAAAATTTGCCTTCTTTTTCTGAACCTGCAAAAAACAAGGTTAGTTGTAGTAATAAGCTTCTTTAAAGAAACTCCATTACGAAATGCGTTTAAATGCATACTTTTGATTTGTTTTAGTTAATGAATAAATAAGCCTACCCAGGTATATAAAAGTTAACTTAAATATGCTGCCAGAAGTGTTCCACCACTTCTGGCTTTTTATTAAGTTAACCACTCTTATTTTTTAGTCTTATTAAGACAGAGGGGAGAAGTAATTAGCGCTTAAAGAGAATTATAATTTCTCAAAACTTACTTCCCTCCAAATGAGTTCTTAGGCCAGCTTCACGGCCTCACAATTATTTTCTTTTCTTCAATGCTGAAATGCACCTTACTTTCTTCCAGTATTTTTAATACCTCCGACAAATTGCTATTACGATCAATTTTGCCGCCGAATTGCCTTTCAGGTATTTTCCCCTCATAATTTATCTCTACATCATACCACCTTGCTAACTGCCTCATTACGGTTTGTAAGTCGGACCTGTTAAATGAGAAATATCCATTCTTCCATGCTACTACCTGGTCTATATCCACATTATCTATCACTTTAATATTCCCGCTATTCCCAAGCTGTGCTTGTTGTCCCGGCTTTAATGTTATAGCAGCACTACCTTTTGTAAGATTTACACTTCCTTCGAGTAAGGTTGTTTTAACAGAGGCTTCATCAGTATACGCATTGATGTTAAAATGCGTTCCTAATACCTTCACCTCCATTCCATTTACACTAACCTTAAATGGCTTTGCAGCATTATGCGCTATTTCAAAATACGCTTCTCCGGATATTTCAACTTTTCTTTCATTACCAATAAATGCTGTGGGATATTTAATAGAAGAGGCTGCATTGAGCCAAACCTCACTGCCATCAGGCAAAGTAAGTTTGAATTGTCCCCCGCGTGGAGTAGTCAATGTATTAAAAACAACTTTAGCCGGTTTATTATCTAATGCATTATACACTAATTGGCCATTCGCTAATTTAGCTATCTGTGCACCTCCTTGTTGGGCTACCTGTCCGTTCTTTGCACTATCTAAGATAATGGTTGAGCCATCTGACAAAGTCAATATGGCTTTATTACCGCCCGGTGTCGTAACATTTTTCAATTGCTTTGGGGATGCTTTGGCTATAGTATTGTCTTTAGGAGTTCTTAAAGCAAACCAGGCTGCTGCACATGAAATGAAAATTATTAAAGAAGCTGCTGCAATCTTATAGAAAAGCCGCCAGGAAATTATTCTACCGTTATCATTCCTTCTCTCTTTACCCAATTCATATTGATCTAAAGCTGCTTCAATATCGGATATAAGATTCAAATCAACTACATCGGCAAATGAAGTATCTCCTGAAACAATAATATTATACTGTTCTAAAATAGCTTTAACATCTGCAACAGATGCAGTTTTTAACCATTCGATAAACTGCTGATGTTCTGCTTCGGTATTTGTACCGACGGCAAATTTTTCAAGAAATATCTTAATTTTTTCTGGTTGCATTTTAGTGCCTCATAATATAAAGACGTTTAACCCTTTAAAAAACACCCTTTGAAAAATATTTTTTTCAAAAAAAATCATGTAAGACTAAAAAGCTGATAAAAAGAAGACGGCTACCAGTATGGGGAAAGATATTTCACCATGTTTAAAAAGATATTCACGCACAAAATGGGATGCACTATACACCTGTTTTTGTACAACAGATTTGGAGATATTTAATTTCTGGGCAATTTCATCCTGAGAAAGTCCATTTTCGATATTTAGGCGAAAAATAAGTTTTCTTTTGGGAGGTAATTTTTCTACAGCCTGTTGAACAAGCTGGTAATATTCTCTATAGGCGCACTGGTCCATGGTTGTAGTTTCAGAAATATTCTTTGTTCTTTTGATTTCTGAAAGTACCCGTTGCCTGATTTGAAAATGGCGAATCTTATCCAGTAATTTATTCTTGGCACAACGAAATAAATAGTTTTTTACAGAGTCAACATCATGTAGCTTTTCCCGGTTCTCCCACATTTTGATAAATATCTCCTGCAGGATTTCTTCTGTTTCTTCTTTGGATTTGGTAAACAGGAAAATATAACGATATAGATTATTCAGGTGAGTGGTATAAAGCTGCGTAAATGCCTGCCTATTACCAGTTGCAACCATAGCAAGCAACTCTTTCTCATTATATTTAGCAGCAATCGGCATCGTAATTAATAATTAAAAACGGAGAATTAAATAAAAAATAATCCTATACAGTTTCCATTATTTTTTAAGGGCAGTTTGTAAATTAAGTATTAATATTTTCTTTACTGTCCTGTACTGTACTGTTTATAAAAAAATATTTCTGAATAGATTACTACAAAACTTATTCCTGATCGGTGTAAATGCTTCTCAGGTATTCGAACTAACAGCAGAAGGCATTCATTTTAAAGTCAGATACTCAACCGTATAAGAACCATGCAGCATATCCGCCATTAGTGGATGATATTAAACCTCATATTGATTACTTTATTTTGCGCCTTAGGTTCGGGTGAAATTAATATTAAAAGACTCAGAACGAAGTTGGTTTTATTTTTCACATGCTTCATTTTAGTTGATTTTGGAAACGAAATTTTTCGATTATCAATTACCCCATATTATTAACATTAATGAATATTTATGTTCCGGGGGGAATAACTTTGATTTTTAATTTTGCCAGGTGAGCCAGCAATTCGCCACGCAACTGGCTGATTATTCCTGCATATTTTGAATCGTTGATCATATTAAAAGTTTCACCCGGATCAACCTGAAGATCTGAGAAAACCTCTCTAAGTTTGTTTCCATTCTTATCATCCAATTCATACTTATATCTATCCGTATGGATCAGATATCCCAACTGATTTTCCATAAAAATATGTTCGCGCCAATTTACGTTTATCCTTTCCTGAAGTAAAGGCAATATAGACCTGCCGGCAAGCCCTTGAGGAGGCTCGATTCCTGCCAGATCACAAAGAGTTGGCAATATATCCAACCCATTACTAACAAGATGCTGTTTATCTACCTTTCCTTTCCTGTTTAACCAGGGATAAGAAACAATAAAGGGAATCCGCGCTGCTTCCTCATAGAAAAATGTTTTATGCTCTAACTTATGAGAGGCATCGTTATCCCCATGATCTGCTGTAAATATCACTATAGTACTATCCTTTAATCCGGATTTATCTAATGCCTGTAATACCTCACCAATAAGGAAATCTGCTCTTTCCATAAGCCTTGCATAAGCCCAACGATGAAGCCGCCAGTCTTCATCAGACCAATCATCCCTTACTTTCTCTCTAAAATTCCTTAATTTGATCAGGCTATCAACAGTATATGGCTCCCCAAACATGGGTTGATGATTAGCTGGCAAGGGCGGACAATACTTATCAAAGAATTCATTTTTACTAACACCTGCCGGCATTTTCAATGCATCAAACAAGTCTGGAGGAGTATGTTTGGCCAGGCCACTGTCAGGCCATCCAAAACGAATAGCATCGTAACATATATCATGAGGATTGATAAAAGAAACAAATAACAAAAAGGGTTTATCTCCGGATTTACGGCCTGACAGAAAATGGGAAGCATCGCGGGCTAAGCCTTCTCTCTCATCCTGGGTAATTACCTTATATCCCCATGGTTCGACATTCGAAATTTGCATCGGCAAATGAACCTTTCCTCCAAAATAAGTTTCATAACCCGCATTGCGAAAAACATTTCCCAATGACCTGGGATATATTTTATCAAGTTTTTTTTCATTTTCTTTATCAACCGGCCTGTCATTTTCCCTCACCCCAATTACAGATGGAAACATACCAGTTTGGATAGAAAACCGGGAAGGAAGACATACCGGGTTTGTGGCATAAGCCTTTTCAAACCGTACACCTCTTGATGCAAGGATATCCAGCGCCGGAGTATGCAGCCATTTATTTCCTGCACACGAAAGCATTGTTGCACTCTGCTGATCGGTCATGATAATCAGTATATTCGGGTGTTTGGGTTGTAAAGTTGAAGTCGATTGCATTCCCCGTTTATCCTGGCTTTTTACTACCCCTAAAGCAAAAAGCATCATATATGCCGCTAATAAAAATATTTTATTTTGCATTTGACGTTAAACTAAATATTTATTTTCACAAGTGCCACGCATTATTAGAATAATAGGGCACTGTCTCTGTTGCATCTAATTTCGGGTAATGATATTTTTTTACATAGATTAATCCGGGTAAAAATTGATCATGTGTGATTTTCAATTTCTCCATTAGTAAATTATCAAAATGAGATTGCAAATCTGCATACCCGGGATTCCCTGCAAGATTATCCAATTGATAAGGGTCTTTCTCATCATCAAACAATAGCCATGGTCCCTTTAAATCCCTCACATAGGTGTAATGCGGCGTACGGATTCCCCGATATTCTTTTCCTCCATGTGCCCTGGTCCATTGTCCAAAAGGTTGAATACAAGTGATTATGGAAACAGTATCTTTTGGGTCCTTTTCGTTCCCGCGCAAATATTTACTAAAATCAATTCCTTCTACTGTATTAGGAACTTTTATGCCACTTAATCCCAAAAGGGTAGGCATAATATCCTCTGAATTAATCATAGCAGTATATTTTCCACTTTTAATGCCTCCCTTACCGGAATAATGAAATAGCATCGGAACCCTTATCGACTCATCATAGGGCTGCTGTTTAAAGTAATACCCATGAGACCCTATTAAATCTCCATGGTCTGATGTAAATAAAATAATGGTATTATCTAAAATACCCTCTTTCTCTAACGTACTTATAATCTGGCCAACCATATCATCTATAGCTGACATATGTGAATAATAACCGGCTAAATCGTAACGCACTTTCTTTTCAATTTCTTCGGGAACATTTGGCCGCAATATAATCTTTGATGAATCATATAATTCCTTGTATTTCTCCGGCGCCGTATGATACGGATCATGAGGAGGCGCCCAGGCCAGCATCAGGAAAAATGGCTGATCAGAATGTGCATGAGCATGAATATATTTCTCGGCATCTTTGGCTTCGGCAAAAACATCATATCCCTTCCAGTATCGTTTTGTGGTATCATCATCTTCATAATAAACCGAATGATTATAATTATGATCGCAATTAACCGCTTTCCAATATTCAAATCCCTGCCTGCGTTCTCCGGGAGGTGTGTAGCTTAATCTATACTGGCCATCAAGATGCCATTTACCTATATACCCTGTCTTGTAACCATTTTTATCAAAAACTTTTGCAATAGTGACGGCATTCGTATCGAGCAATACGTCATTCATAAATATTCCGTTGGTTAATGGCCTCTGGCCCGTCATTAGTGAGGCCCGAAACGGGGTGCAT
>JAUZOE010000058.1 GCA_030706605.1 Bacteroidota bacterium
ACCGTATGAAACACCGAAAAACAATCTTTGAAAAAACAAAATAAACGGTAGTACTTTTAATCTCAGATCATGCATCCGGTACGTCAAAACATATGACATCCTTATTTACCGAAAACATGACATTGTTAATTACCGACTACAGTTTGCTTGTGTTGTTACTTATTCTGCTAAAGCAATATTATACGAAACTTGAGTATTTGCGACATAAAAAATTCATTCTATTAGATTGCTAGCCTTCATTTCCCATCGCACGCTTCATCAAACAATAAATATTTTGGCAGTTTTGTGCGCAAAATTTCCCGTGCAAGTTGAGTGAACCCTATAACTTCTTTATCTGAATCGAATGAAGAAAAATTAAACTCATGAACCTCCTTCATAAGTTCGATTTTTAAACGTGAAACGTTCTTAAATAAATGCTTCCCTTATATATTTTTTCGATTTCTTATTGATATTTACTGAAATAATTAAAAGGGCCTTTTATAGAATAAATCCTTTTAATTTTAAGTAAATTTTGACTTATGGGTAATATTCTGGTCACAAATCCGGTAACTGAAAGGAACAAGTTAGATACAATTTCAGTAACATCAAAAATTGTAAATACTAATTGTATCGTTTGTGGTAATGCATTTGAGAGGCCCAGAATGGGTAAATTATATTGTTCATCTCGATGTAAGCAATTCGGTTACAATCATAAAAATGAAATTAACCAGGCACTAGCAGATAAACAAACGGGAATAAATCAAATACCTAAAGTGTTTTTTATTGAGGATTATACTTCCTATGATAGAAAACGGAAAATGCTTAAACGTTATAGGGAGTTAGAAAGAAAAAGGTTACAATGGGAATCTGTGGATCAACGATTGGGCCTCAGACAAAAGCAAGGTCTGCCAATTGACAACTATCTATTAGAATGTTATACAATAAAGAAACTAACTGAAGATGAAGAAGGAGAGTTGTACGAAGTAGAAAGGAATTTGGAAGATGAAATACTTAATCTAAACCCGAAATCACTTTCACTTGAGCAATGGTCATTTATTAAATCTCTTTATCCTTTGTTAGATGATTTGACATTTATTGAAATTGTTTCTTCTTTGAGTTCAGAATTTTTTGAGCAATTAATTTTAAATTCGAATTCTTCAAAAGGGAATAGCGAGTTCTTATTAATCAAAAACAAGTTCATCAATCATTGTAACTTGATTGCAATGGGTGTAATTCAATTTGCAAAAAGATTCCTCAATGAAGGTGATTAAATGCCATCCCTATTTTACAATCAAACTAGGTGTAATATCAGCTTCTCTCTTTTTTGTAATTGCATTACGTATTGGCTTATTTATTACAATAAAGCAAGAATTAATTTAGAGAGCATATAGGGAAATTTCACGAAAAATTGACAGACAAGAACCAACGATAATAGATAAAGATGAATACATCGAGGAGAAAATTTATTTCAACTGAAAGCAATGATTAGAGCTGTGAGTAAAACTATTCTACAATCATTTCGTCTAAAAATTTTGTAGGATGTTTGTCTGATTCAGATTGATGTAAACTTACATTTACAATTTCTTTACAATTGTTTTCCGGTTTCGTTTTATCATAAAAATACACATACAGATGTGTACTAATGTCATCTTGCAAATTCAAATGAGCGTAAAGTCTCCCATTAATTTTATTTAATTTAATCTTGCAGCTACCAATTACTTTTCTTGGATCATTGTTAAGATAAATTGGTATATCGTTAGTCCAACATACATCTTTAATATTATTTAATGCATCGGAGTCAATTTTTAGTTCCATAAATTAATATTTTATCCGCAAATTATAGTTTGTTTTGCAAACAAAAAAAGCCTCCTGTTGCTTCCTTAAAAATTAATATAATAATTCCCAAATGATATAGAGTTACCTAAATTAATGATCCCAAAAAATCGGATAAGAATAACCTGATAGAGCCCAACCGAATTTTTCATCCCTTACTATCAAATAATCAGCGATGTCATACCCTTTTTCTTTTTCAATTGTCGAAGCATTCGTTTCAAGAAAATCCGAAACAAATATTTTACAAGCTAAAGCTTCCTTTATTTCCAAAGCTTTTAGCTTCCATTTGGTGTAACAATTTAAATCAGGAAATAAATAAATTTCCCTCTTGCTGAGCACTTTGAATTTCTCTAAATTTAAATTAGATAAGCTTCCTGTTGCAAGCCAAATGAATTCGGGTAAATATACACTTGCAATTATCGCAGTCTTTTCAGCTTCAACAATTGCAATTGGTTTATTTGCTGAAGCATTCAAAAGATGCTCCCCAAAAAAGCATTGCTTTAAATTAAAGTCTTTGAGGTTTAAAGCAGAATGGGCCCAGGCAATGTGATTAATTGGTTCCTTTATCCTTTTTCCAGTATCCGGATTATATAACATAATTTTTCCAGTTCTTATTTTTCCAGAAATATCTACTTGCCAAAATACTGTTGCCCCTTTCCAATATTTTGAACTGCCAATAGAATAAAGTTTAATGAGTTTGCTAGTTAATCTGGAACCAAAAAGACCTTCCAGGTATTTTATAAAATTATTTTCTTTGTTATTTGAAAGGCTCTTTTCAAAAATTGAATTTGATATATTAGAAATTGGTTTAACGATATTACTTTCAATATTTATTTTACTGAACTCCTTTTTTAGATATGGCTTAATAAGTGATCCACCATTTTTTTCAAAATACATTTTGGGTGTAAAGTGATAACCGCAATTAATCTCTCGATTACAGCGTCCTACGTCATTGGCTATTCCTTCGCCAGTAGTAATGTCAATATATAGAGTAAAAGATCTTTCTTTGTTACACGATGGGCACCTGTAGCGTGTTTTAGGTCCTTTATAAGGCTGCAATATATATTTAGATTTAATCATTTTAGTTCTCTGTCACTGTAACGCTTGTAACAAGTGTTACAGTGTTACAGCGTTACAGTCACGAGTTATCATCTAAAATCCTCTTTACTCTCATATGAGTAATTCCAAGTTCTGAACCGATCTTTCTTAGGCTCATACCTTGCTTTTTTAGTTCTTTAATTTGTTCCAGAAGGCCCGAACGATCTTTTTCAGTATGCTCTTTAAGATGTTCTTTTTCATTTCCAAATCTTACAAACATGAATTTTAAGAAATTATGGGGCTTCCCGATTTCACAAATACATACATTTTCGCTATCGTAAATAATCTCAGTGCTTCTTGCTTTGATTTGTTTTAAATATCTAATGTTCTTATCAAGTTTGCTTTCTCCTATAGCAAATGCGCTATCACAAAAATTTATAAGCATTTTGCTTCCCTGTAAATCATTTCGGGTGATTACCTTCGATAGATCTCTTTTAGGGGTATGGGCTAAAACTAAAATGGAAAGCCCATATTTATTTTTAAGTTTTTTTAAATATTTCATTAATGGCAAAGCCTCCCTGGCTTTGTCAGTTTGGTTGCTTAGATAGGTAATATTGTCGATTATTAAAATTTTCGCTTTCGTTTCAATGATAATCTTTTCTATTGCGTTATAGAGGTGTTCTTCAAAAATTATCCCTTCTGGAATGATAGCCTCCGAATTTATTTCTACGCGTTTAAAATTTTTATCAAATTGATAATGATCTTCAAAGTCTTTTGAATATCTGTTTTCAAACTGTTTATCGGAAAGCTCAAAATCAAAATACACAGTGGGTTGTTTACGAGCATCAAAGGCAAAATTGGGTATTGATTTGTTCCTACTAATACTATCGGCTATCTGAACCGCTAAGCTTGACTTTCCTAAATTAGTATCTGCGAACAAAATGCACAGTTCACCTTCGAACCACAAGTCACCAAAAAGCCTTTTTGGAATTGGTCGCGATTTAGCTTGTTCAATCCAATCATTTGCAGTTTTTAAAGTCAATAGCCCATTCGCCTCAGCGAATTCTAAACTTTTATTAAGCATTTTTTTCGCATGATTTAAAATGCCATCGAGGGAAATATTGGAAGTTGAATTGGCTTTAGAATCAATTTGCTTCTTTGCTTTCACGGTCTCCTTAGCTTCTTTATTTTTAGAGAAATATTTTTCTCATCTCCTGTACTTATTAAAGTTTCAGTGATCGCGGCATTAATTTCCGCTTTTGTGCTCTTTCGTCCTTCTGACAACCACTTATCTAAATCTGATTTTCTGAAATAAAGCTTTTTGCCTTTTTTAATAAATGGTATTTCTCTGTTAGATGTAAAACCGTATAAGGTTTGTTTGGCAAGATTTAAATATTCGGCAGCTTGACTAATGTTTAAAAGCTCAGGCAATTTTGTATTTTCTTGATACTGGCTAAGTGAATTTTGAATTCCTTTTTGAACGGCCTCCTGGATAAGGCCGGATAAATCTTCATGAGTGGTGATAATAAACTTCTCCATATTTTGTTTTTATTTCAAAAATAAATATGGAGAAGTGTCAGGGTGGGTGTTCGGGTGACCCGAAATTATTGTTTCTTATTCTTTTTCTTTACTAGTTCAGCGTCAATTTGTTTAACAAATAAGTTCATTCCTATGCTTTCAAATTTTTCTTTAACATAAATTAAATCCTGCACATTAGCGTCATAGGGTTTACCAAATAGACTTCTTACTTTATCATAGTAATTTGAATTTATGATATTCTTAGATTGATCTTGCATAGAAACCATAGATTGTATAAATCTTGCAATATTAGTTTTGTCAGGCTCAAAAGTTTCAACATCACTTTCATAAATAAAATTCAATAGGTAAGACATCGTTAAGACTTTTCTAGCGATAGTGTAATCTTTAGTTGTTGGAGAAAGGGTTTGCTCATTCCGTTGATCTTCTGTATCCGTTTTTTCAGTGATTTCCAAGTGCTCTCTTTTTACTGAATTCGATTTTTGGGATATATTAAAATGTTCTTTTATTTTTTCCTTAATTGTATAAAGAGATTTAAGTTGCAGTGTGAAATCGTATAATGATTTTCTATTCACATTATTTTCAGAGGCGCATAATTTAATGGCTTCTTGATACTGCAAGTCTTTATCAGCTTTTAATAGCTCCTGGATTTTGTGAAAAACCGTATTAAGTTTCACGTCTGAATTATACAAAGTTGTTATTTCTTTTTCGATTAGATCCAATTCTTCTTTAATAAACTCTGCCTTGTATCTATTCTTTTCAAAACCAACTTTTATTTTATCCAAACGTGAATTAACGTGATTGACTAGATCGGTCGCAAATTTATTTCCAATAGAAAAACTCATAGCCTTTATTTTTATTTAGAGAATTACTTTACTTGCTTCGTCGATAATTTTATTTTCAAAACTATCCAGGTATATCTGGGTTGTTTTTTCGTTATCATGCCCCATTGCTTCTTTAATAATAGATATTGGAATGCCGCCCTTTTTCAGGACTGTTGCATAAGTATGTCTTGCAACATAAGTCGTCAACTCAGTTTTTATTTTGGCCAATTGTCCTATTTCTTTTAATCGTAAATTGACTTCCCTAAGCATTTTCGTTCTTCGATTATGCATGCTTTGCGATGTAATATGGTTTTCATTAAAAATTGGGAAAACATAACTTTCTCTATTGCTAAAAGTTAGCGGTTTGTAATAATTCAAAATATTTTTTGCTGGTGCAAAAATTTCCATGTTAAAAAGATCGTTAGTTTTCTTCCTTCTATAGCTAAGCCGATTGTTTTTAATGTCCTTCCATTTAAGCGACGCAATATCAATGAAGTTCATTCCTCTGCAGTAATAACTAAAAAGAAATATATTTCTTGCATCAATTAGATGTGGGTGCTTTGAGAGCGTTAGATTTTTGATCTTATCTATATCTTTTTTTTCAATGGCTCTTTTCTGGGTCTTTATCTTGCTATATTTAGACAGGCTAAACCTTTTAAAAGGATAATATTTTTCACTACAGACGTCTTCCTTAATTGCCTTATTCAGCAAAGCCCTAAGCGTTCTTAAATAAATATAGATAGTGTTACTTCCCTTCCCAGAAGTTTTTAGAAATTCTTCAAAACTGTTTAAAAATTGTACATCAATATCTGAGAAATGAAGTTGTCGCGATTGAATGAAATGAGAAAGGTTTCTTTTAGTATCCTTGTATATTTCTGCGTTTTTGATTTGTCCGGCAGCAATCAATCTCTTAATAACATTATCGAAATAATCAACGATTAATGGATTATTAACGACCTTCCTTTTTAGTTTTCCTTTGATCTCATGCGCTGATAGGTCCTTGTTATCATTTTGCAAGTCTAAAACCATTCGCTGAGCTTCTGATAATTTATCAGATATAAGAATGCATAATTCTTTATAATGTACATGCTTTTTTTTTGGTAAATTTTCCTTGTCATCCCATAAATCTTTTGTACAGGAAAACCCTATCGAGATATATTTTGGTTTCCTGTCTTTGATTACTCTAAGCATTATAGGGTGCTCACCATTTTTTAAAGTCTTTGAGGGGTATAGAACTACTTTTATATTTGCACTCATATTATTCTGGTTTAAACATGGTTTAAACAAATGTAATAAAAATAGATAAAAAGAGAAATGAATCAAAAAGAATTAAAAATATAATATATTGAAAATCAATGCATCAGTAACTTATAATAAAAATCGGAAAATAAAAATTTACTGCCTTACAAGCAGAGGGTCCGCGGTTCGAACCCGTGTGCTCCCACAGAACAGGAGAGGGTTTCAGACGATTCAAGTTTGAAGCCCTTTTTTATTTCCAAGCAATTTCCAAACATTTTTTACTAAAATTTGATAATTCCTGCGAAAAATTCTAATTGTTGAACCAATCCTGTAATTCAAATAATTTCAGCTGGCCGTAATAGCTGAGGGTCGAATTGCTAAAGTCTCAAGGTCATAATTTAAATACTTCAGGGATTGTAGTATCTTTTTAAATAAAATGCCACGAACCAAAGAGAGAAGGAAAATCGATCACACTCCTTCCACACCTGAGATACTTATCTGTTTAAATTGCATGCCTCTCTATAAAAGGATATTGGCCGATCATAGAGCAGGTAAACTATATTCGGATTTCTTAAAATGGTTGATAGAAAAGGACCTTTATAAGGTTCTGGAGGAAAAAATAACCATAAAGAAGATCGCAGCGGATTTTAAAAATGACACTGCAAGAGTAACAAAGTGGATCAGGGAAATTTGTGATGATATTTTTGAACTGAATTATGAAAAGCCAGAACTGTTTCAGAAGAGTGGAACAAAGGTTGACGTGGATTTCAGGAATTACGATGATTACTGTACCTTTTACACATCGTTGCCGGTAGTTCCAAGAGAATTTGAAAAAGTTAGTTTTCCATTTGTAAAAGCAAAAGTTGGAATAGAATGGTTCTGGGTAAAAAACAGTTGAACACGAGATTGGAGAAGAATCAATCGTAAATTTTAATCTGAAGGGAGGCCTTGCTAATAGATACCGCGAATTGGCCCTGGATAAGGCCTTGTTTCAGCGGGAAATTCATTTCATGGATTATTTTATAAGCAAAATGAATTTGAATTGGATGATGAGCTTAGAAAGATATACAGAGACTGATCCTGATTTTGGGATATTAAAGTTACATATCTTACCCCGGATGGTATTAAAGAATGCACCATATTAAAGCCTTATCCCTTTTTAAGACATAGCTAGATTTGACAGTTTCATACTATATTATTAGGAAGAATTCGAATTCTTGTATAAGATTAAAGTTCGTCTCGCCGGATTAAAAATTCTTTACTTTTTATGGAACAAACCCACTTCAAAGAAGTATTATCCCTTAAAAACAAATATGAGACATACCGATTACTATTTTCTCAAAAACCATTTTGACTGGCAAACCATCGCTGCATGATATAGCCTATCATTTTATTGCCTGTGCACAAAAGTATTTATGAGGGGTCTAAGTAAACAATAATGAGGATTATTATTTCCGTATAACCATTGCGGTAAACCGTGTCTGAGCCTGTTGAAGGGATGCAATTCGTTTAATGAAATGCAATTTGGCCACGTGGCAAACTTTCTATCCGATTGAGGGATTTTTACGTAAGAAAGAATGATAGATTTATGATCTGAATAGTTTTGGATTTTCACTTTACTATTGCCCTTCGGAAAAGCACCCCACCGTACTATTGTAAATGTAATAGGTAACTTCTACCTTTATTCTTTTATCCTGATGCCACCACTACTACACATAATTCGAAAATTCGCTCTATTACTATCTTTTCTTTTAATCACAGCACATAATTTTTTATATGCGCAGGCACCTGAGATACAATGGCAAAAATGTTTAGGTAGTAATGACGGCGAAGATGCGAATACCATTCAACTCACTTCTGATGGTGGCTATATTGTGGTTGGTTCTGCCTTTGGGGCAGATAATGGTGATGTGACGGGGCATCATGGCAATGCCACAGTTGGGGACATTTGGGTTGTGAAACTTGATAAATCAGGAAATATTCAATGGCAAAAATGTTTAGGGGGTGGGGATTCTGAAGCAGGAGCCTATATATTGCAAACTGCAGACGGAGGTTATGTGGTCGCTGGCTCAGCAGCATCCCGCAACTGTAATTTAACAGGTAATCATGGCGGTTTTGATTTTTGGGTAGTAAGATTGAATAATAAAGGAGATATAACCTGGCAAAAAATGTATGGAGGAAGCCAGGAAGATTATGCTCTTTCATTATCGATAGCCTCTGATGGTGGCTATTTTATTGCCGGGCATACTTTGTCAAACGACGGTGATGTAAAGGGCAATCATGGTGGTATGGATTGGTGGGTAATTAAAATTGATGGAACCGGGAATCTTATTTGGCAAAAATGCCTGGGCGGCAGTAAATCCGATCAGGCAAACAGTATACAGTCAACAGCAGACGGAGGTTGCATCGTTGCCGGATTGGAAGAATCAACTGATGGTGATGTTATAAATAATCACGGCATAGGCGATTACTGGCTGGTAAAACTTGATAAATCCGGGAATATTCAGTGGCAAAAAACTTACGGAGGTACCGGACTGGATGAAGCATGGTGTGTCAGGGTAACGAATGACGGAGGATATATCGTGGCTGGTTTCTCAGGTTCTTACGATGGGGATGTTACCAGCAATCGTCCCGGCGGAGATGATATATGGATTTTGAAGGTGGATAACATAGGGAATATTCAATGGAAGAAATGTTATGGGGGAACTGGGAATGACTACGGGTATTTTATTCAACCTACACCAGATAGAGGATATGTTGTAGCCTGTTCTTCTTCCTCTTCCAATTATGATTTAACATGTAATTCCGGTAATATGGATGCATGGGCATTTAAAATTAATAATGCGGGTGATCTTCAATGGCAGAAAAGTTTCGGCGGCAATGATGCTGATGAGATCCGGTGTATTCAACCTTTGAATGACGGAAGTTTTATAGCAGTTGGAAATACGAGCTCCCCTGATATAGAAGGCTATCATCAACCGGTGCCCGGTAAGTATATTGTTGAAAGCACTGATTATTGGGTGATCAAATTATCTGCGCCACTAAGTTCAGTGCCGCCTCCCGCAATCGCACTTGACCCGTCTTCCGGACTGGTTTGCTCAAATAGTTTAACAGTCATTAAAGCTAACGCTACTTTTTCAGGACTTAATCCAACTTATCAATGGACAAAGAATGGAATATCCGTAGGTACAAACAGTCCTGTATATACAGCGTCAGATTTCCAGGATAATGATTTGATTGTATGTACCGTAGTAAGCGGCGGTCCCACTTGCAATAACTCAGGCTTGCAAACAACGAAATCCCTGACCATACATACTAACCATAACATTATTAATCCGTCTATCCATATTACGGCAGATAACAACTTCGCATGCGACTGCGTAACCAATAATTTTAATGCGACCGTTACTAACGGTGGACCTTCTTCAGTATTTCAATGGCAAATAAACGGACAAAATACAGGGGTCAATTCACCAAATTTTTCTGGCAATACATTGAAAACAGGTGATGTTATCACCTGCGTGTATTCTGATAATACAAGTTGTGTGGCAGGCGGATCTGTTATTTCCAATAACATTAAGATCAATGATAGTTCTCCTAATGCCGCCTCTGTAAACATTAATGCTTCTGCGGATAGCATTTGTGCCGGCACGACGGTTACCTTCAATGCCAACCCTGTAAATGCAGGCGCCAATCCTGTTTATCAATGGACAGTAAACCAAACGAATGCCGGTGATAATTCTCCAACATTTAGCAGCATGAACCTTTCAAACGGAGACCAGGTAAGTTGCCTGTTAACTATAATCAATCCTTGCGTAAGTTTAAGTGTTACCTCTAATATGGTGTTTATGACAGTAAGTTCGCCGGTGATTGATATTAGTCCAGGGGACACAATGGTTAATGTAGGCGGCCAATTAGAATTAAACGGAACTATTGCAGGCAATATTAGTTCCTTTCAGTGGACACCGGCAGATAAATTAGAAAATCCAACTGCATTGTCGCCCACTACAATCCCTTTGATGGATAATACTACCTACACATTAACCGCGGTAAGCAGCG
>JAUZOE010000059.1 GCA_030706605.1 Bacteroidota bacterium
AGAATTGAACTCACGACCTCTTCCTTACCAAGGAAGTGCTCTACCCCTGAGCTACAACAGCTTGAAAGAAGTCAAACAAAATTATTTCAAAAAACTCTTTATATAAATTCCAACTTTATATAAAACGTGGGCAGAGTAGGGTTCGAACCTACGTACTCGTGAGAGAACAGATTTACAGTCTGTCGCCTTTAACCACTCGGCCATCTGCCCAAATTTAAATTTATAATTACAGACTTACACAATTTTTTAAATTATGATAGCAAATAAACCCTAAATTCAAATATCCTAAGAGCCAGTGGAGGGATTCGAACCCCCGACCAGCTGATTACAAATCAGCTGCTCTGGCCAACTGAGCTACACTGGCAATTGCTCAAATACAGCCTTAGAATGAACTTTCCCATTAAATATTCCTATAAGGTCATTTTTTGGGAAGGCAAAGGTAATGGAAAATGTTTAATGGAAAAATTTTGAAAAGAAAAAATTATTGTCAATCTATCCTTTGTTATTTTCTGCTATTTTTTATAGGTATTGATTGCATCAAGATTGACTTGTTATAAAAAAAATCCCCCGTAAAGCGGGGGAAATCAAAATTATTATATTGAAAGATTATGCTACCATCTTTTCTTTCTGCCTCTTCATTTGAGTGATTACAGAATCAAGGGCAAAATCAAAACTTTCTTCAAAGGATTTAGAAGAATGTTTTACAAAAAAATCGTGTTTGGGAACATGAACTTTAATCTCAGCAATTTTATCCTTTATATTATGTACTACATTATCCAATTTTAGAAACACATCAACTTTTGTTATTCGCTCATGGAATTGGGGAAGCTTAGAGAGTTTTTTTTCAACATAAGAAACCAATTTAGAGTCTGCCACAAAATGTGTTGTTTGAATGTTTACGTTCATAGTAATCTTTAGTTTTAAAGTGAAAAATAATCGGGTAAAATTATAAGCTCATAAGTAAGCAAATTTTAATGTTAAAAGATAGGTTTTTTCAGAATTGAAGATACAGTTAAGAACGCATTTTTCAAAAATAAATTATATCAAAAGTTGTCTTTCTTTTTTACGATTTGGGATGGGCTAATTTATGTACTTCCTTTAGTTTCTCAATTGAATTATGTGTGTATATTTGGGTAGCAGCAAGACTGCTATGCCCCAATAAATCCTTGATTGCATTAATTTGTGCACCATTATTGGTTAAATGTGTCGCAAAACTATGTCGCAGCACATGAGGGCTTTTTCTTTCATTGGTAGATACCCTCCCAAGATTCAACTTTACCATATTATAAACATACTTGGGATAAAGGATTTTCCCTTTTTTGCTTACCAACAGATAGATATTTGAAGATTCCGGAAATTGAATTCTTTTTTCGGAAATATATTTGTCAATTAATTGCAATAATTGATTGTTTACGGGAATAATTCTTTCTTTGTTCCCTTTCCCCAATACTTTGATTGTATTGGTCTGTTTGTCAATATGCCCCTCCTGCAAATGAATTAATTCATTTAGCCTGATACCCGTTTGGTATAATAATTCAAGAATCAAATAATTCAATTTCCCTTCCCATGAAGACCCAAAATCAGTATCAGTTAATAAGGTATTGATATCCTTTTGCTCAATAAAAGAAGGAAGCCTGCGGCTTACTTTTAATGAAGATGTGGTTGCCATAGGACTTACTGCTATATTCTTCATTTTAAGCTGATACTTAAAAAACGATTTTAGAGAAGATATTTTGCGGTTGATCGTTTTGGAAGCTGCTTTGTTTTCTTTTAGGCTGGCCAGCCAGGATCGAACCATTGGTGCAGAAATTTCTTTTAATGCAATTGATTGATAATGAAGAAAAATAAAATCAAAAAAACCTTTAAGATCATTTTGATACGATATAACGGTATGCTTAGAATACCTTTTTTGAAAAGTAAGGTAATTTAAAAAATCCTGAGTGGAGTATGTTTCAGTCAATGGCATAAAAAAACCGGTAACCATAAAGTTAATTAACTTAGGCTATCCGGAATAATATAATTTGTAGAAAAACCGAATTAAACTTCAATTTTGCCACTGGCAATCTGTTGTTTATAAACAGCTTTTTTTACTTCACCTCTTCTCTTAATAGAAGGCTTAATGAAAGCCTGGCGTTCGCGAAGTTGTAATAAAGTGCGGCTCTTTTCAAATTTTTTCTTGTACTTCTTTAGCGCTTTATCAATATTTTCGCAATCTTTTGAATCAATAATCAGCATAAAATTTCCTTTAATTTTTTTAAGGAGTGCAAAGATAAAGTAATTTTTTAAATTAAAGAACTATAAAAAGATACTATTTTTAAAAAAAATAAAACCAATAGAATGTTTACCGGCATCATAGAATCTTTGGGGGAAATAACAGAAATATCAATAGAAGAATCCAACCGTGTTTTCTTTATTAAAAGCGATATTACTTCTCACTTACAGGTTGATCAAAGCATAAGCCATAATGGAATTTGCCTTACAGTGGAAGATATAAAAAAAGATATATACAAAGTTACTGCGATAAAGGAAACCCTGGAAAAAACAAATGCACGTTTATGGAATCCTGGCGACATAGTTAACCTGGAAAGATCTATGAAAATGAATGGCCGTCTTGATGGTCATATTGTTCAGGGGCATGTAGATGGAACTGCTATTTGTACAGCAAAAAAAGATAAAGAGGGAAGTGTGGAGTTTACTTTTGAGTTTATTGAGCTATTTTCTCCCCTGATTATTGAAAAAGGTTCGGTATGCATCAACGGAGTTAGTCTTACCGCTTTTAGTGTAAGAAAGCATTCATTCACAGTAGCAATAATTCCTTATACTTTTTCACATACTAATTTTAAAAATATAATGGAAGCTGATGTTGTAAATATTGAATTTGATATTTTAGGAAAATATGTTCAGAGAATATTAGCTCTCCAATCGAAATAAAAACGATGGATTCAATACCCTCTAAGCGCATACATCAAAACTATATCCCCGAACTGGATGGAATCCGTGGTTTAGCCATTTTGCTTGTTGTTACTTTCCATTACTTTGGAGGCTATTTCTATTTCTTTTCATTGGGATGGTCGGGGGTTGATCTTTTTTTTGTGCTTTCAGGATATTTAATTACTTCCAGGCTTGTAATTACGCGTGATGACCCTAATTATTTTTATAAATTTTACAAAAATCGTGCACTGAGAATTATGCCATTGTATTATGGGGTGCTCATCCTTTTTTTTATTGTTGTCATTTTTTTTATTTCAAAAGAACACTTTGCTGGATTCAAATTTTATACTCGTAACATCATCAGATTTTTTCTTTTCCTGGAAAACTGGCCTTTCAGTAATGCCGGGCACATTTATGAAAATCATTTACAGCATTTTTGGAGCCTGGCAGTTGAAGAACAATTTTACCTTTTATGGCCTTTGTTTATTTATTTTTTTTTAAAAAACAAACACCTTTATACCATATTATATATATGTATAGCCTGTATCATTATAGGAAGATCAATCTTATATTTTGAATCCCGGGGAAATTACCCTGTTTATTTTTATAATACCTTTTGCAGGATGGACAGTTTTATTATTGGGGGATTATTATATTTTTTTTCCAATAAGATCGCAAAATTGGCAAACAAATATTTGTTGTCTTTTCTTATTCTTACACTAATCACTGGTGTTACATTTTATGGAACAGAATTTTCTAATCTCTTTATGTCCACCATTGGATATACACTCCTGGCAATAGCGTATAGTATTATTATTTATGTAGCAATACGGAAAAAAAATAATTATTTGAAAAGTTTTTTTAATCAGCAATGGATCATTTTTTTCGGTAAAATTTCTTATGGGTTATATATTTTTCATTGGATTATATTAAGATTTCTAGAAGGAAAGATCATTCAATATTTAGATTCTCACTTTTTGATCAATGAAACTTTATCCTCACTGATTTCACTTATTAGTTGTTTGCTTATTAGCATACTCCTTAGTATAATTAGTTACTTTTATTTTGAAATGTATTTTTTAAAAAAGAAAGTGAGATAGTATAAACTGATGGAATTTAAAATTATCAAAAAATTAAATCAAAAAATTAGCCCAATTATCACATTGGGAGCCACTTGGTTAATTGTTCAAAGTTTTCTGATTTGGCACAACGGAATTGTAACCGCATTTGAGGCAGAGAAATATATTACCGAGGCTCAATATTTTCTTCAGTATGGCAAATTTACAAGCAATAATTTCTGGCTATATTCTACCCAAATATTCTTAATTGCAATAGTCCTAAAAATACACTTAGGCTATGTGGTAATAGTGGCGATACAGCTTTTATTAAACCTTTTAGCAGCCTGGATGTTTTATCAACTTGCATTTTATTACCTCAAGAACTCATTACTCGCTTTTTGGGCAACTTTCATCTATCTTATTAATATCACTTATCAGTTTTATAATTCTTATTTATTTACCGAATCCATTTTTTACAGCCTGACAATTATCTATAGTAGTTACTTATTGCGAATAAAAAAACTCAACACCCGAAATATAATTATTTTATTTTTGTCCCTTATTATTTTAAGTATAACCAGACCAACCGGAATCTTGTTTTTTGGCGGAACGGCAGTATATATCTTCTTTCGTTTCCTACAGCACTTATCATTTAGAAAAAAAGCAATTATCATCATTAGTGCTGTAATTATTTTTCTTGTAACCATAAATACGATGCTTGAAACAGGTGGCTCACTTGATTTTATGCAGCCATTTAAGCAGGAAAATATTATTTGCGGAGTCAATACCTTTCATAATGCTGATATCCAGACTTTAGAGAAAGGGAATTCGCTGGAAGGTCTGATTTATTATATAATCCATAATAAAGATCAATTTCTAAGATTAGCCCGATTAAAAACTATTGCATTTTTTGGATTTGTCAGAAATTATTATTCACCATTGCACAATGCCTATCTAATAATATTCTTTTACCCGTTTTATATTTTATGCATTCCCGGATTTATAAAAATGTATAAAGCAAAAGATAAAGCAACTATCTACCTGTTATTTATAATTTTATTGTATTGGGTCACTACGTTACTTACCTGCGATGACTGGCATAATCGGTTTGTACTTACAATTTCCCCATTTATTTTCCTTATCGGGTTAGCGGCTTTTAAATCAAAAAATTCAGTTCCTTGAAACAGAATACCATTAATTAATTTTTTGAAGTTGGTGCATTGATTCCTTCAACGTCTGATATAGATTTTTAAAAACACGATAATATTTTTGGTAAAGTTGATAATTGTCCGTGTTAGTAATCATTGTCTTATTATCACCAGGATTTATTGATGAGTAATCATTAATCATTTTTATACTCTTCATATAAAACAGTGCAGCGCCGATAGATGAAGCATCTTCTGTTTGTATAAGACATACTTTTTTTCCGGTAATGTCGGCAAGAATCTGCATCCATATTTTTGAATGTATAAATCCGCCGCTTACATTAAGTTGACTTACGGGAGAAGTAGATGCTTCCACAATTTCTAAAATGGTTTTTAAAGCAAAACAAATACCTTCAATGACAGCTCTAAAAAAATGTGCTCTGGTATGATGAGATCTGATGCCAAAAAATAAAGCGCTGCTTTTTTCATCCCATACTGGCGACCGCTCTCCATATAAGTAGGGTAAAAATAACAATCCTTCGCAACCTGGCGGGATTGTTTCAATATCTTTAAAAAGTTCGGCATAATCATCTTCTGATGGATCAGGATTATCTAAAAATGTTTTAAATAACCATTTCAAAACATTTCCACCATTATTAACCGGGCCACCGCAAATAAAAATATCTTTATCCAGCACATAATTAAAAATCATGGTATTGTAATCAACCACCGGTACTTTGCTGGCAATTCTTACTGCGCCGCTGGTTCCAATAGTAAGGGCTGCTGTTCCTGAGGTCATTACATAACTGCCAATATTGGCCAGGCAACCATCACTGGCTCCAATACAAAAATCAGTATCAGCAGAAATTTGCAATCTCGCTGCGATTGATGGATTCAAATCTTTTCGGATAAAAGATGTAGAAACTATTTCCGAAAGATGTAATGCCGAAATGCTACATAATTCCAGTGAAGGAATATTCCATTCTAAATTTTTAATATTAAATAATCCTGTTGCTGATGCTAAAGAATAATCTATTTGGTAATCATTAAATAATCGATACCAAATAAATTCTTTAATGGAGATAAATTTAAAAGCTTTACTAAATATTTCAGGTTGATTTTCTTTAAGCCACATAATCTTACACAAGGGCGACATAGAATGAATAGGAGTGCCTGTTTCTTTGTAAATATTTTTGGCCTGCGGAGATTTTCTTATTTCTTCGGCAATTTGCTCACTCCTGCTGTCTGCCCATGTTATTAACGGGGTAATTGCTTTATGATTTCTGTCAACTACAATTAAACTATGCATACAACTGCTAATACTAACAGATAAAGGCATACGCTTTAATTGGACAACGATTTCTTTAATACAATTTAAGAAAGCGTCCCAGATTAATTTGGGTTCCTGTTCTGAATATCCGGGCCCGAGGTTGGAGGTAGGGTAATAAAACTGGGAGGTCGCTATTAAATTGCCTTTAACGCCTACTGCAACAGCTTTTGCACTGCCGGTGCCAACGTCCAGCCCTATTACATATTGCTCCATAGAATTATTTTCAATAAATATTTTTTAAAATTATCATTTAAATTTTTATTCTGAATCAAGAATAAATTCCTTGCTTTTTTATATCTTAAAGAAATCGAAGTAACCTTTATTATACATTATTCACAAGAGCAATTGAGTATTACCCGTTTTGTCTTCCACATAAAATTTCGTACATTGTCGATCCCTTGATCCAAAATTTTTCCCAAATGAAATATTTCTTTTTTAACCTGCTATGGTTTTTGCCGGTAGCTGTTTTTGCACAATCTAATGAGATAAATGCCGCAAAGGCATTAACACGAAGAATAATTCCTCAATTTGCACGGCGTATTGTGTTTGAAAAAATATCTGATGCTTCAGGGCAGGACGTATTTGAAATTAAATCCACAGATGGCAAATTAATTATCAAAGGCAACAATGCTAATGCAATGGCTGTAGGACTTAATTATTATTTGCGTCATTTTTGCCAGATAGATATTTCTTGGTTTAAAAATGATTCTATCCATGTTCCTGCTGTAATGCCGCAGGTTTTGCAAAAAATAAGAAAGGAAGCACGTTGTTCCGAAAGATTTTTTCTGAATTATTGCACCTTTGGCTACACAATGCCCTGGTGGCAATGGGATGAATGGGAATGGTTTATTGACTGGATGTCATTGAATGGGATCAATATGCCACTCGCTATTACAGGACAAGAAGCCATCTGGTATAAGGTTTGGAAAAAATTTGGATTAACAGATCAGGAAATAAGATCTTATTTTACCGGCCCTGCCTATTTGCCGTGGCACCGTATGTCCAATATTGATCACTGGGATGGGCCATTGCCGCAATCATGGCTGAACAATCAATTTGCCTTACAGAAAAAAATTGTAAAGCGCGAAAGAGAATTGGGAATGAAACCTGTATTGCCCGCTTTTTCAGGTCATGTTCCTGAACTTTTGAAAACAAAATATCCCCATGCCAAGATTACATCATTAGGAGATTGGAGTGGATTTACCCAGCCATATCATAGCTATTTTTTAGACCCCTTCGATTCATTATTCAAACCTATACAAAAAGCATTTCTTGAAGAGCAAACTAAAGCTTTTGGTACCGATCATCTTTATGGTACCGATCCTTTTAATGAAGTAACGCCTCCCAGTTGGGATTCCTCTTACCTGGCATCTGTTTCAAAAACAATTTTTGGCTCAATATCCGATATAGATCCTCAAGCTGATTGGTTGCAGATGGGCTGGATATTTTATTTCCAGAGAAATAATTGGACCAATGAAAGAATTAAGGCTTACCTGGATGCAGTGCCAATTGGAAAAATGACCATACTTGATTATTTCTGTGATAATACGGAAGTGTGGAAATTAGTCAATTCATTTTACGGGCAACCCTATATTTGGTGCTACCTTGGCAATTTTGGAGGTAACACAATGATGTCCGGCAATTTAAGAGAAGTGGAAAAAAGAATGGAAAATACTTTTTTGAATGGTGGCGAAAACATGAAAGGTTTAGGTTCTACAACAGAAGGTTTTGGTGTCAATCCCATGATGTATGAATATGTATTTGATAAAGCCTGGAGCAAGGGACCTGTTGATGTTGATCAATGGATCAAAAAATTCTCTGAAAGAAGATTTGGTCAAAAAAACGATACGGTTGCTAAAGCCTGGGATATTTTGTTGAAAACTGTGTACTCAGATGCTGCCGACCTGGGCAGAGCTACTTTGACAAATGCACGTCCTTCACTTAAAGGGCATAGTAGCTGGACAACAGATCCTGTTATTAATTATAATAATAAAGATTTATTGAAAGCATGGCAATTACTAACTGAGCCGAAAGAGGATGCCTCTAAAGATTATTATTACGATGTTGTAGATGTGGGAAGGCAGGTATTAGGGAATTATTTTTCGGTATTGAGAGATCAGTTTACGGCGAGTTATGAAAAAAAAGATGCCGCAGCATTGAAGCAAAATGGCGATGCAATGTTGGACTTATTGGATGATATGGATCACTTACTATCTACCAACCAGGATTTTTTATTGGGGAAATGGATTGAGAGTGCCAGAAAGTTGGGAGTAAATGAAAAAGAGAAAAATTATTATGAACAGGATGCCAGGAAAATAATAACCATATGGGGTGAGCCGGGAAGAGATTTAACGGACTATGCTAACCGCAGTTTGGCAGGGCTTACCAAAACCTATTACCGCCAAAGATGGAAAATGTTTATTGATGATGTAAAGTTATCCCTGAAAAACAATACTTTATTTAACGATACAAGTTTTACAAAAAAACTAACTGCTTTTGAAGATCAATGGACAGAGGGGCATGAGCACTATCG